>CAYYZW010000219.1:0-10785 GCA_964476375.1 uncultured Pirellulaceae bacterium
ACCGGCCAGGCATAGGTCATGGTCCAGTTAATCGAAGGCGAAGCCCGTTTAAAGATCGACAGCATCGACATCGGCCAGAGCATTATTGACGGACTGCCATCCAACCTGCCCGCCAACAGTCCGATCGAGGTCGACCTGAAGTACGATCTGAATGGCTGCCTTGCCATCCATGCAGCCGTTCCCGGTACGGATAAGAAGACGATCTGGCCTATTGTTCGAGAAGGAGAACTCACCGCTTCGGACCTGCACCGCTTGCGGGAATGGGTTGAAACAGTGATGCTTTGTAGCAGCATCGTCTAGTGACAATCAACAGATTCAACACGGCAGATGAAAATACTGCCACGAGGTTAAAACTGGCCATGGCCTGGTACGACGGACTTGAACATATCGTGCGAGAAGGAGAACTGCTGGCTCCCTACACGGGTTTTCGGCTGGGGGGCCCCGCGCGGTTTTTTTCTGAGCCGACCTGCCAGGAGGAACTGGCGTTGCTGCTCCAGCGAGCCGCCGAGGAAACAATCACGGTCCACATGCTCGGAAGTGGTTCCAATATTCTCGTCCCGGACGCTGGTATTGACGGGCTCGTGATTCACCTTTCCGCCGCTGAGTTCTCCCAGGTCCAGGTGGAGGGTACCGAACTGACAGCAGGTGGTGGAACAAAACTTGTTCACCTCGTTGCCACGGCAGCCCGTGAGGGTCTCTCGGGACTGGAACAACTCGCCGGCATCCCCGGTACCGTCGGCGGAGCGTTACGCACCAATGCGGGGACCGATAGTGGCGACATCGGACAGAGGACGCGATCGGTTAGCGTGATGACACGGATCGGACAGATTGAACACCGAACCAGGGAGGAATTGCGTTTCTCCTACCGCCAGTCCAATCTCGATGAACCCGTCGTCTTGAGTGGTACTTTTCAATTGGAAGCAGAGGATCCACGAGAAGTAACACGGCGCGTCCAGAAACTCTGGATCCAGAAACGAGCCCAGCACCCGGTCGGCGATCTCGGTGCCGGTCGTATTTTCAAGGATCACGGGGGAATCACCGCGGACAGCCTGATTGAACAGGCCGGGTTAAGGGGATTCCAGGTCGGTGGTGCAGAACTGCATGAAAACCACGGAAATTACATCGTGATCCGTGACAATGCCACCAGCAAGGACGTGGACCAGTTAATCACGTCCGTTCGTGACAAGGTGGCAGAGCAACTGGAAGTCGAACTCGAGGTCCAGATAGATCGCTGGTAATATTTCTGTCGCTTTCGGACGAGTTCGGTGATGAAAATCCCTGCCTCTGGGCGATGATTGAAAAGGGGAGAGTTTTCCTCTTTTTCTGCATTCGTGGAGAATCATCATGCCAACAGCCGAGGACGTTCGAGAAAGCCGCAGCATGCTCGCACGGCTCCTTGGCTGGCTCTTGTGGTTCCGATCGCCACTCGCCGCCAGCCTGCTCGTCATCGGCGTGTTTTGGATCTCTGCCTGGCTTGCATGGGACCGCTGGGGACCAGGTATCGGCAGCCAGGAACATTACCTCCTGCGTGCCGACACGATCCGGGTCACACCCCCCAAGCCGGAGTGGATTCGATCCAACATCAAGGCCGCGGCAATTGACGATGGCAAGTTGACAGATCTCTCCCTGCCAGACAAGCAACTCCTGGACAAGGTCCGGGGGGCCTTCCTCGTGCAGAACTGGGTAGCCAGTGTCCGTCGAGTATCCAAGCGGGCCGATGGTGTGGACGTCGTTCTCGTTTACCGCCGACCGGTCGCCATGGTGGAGGTCATCCAGGGAGAGCCGGGACTGCTTCCGATCGATGTCGACGCGGTCTGTCTACCCCCGGATGATTTTGACCAGGCCCAGGTGAATGACTTCCTTCGCGTGATGGCTGACAACAGTGGCCCCGCCGGGCCTGTCGGCACCTACTGGGGAGACGAGAGGATTCGTGGCGGAGCGAAAATCGCTGATCAACTCTCGAATGTCCCCTGGAAGCAGCTTGACCTCTACCGGATTCGCACTCGCCCCCGGGGCGGAGGCGGGAGAGAAGGGCCTTACCAGTATGACCTGGTCACACGAGACCAGTTCCTCATTCACTGGGGTTTTCCGCCGGGCCAGGAAGCAGACAAGGAAGCAGATTCCAGCACCAAGCTGACGCACCTGCTGACGTTTGCCAAGGAGCATGGTGGATTGAAGGGGGAGGACTTGAAGGGCCAGCAACTGGATCTCACCGATCCGCAGGGAGCACGACTCTTCCGACCGCCCACCGTGACGCTTGCCCCCTGATCCGTTTAGTCATTGCCCTGCTGGTAAACACTGTTCGCCGCGGCAATGCTGGCGCCGTGGTCAAAGGCATATCCCTGGTCTGCCAGGAGTTGTTCCAGTGCGGAGAGAAACAGCAGTACGTTACTGCTGCGGGCGGTATAACCCATTAAACCAATCCGCCAGACCTTCCCCTTGAAAGCTCCCAGCCCCCCTCCGATCTCGATGCCAAACCGCTCAAGGAGTCCTTTTCGAGTGAGCTGGTCATCGACTCCCTCCGGGACGCGGACGGCGTTGAGCATCGGCAACTGGTGTCCTTCCTCTGCCGTGTAGTGGATCCCGAGGGCACTCAAACCAGCCTTGAGAGCACGGTATTGCTGCTGGTGCCTGGAAAAACAGGCTTCCAGGCCTTCCTCATGAATAATACGCAGGGCCTCGTAAAGCGCGTAGCTCATGTTGATCGGTGCCGTGTGATGGTAAACACGGTTCTCTCCCCAGTAATCTGCCAGCATCGAGACGTCCAGGTACCAGCTCTGGACCTTGCTTGTACGCCCCATCACGACCTCCATGGCCGCCGGGCTGAAACTGATTGGGGCAAGGCCTGGAGGACAACCAAGGCATTTCTGGGAGCCGGAATAAAGCACATCAATCTGCCACTCGTCGACTCGCACGTCCGTACCGCCGAGCGATGTTACCGCATCCACCAGCAGCAGGGCGCCGGCATCATGGACCAGCCGGGAAATGTCCTCCAGGGGTTGATGGGCTCCCGTCGATGTTTCGGCCATCACGATACCAACCGCCTTGGGCCGGACCGATTCGAGCACCGGCGCCAGGTCCTCCGGACGAAAGACCTCTCCCCATGGTCGTTCCACGATGGTGACATCCGCGCCCGCTCGCTCCGCCACGTCCGCCATCCGTCCACCAAAGACGCCGTTGACACAGACGACCATGGAGTCGCCAGGTTCCACCACATTGACAACCGCCGACTCCATACCGGCGGAGCCCGTGGCACTGATCGCCATCGTCATCGGGTTGTCCGTTTTCATCAGGCTCCGCAACATTGCCTGCAGGCCATCCATGACTTCCAGGTAATACGGATCCAGGTGTCCGACGGTGTTCTTGCCAATTGCCTCCAGGACCCGCGGATGAATATCACTTGGTCCCGGGCCCATCAGGGTACGCACTGGAGGTTGTACAGGTTGATTCACGCTTTATCACTCCTTCGCTGCTGGAAAACATCTCTTCTGTGGAAAATGTACCGCCACCCTGTGAGGTATGCCAGTGGCCCGGCAGGTGGCAGTTACGCCAGGGGCCACGTCTCCTGGGCAAGCTGGCTGATACTTTTGAATTCCGCCGCCTCGGATGTCTCGCACCACTCAAAAATACATGCCTCGGTCGTCGTCAATGTGACACCGCTTGACTCCATCCGTCGCAGTCCAAAATCCCGGTCTTCTGCATGGCGGCTGGAAACCGCATCGGCGGCCACAAAAACAGAAAACCCCTGGGCCAACAAGTCCAGCGAGGTCTGCTGGATACAGACGTGTGCTTCGATACCTGCCACCAGGATCTTGTCGATCCCGTTGTCTGTCCACG
This sequence comes from uncultured Pirellulaceae bacterium, assembly GCA_964476375.1. GTDB lineage: Bacteria > Planctomycetota > Planctomycetia > Pirellulales > Pirellulaceae > SAT2750. Next base: position 3,838 of record CAYYZW010000219.1, read on the forward strand.
GCTCGACCACCTCGGTCATCTGGCCACAGCTAAACCGCCGTTTTTCCGGGATCTCGCCAAGCCGTTCTGCAAGCAGTGGAGCCGTCGACCCCAGGCCCTTGGGATACTGCTCCGTAGCGACCACCGGCAGCCCCAGCACCCCCGCCGCGTCGATCAAACGGCGGATATTCCAGACCATCTTTTCCACCCCGTCGATCCGTGGCAACAATCGCTCCTGGACATCGACAACCAGAAGTGCCGTGTCCTGGCGGGACATTAACTCGTTACTGCGGGGGAGGACGTTGTTATTCATGCCTAGCAGGATAATCGATCCCCTTGCGGGAGGGTAGTATTGCACCCTAACACCCTGGAAAGGTCGTTTCTCGCAGAACCCTCTGTTGCTTTTGCAGGCGGGGCCACTGGAGGGGATCTGCTTTTTCGAGGAGAATGGCAAAGGGTGAAGGTATGGTTTTCTGCCCGCCGTTTTATTCTTGGTGACATTTCATGGAAATACATGCGACCACCATCCTGACCGTACGTCACGACGGCTTTGTTGCCATGGGAGGCGATGGCCAGGTCACGCTTGGATCTTCGATCATGAAGGCGGATGCCACCAAGATCCGGCGTCTGATGGAAGACCAGGTTCTTTGTGGCTTTGCCGGCTCCAGCGCCGATTCCTTTGCGCTGCTGGAGCGGTTCGAGGCAAAATTAAGGGACTTTCCGGCAAACATCCCCCGGGCCGCCATTGAACTGGCCAAGGAATGGCGAATGGACCGTGCCCTGCGGCGTCTGGAAGCCATGCTGGTTGTGGCGGACAAGAACCACACCCTGCTTGTGAGTGGAACCGGGGACGTGATCCAGCCTACCGATGGAATCGTCGCCATCGGTTCGGGTGGGAATTACGCACTTGCCGCCGCCCGTGCCCTGGCACATCACGCCAGTCTTTCCGCCGAGGCGATTGTGCAGCAGTCACTGGAGATCGCCGCCGGCATCGACGTCTATACCAATACCAGCATCGTTGTCGAACAACTGCAGAGCGAGGTGTAGGAAAACGTGATGGCGAATAACAGCATGGTTGGATCGGACCTGACACCTCGACAGATTGTCGAGGAACTGGACAAGTATATTGTCGGGCAGGGGGATGCCAAACGCTCCGTGGCGATTGCCATCCGCAATCGCTGGAGGCGAAAGCAACTGGACGAGGACATGCGGCGGGAGGTGGCCCCCAAGAACATCCTCATGATCGGTCCTACCGGCGTGGGAAAGACAGAGATCGCCCGCCGCCTGGCGCGACTGACCGGCGCCCCTTTCATCAAGGTAGAAGCGTCGAAGTACACGGAGGTTGGATACTACGGACGGGACGTGGAAAGCATGATCCGTGAACTGGTGGAAAATGCCATCAGCCTGGTCGAGGAACAGGAACGCGAGGGAGTCCGGGAGGAGGCACAGCTTCGTGTCACGACCCGGTTGCTGGACCTCCTGGCCCCCCCTCCGGTCAGCCTGGGCAGCACCGATGAGAACGTGGCGGCCAAGGAGCAGTACGAGCGAACCCGTGACAAGCTCAAGGCCATGCTGGCGGGCGGAGAACTTGAAGATCGCCTGGTCGAACTCTCGATTGAACAGAAATCCGTTCCGGTCATGCTCAGTGGCATGGGAATGGAACAGATGGACATGGACCTGCAGGGGATGTTCGAGAAAATCATGCCGCGGACTTCAAGCCAGCGAGAAGTGACCGTCTCCCAGGCGCGGCAGATCCTCTTTGACCAGGAATGCGAGGCCCTGCTCGACAGCGAAGCGGTCAAGTCCCAGGCCATCGAGATTGCCGAGAACATGGGAATCATCTTCCTTGACGAGATTGACAAGGTCACCTCCCAGGAGACCCGTGGCGCGGATGTCTCCCGGCAGGGCGTCCAGCGTGACCTGCTACCGATCGTGGAAGGAACAACCGTACAGACCCGTTACGGGTATGTACGCACCGACCACATCCTCTTTGTCGCTGCCGGGGCCTTTCATGAAAGCAAGCCCAGCGACCTGATGCCGGAACTCCAGGGACGCTTCCCTATTCGCGTGGAACTGGATGACCTTACCAAGGACGATTTTTTCCGTATTCTTCGGGAACCGCAGAACTCGCTCACCAAGCAGTACACCGCTCTTTTGAAAACCGAGGGCGTTACGCTCGACTTTACCGAGGACGGGGTCGATGCCCTGGCCACCTGTGCTTTCGAAGTGAACCAGACAACCCAGAACATCGGTGCCCGCCGGCTTTACACGATTCTCGAACGGCTGCTGGAAGAACTCAGCTTTGAGGCACCCGACATGAAAATGGGAAAGGTCGAGGTCAATGCCGCCTACGTCTCCACCCGGCTGGACGATATCAGCCACGACGAGGATCTGAGCAAGTACATCCTCTAGCCCAGTTGTCCGCATCCCGGAAGGCCCATTTCCCTCATACCTTACCCTTTCGACAGGCCCTTTTTTGCCGGCTGGCCGGTATAATAAACCTCCCTCAACGAGAACTACCCGCCCGGGCCGGCCGGCACACACAGCTTCTGGCCGCCAAACCTACCCGCTGGAGTTGCTGCCTGATGGACCGGCCTTGCCTGCTGACCAACGCCCGATTCTCTGCCGGTGCCATCCTGCTGGCGGCGATCGCCCTGCTGGTCTGCTGGCGAGGCATTTCCGAACCGGAAGCCCCGGCCCAGGACAGACCCGCGAGAAGAGATTCCCAGGGCGACTATGCCCAGGCATTTACCACCGGCGTCCGGCCGCTTCTTGAGAAATACTGCTTTTCCTGCCATGGGCCGGACGAACAGAACGAGGAGGTCCGCGTGGACCTGGCGACCGGTGGAATCACGATCCGCGAAAACCGCCAGATGTGGGAGCGCGTGTTCCAGATGGTGAAATTCGGTTCGATGCCGCCGGAGGACGAGAGCCAGCCAAACCCTGAGGAACGGGAAAAGATTGTCTCCTGGCTGGACCAGGCCCTGAACTTCCTCGATTGTGACCAGCGGTACGACCCGGGACGCGTCACGGTCCGTCGGCTTAACCGGCTGGAATACCACAACTCGATCCGTGACCTTTTCGGCGTCGATTTGAATCCGACAAAAGACTTTCCCTCGGATGATGTCGGGGATGGATTCGACAATATCGGGGACGTACTCTCCCTTCCCCCGCTGCTTTTTGAAAAATACATGGATGCGGCAGAGGATGTAAGTCGCTCGGTGATTGTTGCCGTAAACCAGGCCGATCCCAAGAAGCTGGTCATCCCGGCAGGCCAACTGGTGCTGGAAGGAGCAGCCAAGCCTGCCGGCGACACGATCCTGATGCCCTCCCGGGGTACCGTCACGGCCACGATAGCCGCGACCAGCAAGGGCCATTACCAGGTCCTGGTGACCGCCGGGGCCCAGCAGGCGGGAGACGAGGTGGCCCGGCTGGATATTTCCGTCGACAACAAGAAGGCCGGCGTGCTGGAGATTCCCGCATCCCATCGCAAGATGGAAGAGTACATGCTGGAAGTCATGGTGGCCAAGGGCGAGCACCGGATCTCGGCAACTTTCAGCAATGACTACTACAATCCTGACGACCCGGATCCGGCGAACCGTGACCGCAACATGTATATCCGCTCGCTTGGCTGGCGCGGGCCCACCCGGATCGATGCAGGAGAATTACCGCCAAGCCACCGCCGCATCGTCACGGCCCACCCGGACGAACAACGGGACGTTGCCGGGGCGGCCTCCCAGGTGCTCGCGCCCCTGATGCGACGTGCTTTCCGACGCCCTGTACCGGATGATCAGGTAAACCAGTATGCCGGCCTGGTCCAGTTTGCCGTCGACCAGGAGGAAAGTTACGAGCGAGGTCTGCAGGTGGCCATCAGCGCCATCCTGGTCTCCCCCCAGTTCCTTTTTCGCAGCGAGGGGGGGGACGGGGCCGACGACCCGTCCCGGGTCCAGCTGGTGGATGATCTTTCCCTTGCAAGCCGGCTGTCGTTTTTCCTCTGGTCCAGCATCCCAGATGACCAGCTTCTGGAACTGGCAGAGCGACGGCAACTCAGGAAGACCGGGGTATTACGAGAGCAAATCAAGAGGATGCTGGCCGACCCACGGGCGGACAGCCTGGTCGACGCATTTGCAACGCAGTGGCTCAACCTGCGAAACCTGGAACTGGCCAGCCCCGACCCGGACCTGTTCCCCTTTGACGACCAGTTGCGAAGCGACATGCAGCAGGAGACGGAGATGTTTTTTGCCTCGGTGATGCGAGACAACCGGCCGGTGACGGACTTCCTGGACGGCCGTTTTACTTTCCTCAACGAGCGGCTTGCCCGTCACTACGGAATCGACGGGGTGGTGGGGGAACAATTCCAGAGAGTCTCTCTCGAGGGGCTTCCCCGGGCCGGCATTTTGACACAGGCCAGCATCCTCACTATCACTTCCGACCCCACACGGACATCCCCTGTGAAGCGAGGAAAGTGGATCATGGAGAACATTCTTGGCACCCCCCCGCCCGATCCTCCCGCAGATGTCCCAGAAATCGAGACGACCCAAAAAGCCCTTCCAGCAGCTTCCTTTCGGGAACAGCTGGAACTTCATCGCACGAAGCCGATATGCGCCAGTTGTCACCAGCACATGGATCCGCTTGGCTTCGGTTTCGAGAATTTTGACGCCATCGGGCGATGGAGGCAGGTGGACGGGGAATTTCCCATCGATTCCTCCGGCACATTGCCTGGGGGAGAGAAGTTTGACGGGCCGATAGAATTAATAGAGATTCTTCGCGAGCGGGAAAAAGACTTCGTGCGTTCCTTTACGGAAAAGATGTTGGTCTTCGCACTGGGACGCGGTTTGAGGTATTATGATCAGTGTGCCGTCGAGGACATTATCAAGGTGTTACCGTCACGCGAGTACCGATTCTCGGCAATTGTGGAACAGATTGTTCTTAGTGACCCGTTTCGAAAGCGACGGGGAGATGGAGGAAAAGAATGACCAGTCTCAAACGCCGGACATTCATCAAGGGATTTGGGCTGGCCATGGGCCTTCCGCTTCTTGACGCGATGGCTCCCGCCACCGGTGCGCTGGCGGCCCCGGCCGCAACGACCCACCCGGTACGAATGGGCTTCGTGTTTTTCCCCAACGGGGCCATCATGCAGTCATGGACCCCGGAAAAGGACGGCGTCGATTTCCAGCTCTCCGACACCCTCTCGCCACTGGCAGATTACAAGTCCGACCTGAACGTCATCTCCGGGCTGGCCCAGGACAACGGCCGGGCCAAGGGAGATGGCCCGGGTGACCATGCCCGCTGTGCCTCCACTTTCCTGACCGGTGCCCATCCATACAAGACCTCCGGGGCCGACATCAGTGTGGGGGTTTCTGTTGACCAGGCGGCAGCGATGGAAATCGGAGGCCTGACCCGCTTGCCTTCACTGGAACTGGGTATCAACCGTGGCCGGAATGCCGGGAATTGCGACTCCGGCTATAGCTGTGCCTACTCGTCCAACATTTCCTGGAAAACCGAGACCACGCCGATGGCCAAGGAGATCAACCCGAGGCTCGCCTTCGAGCGACTTTTCGGTGACGGCCGTGACGCCGAGGCAAGTCGCCAGGAAAGAAACCTCTATCGAAAGAGTATTCTTGACCTGGTCGCACAGGATGCCGATCGTCTCCGCACGCAACTCGGGCAGACCGACCGTCGCAAGCTGGACGAGTACTTTGAAAGCCTGCGGGCCCTGGAAATGCGGATTGAACGGGCGGAGAAAGCGGCCAGCCTTCAACCTCCGGAGCTGAACCTGCCGGAGGGTGTCCCCCAGGACCTGGGAAAACACATCCGCCTGATGATGGACATCATCGTGGTCGCTTTCCAGTCCGATGCCACCCGTATCAGCAGCTTCATGCTGGGCAATGCGGGTGACAATCGGCCCTACCGCATGGTGGACGTCAACGAGGGACATCATTCCCTTTCCCACCACCAGAACAAGACCGAGAAAATGGATCAGATCCGCCGCATCGACAAATACCTTGCCACCCACTTCGCCTACCTGCTCAAGAAGATGAAAGAGACTCCCGAGGGAGAAGGAAGCTTGCTGGACAACTCGATGCTGCTTTACGGGAGTGGCCTGGGCGATGCCAATCGGCACGATCACCACAACCTGCCGATCGTGCTGGCAGGGGGTGGTGGAGGGACCATCCGTACCGGCCGCCACATCAAGACCTCCTCGGAAACTCCGCTCAACAATCTCTTCCTCTCCATGCTCGACCGGGTCGGTGCCAACGTGGAGTCGGTCGGGGACAGCAAGGGCCGGTTCACCGAGATTGATCTCTAGCGGACAACGTTTTCTCCGCTCGCTGCAGGATGCAGGACCATGGCTGAAGCAACACCGGCCCCCGAACCGGATGATGAACACCCGCAGGGACATCCCCAGCAGGTCCAGGTCCAGCACGTTTCGGCACTCGTACCAGAAACCGTGAGTGCCGGTGTATTCAGCACCGGGGCCATCGTGATGACCGGAAGCAGCGAGTTCGTGGTCGACTTCATCCAGAACCTTGGACAGCCAACCCAACTGGCGGCCCGTGTGATTGTGCCCCACGCGGTACTGCCCCAGTTCATCGACGCACTCGGCAAGAACATCGATGTTTACAGTGAACGGTACGGGCCGATCCCGGCGCCACCGGCATCCGAGCAGGCTTCCACAACGAATGAGCCTGCCCCCCAGCCGACCCCTCAGGAGATTTACGACGACCTGAAAGTCCATGACGACGTAATGACCGGGCGATACGCCAACGGCATGATGGTAGGACATACGCAATCGGAATTCCGCATCGACTTCCTGGCCAACATGTTCCCCCGCCCGATCGTGACCTGCCGTGTCATTCTTTAAGCTCCCCAAAAAACGCGCCAACGAGACTCCCTGGTTAGCAGCAGGGAGCAGTTTTTCCAGCGGAAAAATGACAGCGACTACAGATAATAATACGCAATCCACGA
>CAYYZW010000220.1:0-5456 GCA_964476375.1 uncultured Pirellulaceae bacterium
CGGCGGCGACCGGTTCGCTCGCTCTTGCCCTGGTGGCCGATGCCCACGGGGCCGCCACCATTACGGTCACGGTCAGCGACGGGGGGCATGACGGGAACCTGGCGACGACCGATGATAATGCCACGACCTCCCGGACTTTCCTGGTCACGGTCACCCCGGTGAATGACCTGCCCACGATCGATGCGATTTCCAACCCGACAGCCATTTTCGAGGGGGCCTGGCAGCAGGTCGTGACGTTCTCCGGCGTCGGTGCCGGGGGGGGAGAGAACCAGGCACTGGAGGTTATCGCTACCAGCAGTAATACCACGCTGATTGGCAGCCTGTCGGTCGTCTACACGTCGGCCGAGGCCGGTGGATCGATTCGTTACCAGCCCGAGTCCGGGGTCTCCGGGACCACCGTGATTACCGTCCGGGTGACGGATGCCGGCCTGGATGGCAGTCTCTCCGCTGCAGAGGACAACGCCTTTCGCGAGGTGACCTTCACGGTCAATGTTTATGCCCGCACGCTGATCGATATCTCGGCCGCTCCCATCCTGCAGTGGTTCGAGGCCTCCTACGACACCATGGAAGACCGCATGACGGATGCCTTCCTGGCCGGTTACGGGGCGGTCTGGATGCCCCCGCCCAGTCGTGGTGACACGGGGGACCAGACCGTGGGCTACGATGTTTATGATCGTTTTGACCTGGGCGAGGCGGGCCGGCCGACCCTCTACGGGACCGAGACCGGCCTGCGAGTGCTGGCCGATACGATGCACCGTGCCGGTGTTGATCTGCACGTCGACTTTGTCATGAACCATAACGGCTACTCGACCATCTCCACCGAGGGGTTTTACGATGCCGGCGGCTACCCGGGCCTGGCGATCAAGCTCGACAATGACGAGGACGGGGACTTTCATTCGGCATTCTGGGGCGGGGCCGAGTATGAGCGGCTGGCCGGCCTGATCGATATTGCCCAGGAGAAGAACCACCTGTTTATCCGTAACCCGGTGGATCCTGCTGACAGCCAGAACATCCGGCCCGGAACAACTCCGGCTTTTGGGCGGCTGGCCAATGTCCCGGATGCCGACAACCGGCGGTTCTACCCGGACGTGGGCCATAACACGATTTACCTGTTTGATCCGGTGACTGGCGAGGGTGATATCCCGGTCCACCAGTTCAACCTGGAGGACCCGATGGCGGGGGATGCCACGGTGGAAAACGCCATGGGCTACCTGATGCGGAATGCCCAGTGGCTGGTCCAGGTGGTTGGTGTGGATGGTTTGCGGATTGGCGCGGCCAAGCACATGCAGGGCTTCGCGCTCGATTACCTCGACCGGGCGATCTACCGGCAGAATCCCCGTGCCCTGCTCGACGGAAGCACCAAGCACGTTTTCACCTACTCGGAAGTCTATGATGCCAGTCCCGGTGTTCTGCATCCCCATGTCAAGAAGAACATTGACCCGGCTGATCCGGGCAGGATCGGGGGGAACCGGGACACGCTGGACTTCAAGCTCTACTTTGCCCTCAAGGAAAACCTCGAGTACGGCACCCAGCCGGGCTGGACCAACTGGGACAGTAACCGGTACGCCTGGTACCAGATCAAGGATGCAGCACTCGATACCAGCCCGCACGGGGGCCAGGGAGATACCCTGCATAATGGCAATGCCGGGGTGACCTTCGTGCAGAGCCATGATGTCCACAAGCCCTTCCAGCTCGATAACGTGGCCCATGCCTACACGCTGATGATGCCCGGTAACACGGTCGTCTATTTTAATGGCAAGGAATTCGGGGACGAGCGCGAGTTTCCCAAGGATGGCCGTGGGGATGCGCTGAGCGTGGCTGACGGGAGTGACCTGACGCGGATTGTCAGTGCCCGTAATACCCACGGACGGGGGAACTATGCCGAGCGCTGGGTAGACGACCAGGGACTGTATGCTTTTGAACGGGTTTCCAGTTCGCTGGTCCTGCTCTCGAATCGCAGCGACAGCGGTTTTGACAGTCGCACGCTCGAGCATGTCGGTTTTGCCCCGGGGACCTACCTGGTGGAACTGACCGGCAATGCGGCAGACGCGGCCCGGGACCCCCTGGATGATATCCCGGAGGTGATCCAGGTCTTTGAGGATGGCGGGGTCAACAAGGTCAACGTGCGATTTCCTCGCAACATGAACGCCAACGGCGACTGGACCGGCAGCGGTTACGTGATCTATGGTCTGCCCACGCCCCAGGCACCTGCCGGGCTGGAGCTGTTGAATGTCCAGTCGGTGATGGCAGGGGACGGGAGCCCGGGAAGTGATTTCGAGAACGGTATCCAGCGCCAGGCGGATATTCACGTGGTCACGGCTGACCATCTCGATGTCCGCCTCCAGACGGTCGAGGTCAACCTGCTCGGATCGCTCCGCGACGAGTGGGCGGACGGGGACCATGCGCTTCTGAAGCTGGACGGGGGCCGGGCCATCAATACGCTTAACCCGGGTGGTTCGGCCAGCGGCGTCGATTTCTTTCAGCCCGGCACGGTGAGCTACGGCTTTGAACAGTTCCAGCAGAAGTCGAGCCCCTGGATTGGACCGGGCGGCCTGGAAGATGCGACCTGGGAGGGGGACGGGGAGTTTCTGCAGACGATTGACCTGATCGGGCTGGAAGAGGGTGTGCATTACCTCGAGGCTCGTGCCTTTCGCCACCGTACCGACGGCGGCCCGGAAGTCTACAGCAGCTTCAAGGAAGTCTTCTACGTGGACCGCCTGCCTCCAGAATCGGCAGTCGACAGCTTCCTGCCCTGGGATAGCGGGATCCAGGAGAACCGGGACCTGGTCGTGCGTTCACTGGACAAGACCGCCGACAGCGTGCATGTCTTTCTCAACCTGCCGGCCGGGACCAGCGACAGCGAGATCATGGCGATGGTTGGTAACGGCGAGGGGGCTGCCGCGGAGTATGACCGGGACCTGTTCAAGTTCGGCTATTTTGATGTGCCCCACGGGAACAACGTGGCCACGATTGTCTCCTTTGAGCAGACAGGGAATTCCAGCATCCAGCGCGTGCCGGGGCTGTTCACCTCCACGATCATCGGCGCCGGGCTGGGGGACCTGGACCATGACGGCGACTACGATGTCGATGATGTAAACCGGTTTGGCGAGATCTACCGGAGCGGACAGGACCAGTTTGACGCGGCCGGGGATTTCACCGCCGATGGGCTGACCACCTATGCCGACCTGCTGGCGATGATTGCCCGGTTCAAGGAGGTCGAGGCAGACGTGGTCACGGTGGCCGCTGCAGAGGATCTGCTGGCAGAGTTTTTTGCTGCGACTGATGATGCCTTCGGCACCGATGAGGATTCGGCCCTGGTGGTCCAGGCCCCGGGCATCCTGGGCAATGACCTCGATCCGGGGATGGAGGGTTCACTGAACCTGGAGACCACCGGCGAAGTGGAAACGGCACTTGGTGGTACGGCGACTTTTGAGGCAAACGGGAGGCTGCACTATGAGCCACCGGAAAGCCAGCAGGCACTCGCAAGCGGGGCGTCCATCAAGGACAGCGTGAATTACACGGTCAGCGATGGCCTGGGAACAACCTCGACCGCAACAGTGGAGATCACGATCAGTGGCGTCAACGACGCGCCCGTGGCAGTGGCGGATGTGCTGACGGTGGCCGAGGGGGGGACGGCGACGACCCTTGCCGGGGACGTGGCGAGCGTGCTGGCCAATGACACGGACGTGGACAGCAGCGACCTGGCAGCGGTGCTGGTCGATGGCCCGACGAACGGCAGCCTGACGCTCAGCGCCAATGGCACTTTCAGTTACGTGCACGATGGAAGCGAGACGGCCAGTGACAGCTTTACCTACAAGGTCAGTGACGGGGCGCTGGACTCCGGTGTCGTGACGGTGGCCATCACCGTCACACCGGTCAACGATCCGCCGGTGGTCAGCAGGCCGGATGACCAGGAACACTCGGAAGGGCAGGATGTCTCACTGCAAATCGTGGCCAGTGATGCGGAAGGGCAGGACCTGGGTTACTCGGCAAGCGGCTTGCCAGGTGGACTGGGCATTCACAGCAGCAGCGGACTCATATCGGGGACGCTGGATTTCGCTGCGGGGGGAGGGAGTCTGTCCACCGTCACAGTGACTGTCACGGACGGGGGCGATAGCAGCAGAGTTGATTTTGACTGGACAGTGCTCGATGTCCCCCGTGCCCCGCTGGCGGTGGCCGATGCACTGACGGTCAGCGAGGGGGGGGGATGCTGCCTTGGCCAGCTTCTGCCAGATCCCGGCGCGCCCAATGGCCTGATAGCAGGATTCTGGACCGATCTGGACCCGGGGGCCGGTGGAGACATCCAGGTGAAAACGATGGGCGAAGAGGGCGATAGACGATTTGTGGTCTGGTATGACCAGGTCCACCGCTACGGCGGCACGAATGAAGCAGCCGCGAATTTCCAGGTCGTCATTTTCGAGGAAACAAACGGTTTTGAAATTCGGATTGGCGAGGTGTCCAGTGGTGGAGGGCTTGCCACCATTGGCTATGAAAACCACGATGGCACCGATGGTTTGACTCTCCTGCACGGGGATGGCATTGCACTCCAGGACACGTCCTACCACTTCACAGCCGGTGATGCATTTGGTGACACCTGGGATGGAGGCGGGCCGATAGGCAGTTCGAATCTTGAAAACCTCGATAACGGGGTGTTTCTGGAGCTTGGCGATGACGCGCTGTCCGATCCGGTGGACATCGGCTTCTCTTTTAACTACTTCGGCGAATCGGTTGACCAGGTCCGCATTTCCTCCAACGGTTTCGTCTTCATGGGGTCGGACTCAGCTGAAGGGCCCAACCTGCTTGGCAATGACAGTGATCCCGATGGCGATCCGCTGACCGCCGTCCAGGTTACCGATCCTGGCCGGGGAGCCGGGGGTGTGAAAGCGAACGGGGTGCCTGACTACCGGCACGACGGCAGTGAGACGACCAGTGACAGCTTTACCTACAAGGTTAACGACGGGGGCCTGGACTCGAATGTGGTCACGGTCGCTGTCACGGTGATCCCTGTCAACGACGCGCCGGTGGCTGTGGCCGATGTACTGACGGTGGCCGAGGGGGGGACGTCGACGACCCTTGCCGGGGACGTGACGAGCGTGCTGGCCAATGACACGGACGTGGACAGCAGCGACCTGGCAGCGGTGCTGGTCGATGGCCCGTCCCACGGCAGCCTCACGCTCAACGCCAATGGCACTTTCAGCTACGTGCACGATGGAAGCGAGACGACCAGTGACAGCTTTACCTACAACGCACATGACGGGGAGCTGGACTCGAATGGTGCCACGGTGGCCATCACCGTCACACCGGTCAACGATCCGCCGGTGGCGGTGGCCGATGTGCTGACGGTGGCCGAGGGGGGCGAGGAGGCTGCGGAAGGCGTGCAAGACGACGGCATCGATGCAGAGGGGAGTGAACTTGCCGCCGTCCTCGTCAGAGGTGTTAACAAAGGCAACCAGGAT
>CAYYZW010000221.1:0-21997 GCA_964476375.1 uncultured Pirellulaceae bacterium
ACTTCTGTTGTTTCCATTCGTTATACGGATGGTTGTGGCACTGGGTGCACTGGACCTGGAGTCCAAGGAATATTTTCGATGTCTCGGCTGTCGCCTGCGTGGCATTCTCATCGAGCTTCATCGTGAGAAAATTCACCGCCCCGTTGAATTCCTCCATACCCGGCGTGTTGGAACCCGTGGCGGTCACCAGCTCGTAAGCAATCCTGTCATAGGGCTTGTTCCGTGCCAGTGAATCCCGCATGTATTTCTGTAAACCGGCACGGTTGGTCAGGCTGTTTCGCTCACTCCCACCCGATCGACCAATCAGTACATTCGTCCAAAGGGTCGTCCAGTTATTGGCGTAGAGCTCGGTGAATTCCTCGTCATAAAGCAACTTGTTGACCAGCTTCTGACGCTTGTCCTCGTCCTTGCTGCTGTGAAACTCTTTCAATTCCTGAACCGACGGGACACGCCCAATCACGTCCAGGTAAACACGGCGGCACCACTCACCGTCGGTTGCCATGGGGGAGGGACTGAGTTCATAATCGACCCAGCCCTTGCGGATTTCCTCGTTAATTCGCTGAACCTCGGGAATGCTCACGCCCGCATCCACGTCCGGGGATGTCTCCTGGCCGTACCCAATCACGGGAATAAACAGGCATGCGATGATTGCCAGGACCGGAAGTGCACGAGCAATCACATTCAAACGCCAGATTGCCGACTGAGTCATATTAAAACATCCTCATTCTTGCTGAACGCGTGCTAACGACCTTTTCTCTTTGCCCGTGATGTGTGCCTAATACCAAAGCGATCTAACCGGCTTAAAGTACTCGGAAAAAACGGAAATTCCGCGATTCCTCCCAGCAGAGTATACCCCAGTCCTAGGACCATTTGAACAGTCCGTACGTGCCCCACCTGGAAGTGCGTAAACACATAACAAGTGGTGCCGATTGTTTCAAAAATGCGGAAAAAACCACATCCTGGCAGAAAACCAGCTGAAGAAGTTATGTATTGTTTTGCAACACATGTAGCAATACGATACACGCAGATTACCACACCCTGGAAATTGTGATTTCAAAACCACCTTCCCGGTGTAGTACGTTATCGGGTATTTCGATCAGGCAGCCACCACGCACCGCATTTCCCCGTGCAACTCACACCAGCCTGTTCCAACCGGTGTTAGTTGTTGTTCTATAGGAACTTACGGTCCTCAATGCGGTGCGTTGCAGCACACCCAAAACAAACCCTGTCTCTTCCACATCCGGCCCCGTCCTGTTGCCTCTTCTCTATTCCGGCCCCAGCGTGGAAACTGTCACGTTTGGACAAGGGGAGAATAATGCAAACGCCATGCCAAAAGACATCCCCTTGCTCAAATGGACGATTTCCCAACGCAGACTCTGAATCAGGCAGATTCACGCAGGGGCAACTGGCACATCCGTTGAAAGATCTCACAGCGCCCAGCAAGTTCCTCGTGCGTGCCCACATCGATTATTCGCCCCTCGTCGAGAACCACGATACGACTGGCAAGTGCCAGCGTGCTGGGCCGGTGAGTAATCATCAATGTTGTTCGCTGCTGGAGAAACTCCTTCAAAACCTGGTGGATCAGCTTTTCGCTCTCGACGTCCACCTGGCTCGTCGCTTCATCGAGCAACAGGATCTGTGGATCCCTGAGAATGGCCCGTGCCAGTGCAATTCTTTGCTTTTGTCCACCAGAGAGCCGTCCACCAGACTCTCCTGCGATCGTCTCATAGCCCTGGTCAAACTGGCAAATAAACTCGTCCGCCCGCGCCTTCCGGGCGGCCTCGATCACATCATCACGGCTCGCGTGTGGTGAACCGTAACGGATGTTGTTGATAATCGTGTCATCGAAAAGCACGGTCTGCTGGGTCACCATCCCCACAAGCCGTCGCAGTTCCTTGATCCTCAAGTGGGAAAGCGGTGTGTTGTTGACCAGGATCTGTCCCCCGGTGGGATCATAAAACCTGGGAACCAGGTTCAAAAGGGTACTTTTCCCCGACCCATTTGCTCCCACGATAGCCACCGTCTCACCCTGCTTGATGGTCAGGTTGATTCTCTGCAGCAGGGGCTCTTCACTGAGGTAATCAAAGTCGACTTCCTCGAAAACAAGCTGCCGGAATGGTGAAGGCATTGGATCCGGTTCGTCGCTATCGACAATTGCCGGCTCTCGATCCAGCATCTCGTAAATACGATCCGCCGCAGCACTGCTTCTCTGAACCGCATTAAACACATCCGCCAGTTTCCGCAGTGGATCACTGGCACCGATCAGCAGTGCATAAAAGGTGATCAGGGCTCCAAAGCCGAGTGGCCTGCTGGACATGCGAATTCCCAGTAAATGCGTCTCCTGGTTCAGCACCAGGTAGCCCCCGGATACCAGGGCCAGGGAGATAATCACCATCCCTGTTATCTCTGTCGTGGGCCGGGTGAAGGAATTGAAGGTCATGATCCGCATGGCACGCTTGAAGTACTTTTTTGCCGTACGGTGAAATCGCCCCCGTTCGTAGCTTTCCATGGTGAACGACTTGACCGCCTGGATCCCAGAAAACGATTCCTCCAGGACCCCATAGAGCTGGGACATCTCCTCCATGGCACGTCGGTTGGCCTGCTTGATGGCCATGGCAAGCCGGGCAATCAGGTACATCGCCACCGGGAGGACAATCAGCGATACAAGTAACAGCCGCCAGCAAATCAGTGCGGCACCAACAAGGCAGACAACCATTTTAAGCGGCTCGCGCACCGCTTTCCCCAGCAGGCTGTTAATGCCCTGGTTGACGCTGTTCATGTCGTTCGTGAAACGGGACAGCAGGTTCGCCGTTCGATCATCACCAAAGGTGGTCAGGTCCATCCTCAATGTCCTGCGATAGAACTGCTTGCGCAACCCGAAGGTACTCAATTGGGAAAATCGCTCCACCAGGATCATGCTTGCCATCAGGAAAAGATCCTTGATCAGGGTCCCGACGAGCAGGGCAGCCACCATCAGCAACAGCGTTTCAAAAGGGCTTCGAGGCATGTACCTGTGGATCCAGGGCCTGACTGTATTACGCCAGGCAAGTGCCTGCTGATCGGCCATCTGCCGGAACTGGGCCATTTCCAGTTCCTGCCGTGTCGCGACAGGATTTTCCACGGTGGATTGTTGTTGACCATCAATCCACTGCTGGCGCTGCTGGATCTCCTGCTCGAGCCTGATGATCTCATCATCGATCCAGTCCGGCATCGCCTTGCCCTGGAAAACAACTTCCACGACCGGGTAAACAGTGCCGATATTGGCTCCCCAGAAGAGGGCTACCATGAGGCTGCAGAAGACAGCACCGAGCAGGGTAAACCGGTGCCTTGTGCCGAGCTTCACAGCACGAAAGTAATTCTTCATTGACCGAGTCCGTTCAGTCACCCAGCTCCTCCCTGGCAGGGAAGGAGAGGTCGCCTGCTTGTTGAATTTCCCCTTTTACCAGAAACCGCCCTCTCAGGCCAAGACGAGACCTGGTCACCATTTACGTCATTTCATCCGTGCTGTGAAAATGATCGGATTACAACGATTCATTCAATTTTACGGTTTGCACGGCCGATCTACCCTGTAGGGGAATTCTCCTTCATGCGCAGTAAGAAATGCGCCTGGAAGGGTTTCACACCCCGGACCTGGTGAAGAAACAAAAGGGACCATCGAAATCGTCCGGCAGCACCTGCCGGGCAGGAGGAAAACAGAGTGATGATGCGACAGGTATTCCTTCTCTTGGCGGCGGTGGCACTGATTGCCGGCAGTGGCTGCAAGATGCTCGAAAAAAACTGTACGAACTGTGGCCAGAAGCAGGCGAGGATGCAGCAGGCGCCCCAGCAGATGATGCAGCAGGCGCCCCAGCAGGTCATGCAGGCCCAGGCCCAACAGATGATGCAGGCCCAGGCCATGGCGCCGGCCAATCCCACGATGCAGCAGGCGGGCCCCGCTGGGGCAGCCTACGCTTACCCGTATTACACGGTACGGGGGCCCCGCGACTTCTTCATGAAGAACCCGCCATCGCTTGGCAACTAGCAGGTCGGATCTAGTCCCGGTGCTGGGCAACGACCAGCGTTACGTTCTGGCCACCAAAGCCAAAACTGTTATTGAGTGCGTAGGTGCACTCCACCTCCCTGGACTCGTTGGGAATATAGTCCAGGTCACAATCGGGATCCGGGTTTTCATAGTTAATCGTCGGTGGCACAACATTGTCCCGGATTGCCATCAGGCAGCAGATCATCTCGGTAACCCCGGCCGCCGTAATCAAGTGCCCCATCATGCTCTTGGTACTTGAAATCGGCGGGGCATCGTCTCCAAACACCGCCCGGCAGGAATGCGTCTCGGTGCGATCATTCACCAGGGTGCTTGTCCCGTGCGCATTGACATAATCAATATCGCCCGGCTCCAGGCCTGCCTCGGCAATCGCCATCTTCATACAGGCGATGGCGCCACGTCCTTCCGGGTGGATGTCGGTGATTCGATAGGCATCTGCCGTACTGCCAAAACCAAGAATCTCTCCATAAATATGGGCTCCTCGCTGCCTGGCATGCTCGAGCTCTTCCAGGATGATCATGGCGGAACCCTCTCCCAGCACGAAACCATCGCGAAGCCGGTCAAATGGCCGGGACGCTCCCGTCGGATTGTCATTGTTGGTGGAAAGTGCCGTGAGCAAGTTAAAGCCGGTCACCCCCATCGGATGAATCATGCTGTGCGCTCCGCCCGAGACCATCACATCGGCGATACCACGCTTGATCATGTATGTCGCCTCACCGATCGCCTGGCTGCTGGCTGCACAGGCGGTGAGGGTATTGACCGAGGGTCCCTGAATATTGAACATTCGGCAGATATGGCTCGCCGGCATGTTCGGCAGGTTTTCCAGTTCCAGGCGGTGGTTGAACGCCGTGTATCCTGCCTTCACGAACTCCGCGTAGTCGAGTCCATCTTCTGTCAGGCTGGCAGCAACCGAGGAGGTGAACGCCTCAAAGTCGACGAATCCCTCACCGCAGCCCAGGTAGATACCAATTCGTCCCGGGTCGATTCCAGCATCCATGATCCCGGATGACTCGACCGCCTGGGTTGCTGCTCCAGCGGCAAACTTCGTATGCCGGCCCCTCTCCACCCAGTCAGCGGGATCGAGACCTACAGCAGACACATCCCAGTCCTTGACTTCCGCCGAGATCTTGGTCGGAAACTCGCTCGCATCAAAAACCGTCGTGTAACCAACGCCGGACTTGCCCTCCTGGACATTGTCCCAAAGCGTGTTGACATCATGTCCGAGTGGATTTATGCAGCCCAGCCCGGTAACAACAACCCTGCGAGTCATCTCGTTTTCCCCTGGTTTCACCCCGAAACATTCTCACGCCGAGAGGAACTCCTTCCAAGGCCGTCCATTGTAGCCTCAAGCGGTCGAGGCGACGATAACCCCTGGCCTGGAAGCGGGTGTGGAGGCAGGGTTTCCTCGTCTTTCACAGAGGGCACACGGCGGTTTGACCCTGAAAATCAATCATCCAGCAAGCCACTCTTGAAAGCATTCTGCTCGGCCTCCAGCATGTGGGCAGGCGGCAATTTCGCCTCGCCCTCGGGTGTTTGCAGTACATCGTACATACCAAACTTTCGCATCGTGGAGAGGAAATCTGCCGGGTAAAACTGCTCCGCAGCAAGACGCTGCGGAATAAACGCGAAGACAATATCGATCTCCGCCTGCAGCTGGTCCCCCTTGTGGCTTGTCCCCTTCACGATCGCCCCGTCATCCGTGCGATTCTCAAGGACCGATGTATACCTCAGCTGGTCACCTGGCCGGACAATTTCATGAAACACGGCCCGGGAGATCTTGGCCAGGATGACACATTGCTGAAAACCAACTGCCTCACCAACCAGCAGGCCCCCTGTCTGGGCCAGGCCTTCCACGATCAGCGTGGAGGGCATGATGGGATAACCCGGCCAGTATTCGTGCAGATGATCTTCCGAGAGACTGACCGTCTTGATCGAAACCGCACGCTGGCCGCTGATGAATTCCTCAAACCGGTCAATGTGGTACCAGCGCATCAGATCTCACCCAGGGATTCAATTCCCAGCCGGGACTTGGACTTCACCCTCTTCATGGATGGAACAACCGTCGGGCCACTTCCATTGACCTGACCATGACTCCATTAACCAGGCCCTGGACTAACTTGTTGAATCGGCTTCGCCGCCATCATCCGCCGCCGCTTCGCCGCCGTCATCCGCTGCAGCTTCACCAGCTCCCGCCAGCTTGTGTTCGACCATCTTGCAGAGGTCACCAACAGTAAGGAGATCGCCGAAACTCTTGAGCGATGGATCCTGCTCAAATGCCGAAAGGTCGGCATAGGGCATGCGATCCTTCAATGCCGCCACACCTGACTCGTTCACCCGACCATCCTCGACATATTCTTCACTGGTAAGAATATCATCCGGCCAGAAATCGTCCCGGCTGAGCGTCAGCTCAAAGGCCTTTTCCATCTGGTGCATGATATCCAGGAAATCAATCGACTCCGCACCGAGATCTCCCAGCAGGGTGGAACCTGGGGTAATCGGGTCATCGGGAAAGAGTGTCTCTTCAAGGATCCCGCTTATCTGGGCATAAATCTCGTCGCTACTCGGTGCCATGGGGTAGATGCTCCCGTCATTGCTCAAAAGGTGTCGTCTTGTCCGATCCCCAACGGTGGGGTCAATTTATTTCGTCGGGCTCTTCACTGGCTACCAGCTCAACAGGCCAGAGGATGGCATATTGTCTTTGTAACTTGATTCGAAGGTGGTTGTCCGTTAATTCCCTCTCCGGGTGCCGGTCGGCAAGGTTATACCGTTCGACCACGAGTCGTCCGGCAACTGCCAGGCTGTCGTTCACCGTCCCCTGGGCCTTGAGCGTGGTCGTCGTGTCGTCCTGCTTCAAAATCTCTGCAGACACAACCAGCGATTGCCCGGGGGCGACAAAATCCGCACATTTCAGGTTTCGGATCTCCTTCAGTACAACCATCGAGTTGGAGAAATTCTCACTCTTGCGAATCAGCCAGGCGGAAGCCTGGAACATCGATTCCACCATCAACACACCTGGCATGCAGGGGAAACGTGGAAAATGGTCTTTTAAATACTCCTCGGCCATGGAAAGGGCCTTCACCGCCTTGATGTGCGACCCTTCTTCCAGCTCCAGGATACGGTCTATCAAGCTAAATTGCATGGAGACAAAATCCTGCTGGCAGTTTCGGTTTGTCTTTTTTTCCTTCGCTGGCCAGCGAATCACCCAATATAATCCTCGCCCAAGAATGCCACAACAGGGAACTGGTGCGGTGAGGAAGGGCCGATGACAGGCACTCCATACGAGGAAGCTAAAAAACCGGAGCAGCCCGGCTTTTAGCCTGCATTGTCAATCGCTTCCTGGAGCTGTTCCTGGGAAAGAACGCCCGGGCGATTGAACGTCATGTTGCCGCCCCGGAAGACCATGATCGTGGGAATACTGCTCACCTTGCAATTCATTGCCGTCTGGCCACAATCATCGATATTGACCTTACAGATCTTGGCAGTCCCCTCGTTCGCTTCGGCAAGCTGGTCAATAATCGGCATCAGCGCGCGACAGGGTCCACACCAGGGAGCCCAGAAATCTACCAGCACCGTCTGATCGGACTCCAGAACCTCACTGGCAAACGTCTCATCAGTCAATTCCAGAATATTCCCCATCGTCAACTCCTTGCCTCGTTAAAGCGACCATTACCAGACCACCGGCGATTTTATCCACCAACCATTCCCTGTCAATTGACGAGAGCCGTCTTCTTCCATGCGATGCTATCTTGTTGAGCAACTCGATGACGATTCGATCACGCAATCGATCGCCGACCAGCCAGAAGAACAACTCCCCGAAGGAGACCTGCTCGTCCAGGTCGACTGGTCCTCGCTTAATTACAAGGATGCCCTGGCCGCGACCGGCCACCCCGGCGTGGTCCAAACCTTTCCCCATGTACCGGGAATCGACGCGGCCGGAACCGTACTGCAGTCCTCCGATCCGGCACTGCCCACAGGCAGCCAGGTGGTTGTCACGGGGCGCGAACTGGGAAGTGGTTGCTGGGGGGGATGGTCCGAGCGGATACGTGTCCCAGCCGACTGGGCAGTGCCACTTCCGGCATCTCTTTCGGCCCGCGAGTCGATGGAGCTTGGAACTGCGGGCTTTACTGCAGCCCAGTGTATCGAGGCGCTGGAACTTAACAATGTCGTGCCCGCTTCCGGCCCTATCGCGGTGACCGGTGCGAGTGGGGGAGTGGGAAGCCTTGCCATCCGCATGCTCTCGGGGCTGGGTTATGAGGTGATCGCCGTCAGTCGTAAGGCAGAGATGTCCGGCCAGCTCCAGGCATGGGGAGCTGCTGAATGCTGGACGCCAGAACAACTGGTCGACAAGCCCGACCGCCCGCTGCTCAAGGCCGACCTGGCAGGTGCTGTCGATACCGTCGGAGGCGACATGCTGGTGGCAACACTCCGCCGCTGCCGGCAACGCGGCTGCGTGGCGGCCTGCGGCATGGCAGCCAGTGAGCGGCTGGAGATGACCGTCTTCCCTTTTATTCTCAGGGGCGTGAAGCTGGCCGGGATTGATTCGGCCATGACACCAGCAGAAGTACGCCAGCAGATCTGGCAACGACTGGCCACGGACCTCACGCCGGCCCAGCTCGGCGAAGGGGTCACGGCCCTGACCCTTGAACAGCTTGCAGAGACGGTCGACCAGATGCTCGCGGGAACCACGACCGGCCGGCATATCGTCCAGCTCAGTTCCTAGGGCCGGCCAGACCATGTCCCTCGAAAAAGCCGGAACCTGGGAAAGATAGGTGCCCTGTTCACCGTGACCTGGGTGACAAGAAACCTGCCGCAGGTGCGAAGCCGATAAGTCCAGTAGAAGTCTTCTGCTGGGAATCGCTTTCATGCTAACGATCTACTCGTCCCGACACGGCCATGATTGTGAAGGGAACAGCCGTCGCGATTTCCTCCGGATCGGCGCCCTTGGACTCAGCGGCCTGACCCTGCCAGGCCTGCTCCGCACCCGCGCTGCAGCAGCCACGGCAGGAGAAGAAATCAAACAGAAATCCGTCATCTGGATCTGGCTGGC
Organism: uncultured Pirellulaceae bacterium; assembly: GCA_964476375.1. Taxonomy (GTDB): domain Bacteria; phylum Planctomycetota; class Planctomycetia; order Pirellulales; family Pirellulaceae; genus SAT2750. The sequence goes on from CAYYZW010000221.1 coordinate 9,087, forward strand.
CGGGGGACCGACGCATGTCGAGACCTTCGATCCAAAAATGACTGCCCCCTCCGAGTATCGCAGCCTCACCGGGGAAGCACGCACGCCGATTCCAGGCGTCACCATTGGCGGCAGCTTTGGACGGCTTGCCTCGCTTATGGACCGGATGGCCATCATCCGCTCCTTTGCCCATGGGGACAGCAGCCATGGCACGGCAACACAGCGGCTGATGACCGGGTACAACGCCCGCACGAACATGCGCCCATCACTCGGTTCGATCATGGCTCGCACGCTGGGAACCACGAATCCAGAAACCGGCATGCCAAGCTATGTTCGGGTCGGATCCATCCGTGGTGACGGACCCGGCTGGCTGGGAACCATGTACAGCCCGTTCAATCCCAGCGGTCCGGCACGCAAGAACATGGATGCCAGCGTGGCAGCCGACCGGATGCGCGACCGCCGCAGCCTGCTCAATGAACTGGACCGTCTCAACCGGCAGCGCGACGCCAGTGGAAAAATGGATGGGATCGACGGCTTTGAGCAGCAGGCCTTCGAGTTGATCCTGGGAAGTGCCCGGGATGCATTCGATATCAACAAGGAAGACCAGAAAATCCGCACCCGTTATGGCAAGGGACTGGGAGAGAACCTGCTCAAGGCCCGCAGGCTCTGCCAGGCCGGCTGCTCGTTCATTACTGTCAGCTACGGGGGCTGGGACATGCACGGTGGAATCCTCAAGGGATTTAATGGCGGCCGTTCCGAGCAGGTGGACCAGGGTGTATCGGCCCAGATCGACGACCTTGACCAGCATGGCATGCTGGACGACGTACTGGTCGTGGTCACCGGGGAATTCGGCCGGACACCCAAGATCAACAGCAAGGGAGGACGGGACCACTGGGGGCGCCTCTGTACACTGGCCCTCTCCGGCGGCGGCCTGAAAATGTGACAGGTCATCGGTGAATCGTCACCGCGGATCGAGGTACCCGCCACCACCCCGGTTACCCCGCAGGACCTGATGGCCACAATTCTTCACATCTATGGACTGGATCAACCGTTGCAATATGTCAACAATCAGGGACGTCCAACCTACCTGATTGAAAACGGTCAACCCATTAAAGAACTGGTCTCATAGCACGTCCGCTTGTCAGCCCGGCATTCGATGCCACACGGGCTGATCCATGTAATGATCAGGGAGGAGATCCTCGACCTGGTTGCCTGCCTCCAGGCGGGAGGTAATCCAGCGGACATCGCATTCCAGGCCCAGGGACAGAAGAAGCCATGAAACAGGTCAACTACGGAGTGATTGGACTCGGCTGGTTCGGCGAGAAACATTGCGAGGCACTGGCAGCCATTCCCGGTGTCCACCTCCATTCTCTCTGTACCCGGACCAGCTCACGGCTGGAAGAACTGGCGACCACGTTCCAGGTTGAAAAGACCTTTACTGACTACCGTGAGATGCTTGCCGACCCGGAACTGGAAGCGGTCAGTGTCGTCACCATGTGGGATCAGCACCTGGAACCCACCCTGGCCGCGCTGGAAGCGGGCAAGCACGTCCTGGTAGAAAAACCCATGGCCTCCACGGTCGAGGACTGTGAAAAGATCGTTGAGGCCTCCGAGGCATCAGAGAGCTTCTTGATGACCGGTCACATCTGCCGGTTCAATCCACGCTACGCGGCAGCCAGGGAGGCTATTCTCGAGGGCCGGATTGGTGACATCATCTCGATCTATGCCCGGCGGAACATTCCCGCCCAGGTTACCGAGGAGATCCTGGACAAGATCGGACCGATTATCGGCGACGGGGTTCACGACACGGACCTGATGCTCTGGTACAGCCAGGACAGGATCCTGAGTGCTTACGCCCAGACCGTCGACGTGCGGGGAAAGAAGCATCCTGACCTGGGATGGACAATGTACCGCTTTGCCGGCGGTGCCACCGGGGTACTCGAGAATGTCTGGTGCCTGCCGGACAGGACTGCCTTCCAGATTGACGAACGGATGGAGATCATCGGCACCCGCGGATCGATCCACATCCATGAGACCCATCCCAATTTCTCCATTTGTGATGACGACGGCTGGCACTCGCCCGATACCACCTACTGGCCCTCGCTGCATGGCCAGCGAGCCGGGGCATTACGGGACGAGCTGGCATACTTCGTCTCGGCAATCCAGCGCGGTCAGCCGCCGGATATGATCAGCCCACGGGAGTCACTCGAAGCGGTCCGTGCCTGCCTGGCGGCGGAAGAGTCGGCCGCCAGCGGACAGATCGTCCAGCTGGATTGATGTCACCCTCATGCCAGCGGCTGGGCACCGCGCATATCGCCATAACCTCCACCCTTGGAACCGGTTGGCCGATGTCCAAAGTAGCGGGGGTCGTCGTGGGGATCCTCCGCCGGCTGGTAACGGACATCGCAGGATAACCGGACCCGCCCTACCGCTGATCGGTTGTCCAGCGAACCGTGCAGGGTCAGCATGTTAAAGACCAGCAGGTCACCGGCATGGAATTCCGTGGTCAGCAGCCGAACATCCCGTGTTTCCGCCACGTCCACCGGGTGCATCTCGTTCTGCTTCGCATAGGCAGCCGCCTGGACTGTCTCGTTCGATCGATCGTTTTGATAGTCGACCTGCTGCATTGGTTCGAGCAGGTCCGAGAAGGTGTTTGAATTCTCCACCACGACCAGCGGACCGTCCTCGAGCGGAACATCTCCCAGCGGAATCCAGGCCGTGTGAATCGAGTGGGAATAACCGGCAAAAAAAGGGAGGTCGTAATGCAAGCGGGTCCCGGGCCCCGGAGCCATCGGGCGCAGGTAGATCAAGTCGTGGGGTCGGCTCGGCTGGCCCATGACCGCCGAGAGGAGATCCTGAACCGTTTCACCGAGAGTCACCGCCCTCAGGGCCTGGCCCTGGCTCACCCCGGTCCAGAAAACATCCAGGTCCGGCTCCTGTTCAGCCCGCTGACTACTCCCGCTGGAAATCCCGGCGATCGCCGGCTGCTCAATTTCACCCACCTCGGCCAGTTTCTGAAACACCTCCTCGCGGGCCGACAGCACGGACTCGCGATCCAGCACCGATCGCAGCAGCAGGTAACCCTGCCGGCCGACTGTCTCGGCCAGGTGCTGGTGGTCCGCCAGGTCACCGTCATACTCCAGCAGGGGGCCCAGTCGCTCGTCCGGTACCAGGCGATCCTGGATAACACATTCCAACATTCTCACCACCCTAGGAAATCGAGATCACGTTAAGAGCTCCTCCATCCACCGGGATCGTGTGCCCCGAAATGTAACGGGATGCCTCGCTGGCAAGGAAAGCAACCACCCCGGCAACATCTTCGGGTTCTCCCCAGCGGCCTGCCGGTACCTGCTTGAGCACCATGGCAGCACCCTGCTCGTTGTTCTGCAGTGCCTCGGTCATCGGTGTCCGGATCCAGCCCGGGGCCACGGCATTCACGCGGACACCCCGGCCTGTCCACTCCGCCGCCAGGTCGCGAGTGAGGGCAACAATCCCTCCCTTGCTCATGCCATAGGCCGATCCGCCACGGCCCAGGCCCACCAGCCCGCCCCCCAGTGCCGAGATATTGATGATGGTGCCGTCTCCCTGCGCAACCATCACCCCTCCCACCGCGCTGGACATATTCAGGGCACCCAGCAGATTGACCCGGAATATCTCCCTGACATCCTCCTGGTGCGGGGCCAGTGCGTCCACTCGCCGGTGAATTCCGGCATTATTCACCAGCACATCGAGACGACCATGCTCTGCGGCCAGGCGGGTCACCAGTTCCGCCACCTGGTCCTCGTCCCCCACGTCACAGGCCGCCGCCTGGACCAGGTTACCAGTCTCCTTCTCGATCTCCCTGGCCTGCTTCTCAGCAGCCGGTAAATCAATATCAATCAGCACCGTCATGGCGCCCTGGCGCGAGAGCATCGATCCGATCGCTGCACCCAGTCCCTGGGCCCCCCCGGTTACCAGGGCCACTCGACCGGACAGGTCAAACAGGTTTTCCTCTGCCACGACCATTCTCCTCTTCCAATGGAACTGCTTCAGTTATTTACGGTGGCTGGCTGAAACATCTCCAGCGTGTAACCATCCGGATCAAAAAAGTAGATCACCAGCCCTCCCTCGTTGGGGCCGGCCGTGATCGTGACCGGTTCCGATTTGAACCTGACCCCCTGGGCAGTAAGGCCCTCGTACGCCGCCTGCAGGTCATCCACCGTGAGACAGAGGTGCGTATTCCCAGCCCGGTTGGTTGCTGCATCTGCCGGCTCCCCGACATGGTTGAGGTACTGCACCACCTCCAGTGACTGGGAACTTCCCGGCTGCACGCGGAACGAGGCGACGCTCAGCTGGACTCCCTCGTAGCCTGTCTGCATGGCAACATAATCCGCTTCCACGCAGGGCCTCCGCCCGACCAACTGCATGCCCAGCAGGTCACGATAAAACTCGATCGACCGTTCGATATCAGCCACGGTCATACCCAGGTGATGAAGCTCCTGCAGTTGCCATCCGTTTCTCCCGGTCATCTGTCTCTCCCTGGAATTACAGTAACGTTCTGTCCTCTTCGACCTTTGTTTCTTCGATTCGCCGTAACTGGTTGCGACCGGCCACCACCACCTCCGGCTCGTAATCAAATTCATTGGCCCCGCAGCGGCGGCTGGCTGTCCCGGAGGCATAGTGGTACTGGACGGCTCGCCGACGGCTGCTGGTCCTGTTGGGCGGTGTGTAATGAAGCAGTTCCCCGTGAAAGACCAGGCCATCCCCAGGTTGCAGGGGGATCGCCACCACCTGCTGCATGTCCGGCAGAGAAGTTGCCCCATACAGGTCCCCGATCCCCTGGTGTTCAACAATGCCTCCCTGGTGGGAACCTGGAAGCAGGTGCATGCAGCCATTTGCCACGTCCGTCCTGTCACATGCTATCCAGAAACCAAATAGATCCGGCGGCTCCACACGGAAGTAGGCGTTGTCCTGGTGCCAGATCTTCTCGGTGCTCACATGCGGGGGCTTCATCAGGGTCATGCTCTGCATCAGCAACAGGTCCGGGCCGAGAATCGCGTGGGCAACCTCCAGCAGCTGCGGATGAAAAGCAAGCTGCCTGAAAAAATCGACATGCCTGGCGGGCCGGAACAGCTTGCGGACACCCATTTCCAGATCTTCTACCTGCTTTTCCCCTGACAGGATCCGCGGCTCCATCTGGATAAGCCCCTCCGGTACGTCCGGATGCCGGTCAACGACCTGGGTGATCTGCTGGCAGATCGCCTGTACCTCGCCAGGCTCGAGCAAGCCCGGGATGACAAAATAGCCATCTTCACGGTACTTTTCCAGGAATCCAGGCTCCATCTTCAGGGTCTCGCTCAGAGGGAAAGAAAGCGGGTGGAAGAAAGTGTTGCCTCGAAGGTCCGCTCATCCACGCGGCGGCCTGGCCAGTCCGGCAGGATTCGCAGGCGGTTCACCGCGTGGGCATCCGCCTTCTCCTTGTTCTCCAGCTGAAGCCGGACCTCGATCGGCATCTTTACCAGGTAAGGGGTGCGCTGCTGGATCTGTTCGACGGCCTGCCTGGCTCCTTTCGTGATCATTCCGCGTGCCTTGTGGGGTGCGACCAGCAGGGCCCTCTGCTCGGTCAGCCCCTTCTTCACAGACACTGTCACCAGCTCCTGCCCCAGCAGGTCACGACCTTCCTGGCAGACCGCCTCGTCCCCCTGGACAAAAATAACTGGTACATCATGATCGTGGCCGGCAATGATCGAGTAAATCGCCAGCTCACCGGCAGGTTTTCCCTGGATCGAGAAGCGGCGGCGACCGGCACTACTCCAGGTATGAGCCAGGACCCCCTTCTCGGCTCCTTCCATGGGATGAAATCCAATCAGCATCAGGCCGTCAAAAGACTCGTCGAGGCCCGCCAGCAGCGGCAGCTTGCCAGTGCCGAACCCGGGCCCACGGATCCAGCTCGCCCGTGAGTCCATCAACTCCGGTACGGTACATGTCCCACCAAAGCCATCATCACTGACCACTACCTCGGTCGCGCCGGCCTGGAAACAGCCCTCAATCGCCGCGTTCATATCCCGCGTCATCAGTTCCCGGTACTCCTGGAAACGCGGGTTCGACGGAGGAACATTGCGGGACCAGTACTCGACGATCCCGCTCCCCCCTTCTGAATCACAGACAATAAAAATCTTCAGCGACTTCTCACGATCTGCCGGCCGCGTCGCCGGGGCCGGGGAGATACTCATAAACAGCAGGGCCAGGGCAGCAGCACAGGCTGCCAGTACAAGTACGACACGTGTCATCACGTTCTCCCTTTGATCAAGCCTGTGGCAAGGCTGCTTTCAATGTCTGCGTCACAATCATAGACGCCCCGGCAAGCCACCTCAACAAACCGGTCACCTCCAGAACCCACCAGGAAAGTCTCGGCAAGTGATTGAATTCGACGACGGAACGTGCGATTTTGTGTGCAGCTGGTTTGTTGACAGAACATACTCTTATCCCATGAGACCGTAAAAACCATGAACAGAAAAACCTCTTCGATCCTTCTTTGCATCCTGCTGCTGGCACTGGCCAGTAGCCAGGTCGCTGCCCAGGACGCGATGACAGCAACCAGCTCGCAGCGCATCCACCCGGTCCTGATCCGTAACCCCCAGAACCGGCTACTGACAATCCAGATCCAGTCCCCCGCGGCCGAGACGAGGCTCCAGAGCCTGACTTTTTCCCTCTCCGGAAGCGAGAATATCGAGTCGCTGCAGCTGCTCCTTGAAGGACAGGAGGAGCCCCCGCTGGGTGCAGCCCAGCCTGCGGCCGATCGCATCACCTTTCGCGGCACACAGCCTCTCAAGCAGGGTGCCAACACGCTCTGGCTCTCCTGCACGCTCAAGACCACGGCCAGCCTGCTCGAGAAAGTCGATGCCACGTGCACCTCCCTGGTCACCTCGGCCGGCGAGGTCACGGTCAGCGACACCACCCCCGGCGTACAAAAGCGGATCGGCGTGGCACTCAGGCGTCACATGGATGACAACGTGCATACGTACCGGATCCCGGCCCTGACAACGACCCGCAAGGGAACCCTGCTGGCCGTCTACGACATGCGCAGGCGAATGGGACGTGACCTGCAGGAGGATATCGATATCGGGCTCAGCCGCAGTACCGACGGCGGACAGACCTGGGCCCCGCCCCAGGTGATCATGGACATGGGCGAGTATGGTGGCCTGGGCCAGGAGCAGAACGGATGCAGCGACCCGGGAATCCTCGTGGACCCCAGCACGGGCAGGATCTTCTGCGCGGCAGTCTGGATGTGGGGCAAGCCGGGCAAGCACCAGTGGAGCGACGATGGCTCGGAAGTAGGCTTCGAGATCGGCAAGTCCGCCCAGTTCCTGATGGTCGAATCGACCAGCGATGGCCGGCGCTGGTCCGCCCCGCGCAACATGACCCGGGAACTGAAACGTGAGGAGTGGGTCCTGTTTGCTCCCTCCCCCCAGGGCGGGATCGCCCTGCGTGACGGGACCCTGGTGATGCCCAGCCAGGGACGCAATGAAGAAGGGGCTCCCTTTTCCAATATCATGTACAGCACGAACCACGGACGCAGCTGGACCGTCAGTAATCCCGCTGTCATCGGCAGCAGCGAATGCCAGGCAGTCCAGCTGGACGACGGATCACTGATGCTCAACATGCGGACCGAGCGGGATATCGCCCGCCTGCGCAGCGTCTTTACGACCCGTGACCTGGGGCAGACATGGACCGCCCATCCGACCAACCTGAAGGCATTGATCGAGCCCAACTGTAACGGCAGCCTGCTCCGCTTTGACTACCAGGAGAACGGAGAACAGAAGCACGTGTTGATCTTTGCCAACCCCCATTCCCAGCAGGCGCGCGACCATCACACGCTGAAAGTGAGTTTCGACGAGGGAATGACCTGGCCAGAGGAATACCACCTGCTGCTGGACGTGGGAGGCGGGGCAGGTTATCCCAGCCTGACACGTATCGATGAGCAGCATGTCGGGCTGGTCTACGAGGGGAGCCAGTCGCACCTGGTCTTCGAGAAGTTCTCGCTTGGCGAGCTGCTACGGCGCGAGATGAAATAGAAACAAATGCACCTCCCTCTTCCCACTCCCCGGGCGATCGCACTGCTGATTTTTTTCGCGCCCACTTTCCTGGCCGGGGCCGAGGAGCTTGAACTGCTGCAGTCGGACACCAGTGACCAGGGAGTCCACCTGCACACAGTCCGGTCCCGCTACCAGTCCGACACGACCCAGATTCGAGTGATCCTGCCGGACAACGTCAAACAGGGCGAGCGACTGGCATCGATCTACGTGCTCCCGGTCGAGACCGGCCTGGAGACCGGCTATGGCGACGGGGTCGCGGAGATTCTCAAGAACGACCTGCATAACCGTTTTCGCATGGTCTACATCGCACCCGGTTTTTCCCAGCTCCCCTGGTATGCCGATCACCCCAGCGACGCGGGAATCCAGCAGGAATCCTACCTGCTCAGGGGCGTGATCCCGTTCGTGGAAAAGTTCTACCCTGTTCGCCGCCAGTCCCGCCACCGGCACCTGGTCGGGTACAGCAAGTCGGGCTGGGGAGCCTTCACGCTGATCCTGCGGAACCCACACCAGTTTGGCAGGGCGGCAGCCTGGGACGCCCCGATGATGATGGACAAGCCAGGAAGTTACGGCAGCGGGCCTATTTTTGGCGGGGAAGAAAATTTCCGCCATTACCAGGTCACGCGGCTGGTCGAGCAGGCGGATCGTTCCTTCACCCGCCAGTCACGGCTCGTGCTGACCGGTTACTTCGGCAATTTTCGGCAGCACCACGTTGCCCTCCACGAGCTGATGAAAAAACAGGGAGTGCGGCACCAGTACCGGGACGGGCCCCAGCGCAAGCATGACTGGCACAGCGGCTGGCTGGCCGAATCGCTTGAACTGCTGTTCCCGTCATCGCCGGCCGACTAGCGAACCCAGGCCCATTCACTTCTGCTTGGCCGGCGGGTTCTCTTCCCTCGTGGTATCTGAAAGCACGGACATCGGATCACTCGTCCGTGACAGCGCCTCGAGGAAGGCGACCAGGTGATCAACGTCGGCATCCGAGAGACCCAGTGGATGGATGATGGGATCCAGTTTGGGATTCTTGACGCCACCACGATTATAAAACTGGACGACATCGCGAAGTGTCTTGAGACTGCCGTCATGCATGTAGGGTGCTGTCAGCGAGACGCCACGCAAGGTGGGTGTCTTGAACTTGCCGATATCCTCTTCCTGGCCACTGACATCGAATCGACCGAGATCGGCCGGCTCCGTGCCCCAGCTGACGCCGGTATTGTGAAATGATTCATCGCTGAAGTTGTGTCCACGGTGACACCGCCAGCATCGACCCCGACTCTCGTACAACCAGAGGCCCTGTCGCTCCGCATCGCTCAGTGCCGAGGCGTTGCTCGCGCGGAACTGGTCGACGGGGGAATCCCCCAGCAGCAGCGTGCGCTGGAAGCTGGCCAGTGCCCTGGCCAGGTTTTTTTCGTTAACAACTTTCACGCCCTCCTCGCCAAACACCTGCTGGAACCGCATGACATACTCGTCACTGCCCCGCAGCCGCTTGATCACGGCAGCGACAGTCGACCCCAGTTCCTTGCGGTTGGCGATCGGCTTGAGGGCCTGTTCTTCCAGGCTGCCGGCCCGGCCATCCCAGAAAAAATGGCTCCCATAGGCACGGTTCAGTAGCGAGGGTGCATTCCGCGGCCCCACCTGTCCTCGAATGCCAATCGCACCGGCATCTGGAGAGGCGAACCCATGCCGTGGCTGGTGGCAGCTGGCACAGGCGACCGTGTTGTTTTCCGACAGTACCGGATCAAAAAACAGTGAGCGGCCAAGTGCCACGCGTTCCGCCGTCAATGGGCTGTCCTCCGGGATCGCCGGCCTGGCGGTCAGTCCAGCGGGCAGGTGGTCCAGCGAGAGCGGCGTCCGCAACGTGTCTTTCGGCAGCAGCGGCTGCTGCCGCGGGGGCTGGGCGTTCAGTCCGCGGAGTGGAACGCCAACCGACAGCAGCAGTCCCAGCAGGCAGAGGAGAAGGAGGCGTGAATACATGGATCCCATCGTCGGTAAGAAAATCGTCCTGAAGAACGTTTATTCTACACGCAGTTGAATCAAGAATCCTTTTCCCGGGGAGAAGCCTGGCGTTGAGAGGTTATTCCCTTCTCTTTCACTTCAGCCCGGCCTGGATGATCTTCTGGACATCCACGTTATCGGGCAGGGCGGCCAGCACGACCGGTTTCCAGGTCTGGTAGGTGCGATCCTCCATCTGCTGCATCGCCTCGTTGATCTGCCGGATGGCATCCACCGCCACATCAGCGATTTTCCCGAATACCGTGACCAGGTGCCGGTAGGCCTGGTTTCCACGGACCGGCAGGTACCCCTGCCGCTTGATCCAGCCTGTGAGCATGTGGATATTCTCCACCGCATCCGGCACATCCAGGCAGGGCCTGGACGGTTCCCGCTTGTTCACATAAGCCGCTGCCTGGCGAGCCTGCCGGTGCACATCGATCTCCATCAGTTCCAGCACGACCTCCAGCGGTGAGAGGCGTTCAAACACGCGGTAGGCGGCCCACATGCGGCCCATCGACGAGGCCGACAGGTCATCGCCATTTCGGACCAGCGACGCGTCCCGGGCCAGCCGGCCAATCCGTTCGGCGCGGGAGCGATTCTGATGCTCAAACCGCGTCAGCCTCCGCAGGGCCGCAGCCAGTTGCTGGGCAACCTGGGCCTTGATGCGTGCCACTGCCTGCTGACCCGAGGCGACCGCTGCCAGCAGGTCCGACTTGGCCACATCCAGCTTGTATTTCCCCAGCCGGGTAAGAAAGTCCAGCTGAAGCTCCACCATCACCTTCCACTTCTCAAAGCGTACGGGTAATTCTGCCATCTGCCTGTCCCCCATGGAGACTGCCCCTGCCTGGCCAGGATCACCAACCGCGGGGAAGAGGAGAGGATTAACAGAGCCAGCAGAAGTTACTCGGTAAAGAACCGCAGCGAGTAAAGATCGGCGGCATGCAGCGTGAACTTCAAACGAACAGGCCGACCGGCCAGCGCGGCGATATCGTTTCTCTTGTTCCAGTGGACAAGATGGCTGATCTGGTCCCCGTAAAACTCCATGCTCTGCTCGTAGCCCTCGATCGGCTGGCTGGTCCGGGCATCCAGGATCGTCACCCGGATACTCCCGGCAGCACTGGTGGCGGCATTGATCTGAAGGCGGTTCCCCTTGAAAACCAGCGGCCGCGTGAGTGCCTCCCCACCCGGGTAAGCCCCGGCATGGAGCGAGACAAACCCGTCCGTCCGCAGCGTGGCCCGCCGCAGGTGCGTGGTCGGCTGGTGATCATGCTGCTGGATATAGATCGAGAGTTCATCCTCTGCCGTCTGCAGCATGCCCCAGGCAGTCATCTGGCCATGCTTTGCCCAGTTCCGCACGTCGCGGCCCGGCGGAACGAATGGTTCTTCCAGCAGGGAGAAGTGAATCCCGTCACGACTGTACATCAGCGCACTCTCGCTGATCCCAAATGACATACCATGAAAGGGGCGACGGGGGACCGTCCGCAGGGGAGTGCCGATCAGCAGCTGAGGAGCACGCGGGTAAGGCCTGATCATGCTGGTGTAGAGTTCGTGTTTCCAGCGTCGCCGTGGCTCGCCAAACTGGATCGGCTCGATGTTCCCCCAGTGAATAAAATCCTTCGAGGTGGCCCTCATCACGCTCCGCTGGATCCCGGTGACTTTTTTCCCATCGCGATCCAGGCAGGGCAGGTAGGCCCGGAAATAAAATGCATAGTGCTGCTGCGCCGGATCCCAGAAGGCAATGTTAAAGGAGTCCAGGATCGCCCGCTCCTTGCCGGGGTTATTCCCCCAGCGGATGGCGCCGTAATGGTCAAAGGCCTCCTCCTCCCCGCTGAGGATCGGTTCCTCGCTGAGCTTCTTCCAGTCCAGTCCGTCCGGCGAGGCATAGACATAGGCCGCTCCATTACCGGCAACGGCCTTGTAACGCTGCCCGGCCGGTACCCCGGGACGCCGGTCGATAAAGGGGGCAAAATTGTGCGATCCCATCTTCTGCTTGATATTCAGCAGGATGTTGTTCTGGCGGGACCCGGCAAACTCGATGCGGTCCAGCAGCGGGCGGTTCCACTGGATCCCGTCACGGCTTTCCGAGTAACCGGTAAACTGCTGCCCGTCATCCGCCGGCTCCAGTCGCAGGCCATAGTAGGAGGCATAGTACATGCGAAACAGGTCGCCATCCCGGATCATGGCCGCGTACCCCGAGAGCCGGATACCGAGTTTCTCGTTCCCTTCCCAGGGGGCATCAAACTCGAACACCTTCTCCGCCAGTTGTGGCCGGTGCATGCGAAAGGAGAGTTGTCCCTCCAGGGCATCAAAGAGAAAGTCATCCAGCATCAGCTCACGGTGGGACCCAATCTCGTACGCTGCTTTCTCCTGCTGTCCGGCAACCGGCATGGTCGTCAGCACCATCAGCAGGCTGGCAATCGGTACGATCGTCGCTCGGTCGATACTCATGATGGAACCCGGTCTTCCCTGGGGCCAAGAAAGGCACATAGCAGGTAGACTCCCAGGCCCACCAGCAGGCCCACGTAAACCTCGTGCAGCTCGACATGCCCTGTCTTTCGAGCAATGAACCAGCCTACCACAGTAACCAGGCCAGTGATGGCACTGGCCAGCGCCGCTGTCGCGGAGATGCGTTGGAGGAACAGACCGACAACCAGTGCCGGCAGGAAACAGGCGCCGTAAACGGAACCAGAGAGCGATGTCAGGGACATGATATCGCTGGCAAACGGGCTGACCGCCACCAGCGCACTGGCCACCGAGATCACCACCACCCAGGCCCGTGTCCAGCGGACACCGCGGGGATCCTCGTCAGGCCGATGCGGCGCAAGTAGGTCGTGATCCATCGCCGAGGCAGCGACCAGCAGGACCGAG
>CAYYZW010000222.1:0-2146 GCA_964476375.1 uncultured Pirellulaceae bacterium
CTTTATTGTCAGTGACTTCGTGGAGGGAGTCACGCTGGCCGATCGTCTCAGCGCAGGCATGCTCTCACCGCGGGAGGGAGTGGAGCTCTGCCTCCTGATTACCCGTGCCCTGCAGCATGCCCATGAACAGGGAGTGGTTCACCGGGACCTGAAGACGGCCAACATCATGCTGACACAAGACATGCAACCTCGGGTGATGGATTTTGGCCTGGCCAAGCGGGAGGCCGGAGAGATCACGATGACGTTCGAGGGCAAGGTGCTCGGCACGCCGGCCTACATGGCCCCGGAGCAGGCACGCGGCGAGGGACACCGCGTGGACAGGAGGGCCGACATCTACTCACTGGGAGTGATCCTCTATGAACTGCTCTGCGGGGAACGGCCCTTTCGAGGGACGATCCGGATGCTGCTTCAGCAGGTGATCCACGACGAACCGGCCGCGCCGCGGAAACTCAACAATGCCATCCCGCGTGACCTGGAAACGATCACCCTCAAATGCCTCAGCAAGGACCGCGAGAAACGGTACGACACCGCCGGCGACCTGGCCGACGACCTGGAGGCCTGGCTCGAGCACCGGCCGATTAGTGCCCGGCCGATCAGCATGGCAGGCCGCCTGCTCCGGTGGTCACGGCGCCGGCCTGCTGTCGCGGCACTGAGCGCGACGCTGGGCCTGGTGCTCGTGGGCGTTGCCATCGGCGGCAGCCTGAGTGCCATCCACCAGTCCCGCCTGAAGAACCAGGCGCTCGAGCGGGAGAAAGAGGCCGAGGAGAATTTTCGCCTGGCCCGCCAGGCAGTGGACGATTTCTTTGCCAGCGTGGCGGACGATCCGATCTGGCAGCGATCCCGGGACACGCGAGCCTTCCAGAACGGACTGCTGGAGAAGGCCCGCCTGTACTATGAAGCATTCCTTGTTCGCCGCGACGGCGACCCCTCCGTCCGGCAGGATGATGCCCAGGCTCGCTTTCAGATTGCCCGCATCCTCGAGGAGATTGGTGAAAAGGATGAGGCAGTGTCGGTCTACAACCAGGCTATCAAGGATTTCCGGGAACTGCTCAAAAAGGATCCGCAAGATCGTTCGCTTTCACTCGGCCTCTCCAACTGCCTGACCGGCGTGGGACGGACCCACGCGGACCTGGCCATGGAACATGACGCCGCCGGGAGGCGTGCCGAGGCAATCCTATCCTTGACCGCGGCGATCGAACCTTTCCAGGAATCGAATCAACTGCGTGCGGCGCTGATCAAGAGCGAACCGGCCGATGCAGAACTGCTCCGCAAAGCTGCCAATTCGCTAATGAACGAGGGAGCGTTTCGCTGGGAACTGGCCGGCCTGACCGGTGACCAGGATGCTGCGGCGCGCGATGCAAGTGATGACTATTACCGGCAGGCTGCGGAACTTCGAGAACGAGCCGTCGAACATCTTAGCGACAATGACTCTTCGCTCCGGCGCCAGCTTGTCCGGGACCAGGGCAAGGGGGCTTTTGACCGGTACCTGGTATGGGCCTGGAAAGCCCCTCCCCAGGTTCCGCTGGCGGATCGTCAGAGCCGCTGGCAGCGGGCAGACGCGCATCTTGCCGAGGCCTTCCGCCTGGTGCAGTCAATCGATCCAGCCCGGCTGACAATGGAAAACCGACACCAGCTTGTCCGCACCACGCAGCAGCGCCTGGGCTGGTCAGCCGAGTACCCGCGCGGGGAAAACGCCGGCCTCCCCGCGGATCTCCAGGACGCCCTGCAGCTGGCGATCGACGAGGCGCTGGTGCATGCCGACTGGATCGGCCTGGACCGGGAAAACCCCCAGTACCAGGAGGACGCCGTCAAGCTTCTCGTGGATATTTTTCGTTACCGGCGAATTGAGGACCTGCCCGTCACGCGGGAACTGCTGGTGCGTGCCCGCACGCTGCTCACCCTTGCCAGGGAACAGGAATGGCTGGATGCCGAGTTAGCCACAACTCTCGAGAAATTCATCGACGACGCCGAACAGCAACTCGAGCAGCCCTGACCTGTCACCCTCCGCCTGCGAACGACCTCGCCACCGGCACATGTATCGAGGCGGTAGACCCGGGGCCTGTTTCCTCCGTGTCAGAGGTTGCTATGGTGCCCCGGCAGATGAAATAATGGGTATTCCCATCCAATGATCTCTCTCCCCATCCGC
>CAYYZW010000223.1:0-13042 GCA_964476375.1 uncultured Pirellulaceae bacterium
GCTCCGCGCCGCCCGGGTTGATCTATTATAACCCGGGATTCCGCCCCAGCAGGGAAAACCGCGCCCTTACATGCCCTTGGCAATCCAGCCGCCGTCGACCGTGATATCTGTACCGGTCATGTAAGAGGAGGCGCCGGAGGCAAGGAAAAGACAGGCCCCCACCAGGTCATCCGGCGTTCCCCAGCGTCCCAGCATCGTCCGGTCTGCTCTTTCCCGGTGCTTGTCCGGATCGGCATAGCTTGCCGCCGACATCTCGGTATGAATGTAACCCGGGTTCACCTGGTTGACGCGCACGTTCCACCCGGCCCAGTCACGAGCCATGGCACGGGTGAGCTGCAGCAGGCCCCCCTTGGCCGCCTGGTAGGCTGGATTGTCCGGCATTCCCACCCGCGCCCCGATACTGCCGATATTGATGATCCCCCCGCCCCCCTGCTCACGCATCCGCTGGACCACGAGCTGGGAAAGGAAGAAGGGGGCTTTCAAGTTCACGCTGAGCGTGGCATCCCAGTCCTCCTCCAGGTATTCCCCCTGGCCGGGTCGCGTGATGCCGGCATTGTTGACCAGCACGTCGATGCGGCCGAACTCATCGTGGGTCTGCTGGCAGATCCTCTCTCGGTCCTCGGCGGAGGAGACATCCGCACGGATCGCCATGCCCTGTGCACCGTCCTCCAGTTGCCCAAGAACCGATTCGCTCCGTCCCACCAGCGTGACCCTCGCACCCGCCTGCAGGAACCCCTCGGCCACGGCCCGGCCAATACCACGCGAGGCACCGGTGACAATCACCACACGATCGGCAACAGAAAATCGATCAACGGGCATGACACCGCGGGGCATAGAAGAGTGGAAAACTAGGAGTAAATATCGCGAATCGGTGCACCATGGTCCATGTCGAGCCGTTTTCGGCCCGGCACCTCCAGCCTGCGGCCGTCGAGCCCCATCAGGTCCAGCACGGTCGCATGCAGGTCGGTGACGTAATGGCCCGGTTCGATGGCATGGAAACCAAGTTCATCGGTCGCACCATGGACATAACCCCGCTTGACCCCGGCCCCCGCCAGCCAGACCGTGAATCCATGAGGATGATGGTCCCGCCCATCCTTGCTGTTGCCCCGGGTTTCGATCGCCGGTGTCCGCCCAAACTCGGTGCAGAAAACGACCAGCACATCATCCATCAGGCCCCGCTGCTTGAGATCCTTGATCAGCCCGGCAATCGGCTTGTCCACTTTCTCGGACATCTGGGCATGCAGCGTCCGGAGTGAATTGTGGGAATCCCATTTCCCGTACTGCGTGGGGTATACCTGGACAAAACGGACCCCCCGTTCCACCATCCGCCGGGCTGCCAGCAGCCGTTGGCCTGCGACCCGGGTCGAATCCTTGTCCAGGCCATACAACTGTTCGGTGCTTTCTGTTTCGTCCGAGATACCGACCGCCTCCGGCACCGCAGTCTGCATGCGATAAGCCAGCTCATAGGCCCGGATCCGCGCCAGCAGTTGCGGGTCATCCGGATACTCCACCCGTGACAGTTCATTCAACTGGCCGATTAACTTGAACTCGTTCGCCTGTTCGGCAGCCAGCACATCCGTCCCCCGGGCCCCGTAAGGAAGCGGGTTCTTGGGATCGAGCGACAGCGGCACACCGGTGTATTGCGGCCCAAGGTAGTAAGGTTCAAAGGACGACCGCGTGTCGGCCCGCGTCGGCCCCCCCAGCACGACAAAGCGCGGCAGGTTTTCATTGATCGAACCCAGCCCATAGCTGATCCAGGACCCGATACTCGGCTGCGTCTCATCGAGCTTGTGGCGGCCGGTATGGATCTGGTTTTCCGCGGCATGGTCGTTGTCGGTGGACCACATGTTTCGCACAAAAGAGATCTCGTCCACGCACGTTGCCAGGTGTGGCCACCAGTCCGTGATCTCGATGCCGCTGGTGCCATGTTTCCCGTATCCGACCTGCATCGGAAAGATCGTGGAGTATTTCTCCCGGACCATCTCGATCACCGAGCGGCTCCGCTTGTCATGCAGCGGCGATTCAAGCGGGTTTTCAAAGGGTGTTTCCTGGAACGTCTTTCCCGCGTACTTGTTCAGCGCCGGCTTTGGATCGAACGTCTCCATCTGGCTGTAGCCACCGGAAAGAAAGACCCAGATCACGCTTTTTGCCCGTGGCCGATGATGCGGAATTCCACTGGGGGGCCGCCAGGTGGCCCCCGGCGCCGCTGCGACCTGGTCCTGGGCCAGCATGGAGCCCAGCGCCAGCCCGGTGAATCCCATGCCGATATCGGCGAGAAACGTCCTGCGCTGCAGCTGCCCGCACTGGCAGCCAGCCTGGTTTCCATATCTGCTCATCCGTCGCCTCGGGTGAAGATTTTTCCGCTAATGAATTGTAATGAAATCGTTATGACTAAATAAAGCACGAACCAGGCTCTCCCTGGCTCGCATGGCCGGATCTGCCGAGGGGGCCACGCGGCCTTCCGGAGTTGTTTCGGCCGCCAGGTTCGCTGCACTAAAAAGAATCTTCTGTTTCTCCAGGAACTCCAGGCAGACGTCCACCTCTTCCCCTGCGGACTGGCGGGACAGCACCTGCTCAAAGAGAGCCTCGATGAACTTCTCCTCGGAAAAACCTCCATCCGCTGAAAGCTCCTCGACCAGGCTCCGTGCCAGCAGCCGACTCTGGTCCAGGACCAGCCGGCTGTTGATAAGTGCCAGCGACTGCTGCGGAACCACGCTGCTGGAACGCTGGTAACAATCGCATGGGTCGGGAGGATCAAACAGGCCCAGCAACTCGATCATGCCCCCCCCCTCCGGGTAGATCGAAAAGTAAAAGCTGCGGCGAAGGACCGTATCCGCGTCTGCCGGATCCAGGACGGGCCCCCCCCGCGTTGTATCCAGTTGTCCCGAAACCGCCAGGATAGAGTCCCTGACAATTTCTGATTCCATCCGGCGGTCATCCATTTTCCACCAGGCTTGGTTATCCTTGTCTCGCTCAAGGTTCCCCGCCGCCGATTCATCCAGCCCCGTCTGCAGGCGGTAGGTCCTGCTGGTCAGGATCAGCCGGTGCAGGTGTTTCATGCTCCACCCCTGCTCCATCAGCTCCACGGCCAGCCAGTCCAGCAGTTCTGGATGGGTGGGCTGCTTGCCACTCACGCCCAGGTCCATCACGCTTTCCACCAGCGGGCGACCAAAATGCCGCATCCAGATATGGTTCACTGCCACCCGGGCCGTGAGGGGGTTGTTCCGATCCGTGATCCAGTCCGCCAGTGCCCGCCGGCGGCCGGTCGACTGCCGCGGATAGGACGGGCTCAGTGGCGTGTACGCCCCGGCGGCCTGCCCCACCTGCTTCCGGGCCTCGTCCAGGTCATTGCGGGCCTGGACCAGGCGGGCGTTTGCATCCGCCAGTCCTTTCTTGACCTTGTCATCCTGGACTTCCTGGCCCGTTAACTCTGCAATCGCCAGTTCCTCTGACGTCACGGCCGCCCCGAGTTCCCTGACTTTCGCCTCCCTTTCCAGCCGGGCGGCCTGGCTGGCAAGGGCCTTGCTCTCCTGCTCGTCCTTCCCGGCATTCCGAAAACGACTGTCATCGGCCCGCACGCGAGCCTGGATCGAGACCAGCTCTGCCGCCGCGGCCTTTTGTTGCTCCTGGGCGACCCGGATAGGGAGCGAGATCGCCGCCAGCTGAAACCGTGCACTGGTCACCTCCTGCCGCGCCTCCAGCAGTTCCTTGATCACCCCGCTCACCCCACCGAGCAGGGCCAGGTGGTTCAGCTCGAGGGCCCGGTTCCAGTAAGCGACATCATCCACCAGTCCATGCCACCAGGCAGTCCCGTCCAGGTCCCCGATCCTGAGTCGTGACTCCGCACTGGCGACCAGGGGGCGTGCCAGTGGCCCCACGCCGGCCACAGACGGCTGGCCTCCCTGCAGGGCCCGCAGGACAAGCCGACATTCTCCATCACCGGCCACGACACCCACGAAATAGACTCGCCCGGCCTGCACCACCATCGGTGGACTCTTCTCCGGAACGGGCGCCGTCACCATGCCCCCTTCGGTACTCCAGCTCAGCATTTTCAGAACGCCACTTGCATCGTCGACCCCCTCCACCACCAGGGCCCAGCTCCCCTCCACTCCCATCACCGCCTGAAAGAGTCCCACCTCGGACCGGTCAAGCCTGACAACTGCCATGGCCGTGAAGTGGTCGGCCCTGAAAGCCTCCGAGGGTGGCGTCTGCAGCATCACCTGGCCATCCCCATGGCGAAACAGTACCGCTGCTTTATTCTCCCGCTCCCCTGGCAACTGGTGCAGGGCCGATTCCGCCGGCCACTTGTCGGATTCCTGCAGGCGTGCCGAGCCGGAACCCTCCGCGAGTATTTTTAACTGGTGTCCATTCCCACTGCGGTCTTCCAGGTAGGACAGGTCCGCTCCACCAGGTTCGAAATCCCAGAACGCGGTCGCCCGCCCGACCAGCTCGTTCCGCTGCTGCAGCCCGGACCCCTTCTCCGGCGGCCGCCCTCGCAATTCCATCAGAACTCGCTCCGCCTGCTCCAACCGTGCCGTGGCCTTCGCCACTTCTCCTTCGCCTCCCTGCTGCTGGAGCTCTCGAACCTTTTCCGTGGCAACCGTGAGTGCCTGCTGCCGCTGGGCCACCTCCGCCTGCTGGATAAATCGCTTGGATCCCGGGTAATGGGCTTCCGGAGGCAGCTCAATCACCTCGATCGGCCGGGGCAGTTCTCCCAGGAAACCGGGAACTCCCGGCGTGACCGGCGGCCGGTCGTCAAAGAGATCCCGCTGGTCACCCAGTCGGTACATCCGTGTGGTGGCATCGAGCGTGTGGTCATAGATCCGGGCCAGCCCCGGCGGGCCGGGCTTAAGCGAGGCCCCCGAACCGGGGGCATAGCGAAGGTACTTGGGCAATCGGGGCCCACCGGGAACGCGGTCGTTACGAACTTCCAGCGGTTCAAAGAATGCCCGGAAGCGAAAATAATCTTCCTGGGTGATCGGGTCGTACTTGTGGTCATGGCAAAGAGCGCAGTTCATTCGCAAACCCAGGAAAGCCTTGCCCGTGTGCTCCACCAGATCTCGCATCCATGTGTCATAATTGAGTGAAAACCAGTTACGGACAATGAAACCGGTGGCGACGATCCGCTCGTCATCCGCGGGGTAAAGTTCGTCGGCCGCCAGCATCTCCCTGACCATCTGGTCGTAACCCTTGTCGTCGTTGAGCGAGTCCACGATCCAGTCTCGCCAGCGCCAGATGTTTGGAAAACTGTTACGGACGTCGTCCACCTGCCGGCGGCCATACCAGTCGCTATATCGCCACACATCCATCCAGTGGCGTCCCCATCGTTCCCCGTAACGCGGATCATCCAGCAGCCGGTCCACCAGCTGCCGGTAAGCCGGCCCGGAAGGATCTGCCAGGAACCGGTGAAGGTCCTCCCTGGTCGGAGGGACTCCAACCAGGTCCAGGTAGACTCGTCGCACGAGTTGCTCGGGATCCGCCAGGGACACCGGCTTGACCCCGGCCGCCTTGTGCCCGGCCGAAACAAAAAGGTCCACCGGGTGATCCCGCCAGGCCCTGGCAACGCCGCGGGGCAGATCGGAACGAACCGGCTTCTGGAAAGACCAGTGCTGCCGAGGGTCGGGGGCAGGGGCATCCCGTCTTGGAAAATCCGCCCCGTCGGCGATCCAGCGGTGGAGAAGCTCCATCTCCGCCGCATCCAGCGGTTCGGCCTGCTGCGGCATCCGCAACTCGGCATCCTGCTCTCGCACGCGTTCCAGCAGCAGGCTCTCGGTGGGCCGACAAGCCACCAGGGCGGCGCCACTATCTCCTCCCTGCATGCTCAGCTGCCCTGAATCAAGCCGCAAACCCCCTTCCTGCTTGATCGGTCCGTGGCAGGAAAAACAGTGTTGCCGCAGGATCGGTTTCACCTGCCCGGCATAATCCACCGGCTCGGCGTGCAGCGGCACGGCAGACAAGCCCCACAGCAGCAGCAGGCACCAGCAGGAAGTTCGAATCCACATGCCCCCATTGTACCGAATTGTCCGGCCAGATCAGCTACAATCAACAATTCCTCTTTTCCCGGGAACACCAGCCATGCCGAAGCTTGTTTGCCTTTTCATTCTTCTCTGTTTCCCCCTGACCATGGCGGCCGAACCGCCCCAGGCCGGCACCCCCATCAAGGCGGGACAGGGAATCCTGCTGGCCGAGATCAATCCCCAGCTCAAGTCACTGAAAAAGGCGGACCTGACACTGGAAATCTGGATTCGCCCGGACACGGCGACCCTCGCTCGCCCGCGAGCCTTGCTCTGGCTCTTCACCAACAAGAGTGGTTCGGACGTGGCGGGTATCGGCCTGAGCATGGCCGCTGGAACACCGCAGTCCAACGTGCTTGGATCCAAGCTCTCCTCCAGCACCCCCCTGGCCGCCAATGAATGGACGCATGTCTGCCTGACGGTCACCACCCGAAAACTGAACAAGGTCGCCACGCTCTGGGTGCAGGGCCACCGTCGCGACCGAACCCTGGTTCCCCGACCCTGGCCGGGACATTTTTTCTATACCCGCTTGATGTCGGATCCCTGGGGATTTTCCCGCGTCTTCACTGGTGAGGTGGGACCGATTCGGATCTCATCCGAGGTGCTTTACCAGGAGGACTTTGACCCCACTTCGGACTGGAGCGCATCTGACAGCACCTTGCTGCTGATCCAGCCCGGCGAGGTTCGCATCACACAGTAGCCCGGCCCTCTAACCGGTCCAGCAACTCCCACAATCCTCAAGCCCCTCGGTCGGCGGAAGGTAAAAATAGGCCTCCACCGATTTCTCCTGGCCGTCCCCTTCCAGCTCGATGAATTCCCGCCGGTAGAGCCCCTCGTCGACCCCCTCGATCCGGTCCAGTTCCACAAGACAGTCCGCCTTCACATCCCACAGTTCACCCTCGACTTTCACTCCCGGTTCGGCATGCACCAGGGCCGGGTACTGGTCCACCCGGTACATCCGGTAGCAGGGACGCGTCCTCGCATCCCCGATGTAGTGCTGGTCGGCCAGGGCACTGCCACGGGAATGTCCCCGCTTGAGCGTTCCATAGATAAACAGCATCGCCATGGCTCCTGCCCAATTTATTTCCTCACGACTCGCACCCACCCGGAAAATGGATTCTAATTCATTCGCGATTTCCCTGTCACCTCCCAGCTTGTCCAGGAAAAATACCCGTGAGTGATCATGTTACGACTGCGATCTTGATGGCCGGCATCCCTTCCCGGAACTACTCGCTCTACCATCGACTCCGGTTCAAGGTCGGGGATCCGACCGCCTGGGTGGAAATCCATGCCGAGGACGGCACCCGGCAGAGCACGCTCCTCCTGCGCGATATTGAAATGCAGCGAGCCCGCCAGCACGCCCGCGCCGATAACGTCGGGTGCCCGGCTGACTTTGCCCCGCCGGAGGGACTCTCCGGGGACCGGGAAACCGCCACCGCCCAGGCGACCGCCGAGTTACTGAAGCGGGCCGGTGTTCGCCGTGCCATCTCGGACCGCTCGCTCCCCCTGATTTTTGCCCATCATATCGAGCAGGCCGGCAGCCCGCTCGAGTGCGACCTGGAGATGGGCGTGCTCTCGCGCCGGGCCAAGGACGACGAGGAAATTGCCTGGCTGGCCGAGGCCCAGGAGGCCACCGAGGGGGCCATGCGAATGGCCTGCGAACTGGTTGCCGGAGCCGACACCGATGACGAGGGGAGCCTGCTGGTGGAGGGCCAGCCGCTGACATCCGAACGGGTCCGCTCTGCGGTGGATATCTGGCTCTTGGAACGCGGCTACATGAACCCCCGCAGTATCGTTGCCGGCGGGCCCCAGGCAGCCGACTGCCATCACATGGGGAGCGGACCACTGATGAGTGGCCAGCCGGTCATTATCGACATCTTCCCCCAGAACAAGCAGACGCTCTATAACGGCGACTGCACGCGCACCGTGGTCCACGGAACGGCGAGCGAGGCCGTGCAGGCGATGCACCGCGCCGTGGTCGAAGCCAACCAGGCCGGGATCAATGCTGTTCGGGATGGCGTCACGGGCGAAGACGTCCACCGAGCCACGATCGAGGTGATCGAACGTCATGGCTACCGGCTGGGACTTCCCGGCGACAACGATCCGGATGATTACTGTGCCATGACCCACGGCACCGGGCATGGTGTCGGGCTGGATGTCCATGAGCCGCCACTGCTGGACTTTGGTGGCCCTCCGCTGGTGGCAGGAGATTGCCTGACCATCGAGCCGGGCCTCTACAGCCGAGCGATCGGCGGGGTTCGGGTGGAGGACATGGTGATCGTGGAGCTCGATGGTGCCCGAAACCTGAACCAGCTTCCCGGGGGCCTGGACTGGCGTCCCTGAGGCTCCACGGCAGCGGCTGGATTGACGAATACGTCGGCGAAGCGGAGAATCAACCGGCAGGAAGGAGACAATATGACAAGTTGGCAACGATCCACGCGCCGGCCCTGGCAGATCCTCCCCTGGCTCCTGCTGCTGCTGCTGCTTCCACTTCTTCCGGGCCAGCAAGCAGACGTCGGCGAACGTCCACGGGCAAAGGACCGGCAGATCAGCATCATCGTCACCACGCTGCTTCAGCGGCAGCACCTGAACAAGCAGAAGCTGAACGACGAGATTTCCAAGCGGACCCTGGACCTGATGCTCCAGCGCCTTGACCCCAGGCGGCTCTATCTTCTCAAGGAGGATGTGGAGCGTTTTCGGACGCAGGAAATGAAGATTGACGACATGCTGAGGCAGACCAACCTCTCCTTTCTCTACGAGATATACAACCAGTTTGCCTCCAGGGTCAGCGAACGGCTCCCCATGATCGACCGCTGGATTGACGCCGAGCACGACTACTCGGTCGAGGAATCCTACACGGTAACCGGCAAGACGACCGCCTAC
Organism: uncultured Pirellulaceae bacterium; assembly: GCA_964476375.1. Classification (GTDB taxonomy): domain Bacteria; phylum Planctomycetota; class Planctomycetia; order Pirellulales; family Pirellulaceae; genus SAT2750. Next base: position 8,898 of record CAYYZW010000223.1, read on the forward strand.
GCCGCGGACGACAAGGAGATGGACAGCCGCTGGCGGCTTCGGGTCAAGTATGACCTGCTGGTACTCCAGTCCAGCGGCGCCAGTCTCGAGGACAGTCGCGAGCGACTACGCAGACGTTACCACCAGTACGCGGCCAGGACGAAAAACATCAGCGCCGATGACGAACTGCAGCTTTTCCTCTCTGCCCTGGCCACCAGTTTCGACCCCCACACCTCGTACCTCGCTCCCTCCACGCTGGAGAGCTTCCGGATCCGCATGGAACTGAATTACTACGGCATCGGGGTGGAGGTCTCGCAGCAGGACGGGCTGACGCAGATTCACAAGATCCTGCCAGGGGGGAGTGCGGAAAAACATGGCAAGCTCAAGCCCAAGGACGTCGTGATCGCCGTCCGGACCACGGAGGACGGCCCGGTCGTCGACATCTCGGACCGAAACCTGAGTGACATCTCCACCATGATTCGTGGCAAGGAGGGGACCCCGGTATGGATCAGTGTCCTGCCGGCCGCCGGTGGCCCCGAGAAGGTCTACCAGATCAACCGGGGCAAGGTGGAATTGAACGAAAGCCGGGTCCAGCACCTGGTTCTCCCGGCAGGCACCAAGGCCGACGGCAGCGACCTCACGGTGGGCCTGATCGATGTCCCCAGCTTCTACCGGGACGGGAAAGCGGAGCAGGAGGAGGATCCGGACTTTACCAGCACGACTCGCGACATTGAGAAAGCGCTGGAAGATTTCACCGGCAAGGCAGTCGGGCTGGTGATCGTGGACCTTCGCGGCAACGGTGGCGGCAGCCTGGACGAGGCGGTCTCAGCAACCGGCCTGATTATTGACGAGGGCCCGGTGGTGATGGTTCGTGACGGCCGGCAACGGGTCACCACGCTGGACGATCCGGAACAGGGCCAGGCCTGGGCCGGCCCACTTGTGGTACTCACAGACCGGCATAGTGCCAGCGCCAGCGAGATCTTTGCCGGAGCCATCCAGGACTACCAGCGAGGGATCGTCGTGGGGGATTCCTCCACGCACGGCAAGGGGACCGTCCAGAGTGTGGTGGACCTGGCAGCCTTCCTCTACCGGGGCACACCGGACATGAACCTGGGCGCCCTGAAACTGACGATACAGGCTTTTTACCGGCCCAGCGGACAGAGCACCCAGAAACAGGGCGTTGTGCCGGACCTGGTGCTGCCATCCCGCACCGATTCTCCCAACGCGGGAGAAGCAGCCCTGGATTTTGCCATGTCCTTCGAGGATATCGAGCCCGGTTCTTTCCAGACACTGGAACTTGTCTCGCCGGAATGGGTGACCGCGATTACAGAGGCCTCCACGGAACGGACGGCGACGTCCGAGTCGTTTATTCGCTGGCGGGCCCAACTGGAAAAGAAGGACCAGGCGGGGGCCATCGTGATACCTCTTGAGCGACAGCAGTTTGAAGACCACAGGGCCGCAGGAAATAACAGCCCCCCGATGGACGACGAGGACCAGATTCTCGATGCCCAGCAATTGCTGGCCGACGACTATTTCAAGGAGATCCTCCAGGTATCCCGCCAGTATTTCCAGCTGATGAATTCCAGGTAATGGCATGACCGATCTTGTCTCCCTCATCGACCATGCCATCCTCCACCCGACTGCCACCGCGTCGGACCTGGCGGAGGGGTGTCGCCTGGCAGACCAACTGGGTGTCGCCACCGTCTGCGTGAAACCCTACTGGGTTGCGGCGGCGTCTTCCCTGCTCGAGGAGAGCAGCGTCGGCGTGGGAACGGTGATCGGATTCCCCCATGGTTCGAACAACCCGGCAGTCAAAGCTGCAGAGGCCAAACGAGCCTGCGATGACGGCGCCACGGAACTGGACATGGTGGTCAACGTGGGCCAGGTCCTGGAGGGTGCCTGGCAGTCCGTCCAGGAAGATATCGCCGCCGTCTGCCAGCTCGCCCGCAGCCGAGAAGCCCTGCTGAAAGTCATCTTCGAGACCGATTTTGTCACCGCCGACGAGGACAAGATACGGCTCTGTCAGATCTGCACCGAGATCGGCGTCGATTTTGTCAAAACATCCACCGGCTTTGGCTATACCCGCCAGGAAGAGGGGGGCTACGCCTACCGCGGGGCCACCGAGCACGACATCCGGCTGATGGCCGAATCCGTTGGCCCCTCGGTCCGCGTCAAGGCCTCCGGGGGTATCCGCGGCTACCAGGACGCCCTGCGGATGGTCCAGCTGGGAGCCAGTCGCCTGGGAACCAGCGCCTCGGCCGAGATCGCCCGACAGCAGGGAACCGACGAATCAAGCTACTGAGCCCCCCTTGTATCCAGGTCCACACGCATGGCCTTCCACCCCGCCCAGATTATCGCCCGAAAACGTGACGGGAAGGCACTCGAGGATGACCAGATCAGGGAAGTGATCGATCGCTTTCGTGATGGAACGTTCCCCGAATACCAGATGGCCGCTCTCGCCATGGCGATCTTTCTGCAGGGTATGGACGCCCGGGAGACAACCACCCTGACCCGCTCGATGCTGGAATCCGGGTCGACACTCGACTGGCCGCAGGACGGCAGCCTCTACGTTGACAAGCATTCCACCGGTGGGATCGGGGACAAGGTGTCCCTGCTCCTGGCCCCCCTGCTGGCCTGCCAGGGCGTCCGGGTCCCGATGATATCCGGCCGCGGACTGGGCCCCACCGGGGGCACCCTCGACAAGCTTGAATCGATCCCCGGATTTCGCACCGACCTGTCCGAGGCCGAGATCCAGCAGGTGGTCGGCGACGTCGGATGCATGATCACCGGGGCAACCGACTCGCTTGCGCCGGCCGACCGAAAGCTGTATGCGCTGCGGGATGTTACAGGCACCGTCCCCTCGATTCCGTTGATCACGGCCAGCATCCTCAGCAAGAAACTGGCTGCCAACCTGGACGCGCTGGTGCTGGATGTGAAGTGGGGAAGCGGTGCCTTCATGAAGACGTCCGACCAGGCCCGCAGCCTGGCCGATTCCCTGGTCACCACCGGCACCCAGCTGGGCCTTGCCACCACGGCGCTGATCAGCGACATGAACCAGCCACTGGGGCGTGCCGTGGGGAACCTGCTCGAGGTCCTGGAAGTACTCGACCTGCTCAAGGGGGAGGGGCCTGGGGACGTCAGGGACCTGACGCTGAGACTGGCAGAAGAAGTCCTTAAGAAAGCAGGCCGCCCGGCAGAATCGCTCGAGGAGGACCTTGCCAGCGGGCGGGCGATGGAACGCTTCGAGCAGATGGTCCGAGCCCAGGGAGGGAACCTGGAGGCACTTCCCGAACCGGCCGAACCCGGGGAGGTCCTTTCCACGTCGGCCGGATACGTCGGATCGATCGCGAGCGAACAGCTCGGCCATGTGGTGATCTCACTTGGTGGCGGCCGCCAGGTCATGTCCGACGCCATTGACCCGCTTGTGGGGATGGAAATCCTGGTCCGCGTCGGGGATCGCGTGGAACCGGGGCAGCCCCTCGCCAGGATTTACACGGACGATGGCGACGCACGAACGGCAGCCAACGCAGCTGTCCAGAAGGCGATCGCGATTGGCGAGATCGCACCCGCTCCTCTTCCCCTTGTTATTGAGTCATCCTGACCGTCGAGAGAAGAAAAGAAACCCATGAACGAATCCCAGAGCAACCCGTTGATCGAGCAGGCCCGCGAGGCCCGTTCCCGTGCCCATGCCCCCTACTCCCGCTTTCTTGTCGGGGCCGCTCTGCGGACTGGCAATGGCTCGGTTTTTATCGGATGCAACGTGGAAAATTCCTCGCTCGGCCTGACGCAGTGTGCCGAGCGGGCGGCCGTCACCGCGGCGGTTGCGGCCGGACACCAGGACCTGGCAGAGCTCGCAGTCGCCAGTGACGGCGCCGCAAGCCCCTGCGGTGCATGCCGACAGGTGCTTTCCGAATTCGCCAACCAGCTCACAATCCACCTGGTCGATACGCGAGACGGGCATGTCAAGACAGTCGACCTGGCGGATCTGCTTCCGCTTCCCTTCCGCGGCATGGAAGAAGAATAGGAACCCGGGAGACTGCGGCCCAGGTCAGTTCAGCACGCCGGCAATACAGGCCGTCATGAAAGCGGCCAGCGATCCACCGATCATCGCCCTGACTCCCAGTCGTGCCAGGTCCCCTCGCCTCTCCGGGGCGATCCCGCCAATC
>CAYYZW010000224.1:0-4586 GCA_964476375.1 uncultured Pirellulaceae bacterium
ACCCTCTCGATGCTTGCCGAGTCCAACGGGATGGTCATTCAGCAGCTGATTGCGAGCCCCTCCGACAAGAACCTGCAGATCCTTCTGTCGCGTGGCCCACTTCCCTCAGAAGAGGAAGAGACACGCGTCGATCCGGAATCCGTCCCCAACTCGACCAGGGCACTCACACGTTATAGCTCACTGGGTTACCACCTCCGCTGGCGGTATCTGCGAGACCGTGTCAGCACCCTGCTTCGGCATGGGGGAAACCGCTGGCGGGCATCGGCCCGACTCGAAAAGCTACTCCAACGCTGCCGGGCAGATCGAGCCCATTTCGGTTCATCTCGCCAGGCTGCCTGAAAACCCACGGACATTTCCTGCCGGAGAAAAAAGGCGTGCTCTCACGTTGGCCAATCCGATCCAAGCTGCTGCTCTGCATCGGGCTATTATTCCTGATCATTGCAGGCCTCTCTTTCGGTAGTTTTCGCGGTGTTTACTCCTACCGGCGATTAGCGCGCAGTATCAGCCAGAGGGCTCAAGAGCTACCTCTTTCAGAGAATCTGACCCAGAGTATTAACCAGCTTAAGGTCGTTGTCGGAACGAACATGGAAACCAGCTCGCTGCCGATCACAGATCCCCAGCAACAGCAGCAGATCGAGGACTCCTTTCGGCAGCAGCATCATCTCGCCGCGATGGCGCTGCAGGCGTACCGTAAGCAGTTGGTGATCGCTGATGTGGACGGAAACATGCTCGGCGACACCAAGCCGGAACTCTCGATGGTCGGCAAGATCAATGACAACCTGAAAAACCTGGCCCGGATCAGCTCGGACGATGGCTGGGCCATGGACAGCACGAAAGTCACGCAGCTTTACCAGGAACTTCATCTCCTGAACCAGCTCGCAGATAATTTACCAGCCCATCTTCAACAGCGGATGCACCGGTTCGCGGGCGAGGTGCGAATGCAATACCGAATCCTGATCATCCTCACCTGGATTACAAGTATCCTCGCTGCAGTCGCCCTGTTCCAGGTCATCCGGTTGTTTAATAAATGGCTGCTGCGACCCTTCCAGATCCTGATCACCGGCTCCAGACGGGTGGCGGGAGGGGATTTTGACCACCGGATCGAACTGAATACTCATGACGAGGTTTCAGAGCTCGCCGTTGCGATGAATGAGATGACTGCCAATTTCCAGGAAATCCACGATGAACTTGACCAGCAGGTCAAACAACGTACACGCGAGGTAGTGCGGAGTGAACAGCTGGCGAGCGTTGGCTTCCTGGCCGCCGGTGTCGCCCATGAAATCAACAACCCGCTGGCGAGTATTGCCTGGTGTGCGGAGTCCCTGGAATCCCGTTTGCCAGACTTTTCTGACAAGGACTCCGCAGGACTGAAAACGGACGACGAGGACGTGCGTGCCACCTATCTTCGCCGGATCCAGGATGAAGCATTTCGGTGCAAGGAAATTACCGAACGCCTGCTGGATTTCTCGCGGATAGGTGAAGTGGAGCGTCAGGCGACCCATCTCAGGCAGGTTGTCGTCGATGTGGTCGACATGGTTCAACATCTGGGAAAATACCGCAATCGACAAATCCTCTTTGAGGACGATACGGATGTGGTTGCCATGGTCAACTCGCAGGAAATGAAACAGGTAGTACTGAACCTGGTCACCAATGCCCTGGACAGCCTGGATACAGGGGGAATTGTCTGGATCGATCTTAGCAGGCAGGGCCGTCAGGCCATCCTGACAGTCCGTGACAATGGCTGTGGAATGACAGAAGATGTGCTGGAACATCTCTTCGAGCCTTTCTTCACTCGTCGAAGGGATGGCCTTGGGACCGGGCTCGGGCTTTCCATCACCTACCGGATCGTGACCGATCATGGTGGCCAGATCATTGCCGAGAGTCGCGGTGAGAAAAAGGGATCCGTCCTCAAAGTTCTTTTGCCGATTGCCGAGGAAGGCCATGGAGACACCAAGCGAGCACAAGTCGCCTGAGGAACTGGTAATCCTCTTTGCCGACGACGAGCAATCGTTGCAGGAATTGATGCGCATCGAGCTTCCCCGCATGGGCCACCGGGTCACCGTTTGCCCTAACGGGGTAACTGCCCTGCACGCGCTGAGCGAACAGGCCTTTGACTGCCTGCTGATCGACCTCGACATGCCCGGGCTTTCAGGTATTGACGTCATTGAACAGGCGAGCGATATCAGCCCCGATATGGATGTCGTCATCCTGACCGGCAAGTCCTCCCTGGAAAGTGCTATCGCGGCCGTACGCTTCGGAGTTTTTGAATACCTCACCAAGCCCTGCAAGCTCGCCGACCTGAAAGCACTCCTATCGAGGATCGCGAGCAAACGCCAGCTGGAAAAGAAGTACCAAGCCGTGAGGCGACAGCTCTCTCGCATCGAGGGTGAGCCTGAGTTGATCGGGGATGGAGCCCAGATGGTCCGTGTAAAGAAGATGATCCAGCGAGTTGCGCCTACCAATTCAACCGTCCTGATCCGTGGTGAAACAGGCACTGGAAAAGAACTTGTCGCACGGGCGATTCACCAGCAGAGCCTGCGATCTGAAATGCCATTTCTCGCTGTGAATTGCGGGGCCCTCCCGGAAAACCTGATCGAGAGTGAATTGTTTGGTCACCGCAAGGGAGCTTTTACCGGGGCAGATGAAAATCGCAGGGGCCTGTTCGAGGTCGCCCATGGCGGCTCGTTAATGCTCGACGAGATCGGGGAGCTCCCCAAGGCGATGCAGGCAAAGCTCCTACGAGTACTCGAGAGTGGTGAGATCCGGCGGGTGGGTGATGAACAGGTCTTCCAGGTCGATGTCCGGATCATCTGCGCAACGCACCGTGACCTGGAAGCCATGGCCCGGTCCGGGGACTTTCGTGAAGACTTGATGTTCCGCATTAACACTTTCGAGATCATACTCCCTGCCCTTCGGGAGCATGGTGAAGATATTCCGCTGCTTGCCGAACACCTTTACGAGCGGTTATCCCAGGAACTAACCCGGCCTGAAGTGATCTTCTCAGATGAAGCGATGGCATTGCTTCAGTCCCACCATTGGCCGGGAAATGTGCGGGAACTGGTCAATGCCGTGGAGCATGGCATGATTCTCTGTGACCAGCTTCCCATTCGTCCAGAACACATGCCCAAACGGTTCCTGGAAAAAGAGTCCGAGGCAACACCCTACCCATTGGCCGGAAAAACCCTCCGGCAGCTTGAAATGGAAGCGATCCATGCTTCCCTGACACGGAATGATGGCAGGAAACCGGAGGTCGCTGCCGAACTGGGAATCAGCCTGAAGACACTCTACAACAAGCTTAACAGCGATTCAGCAGAAGATCGCAAGGCAAGCTAGGCGGGGTTCATTCAGCAGATACTGCGAATTACGCCAACCACAACACCCAGCACCGATGCATTGCTGACATAAATCGGATCCATCGCGGCATTGGCTGGCTGCAGGCGAATGCGGTTGGATTCGGGATGCCAGTACTTCAGCGTGGCCTCTCCTTCTTCGGTCTGGGCCACAACCATCTGGCCTGCCCTGGCCGTTGACTGTTTCTTGACCACCACATAATCACCACTGGAAATGTGGGCATCCACCATGGAATCCCCATGAACCTCAAGGACAAATTGTCCATCCCCGTGAAACATGTCATTAAACTCAATTCGTTCGTTCTGCTCAAAAGCAAGCTCCATCGCTCCGGCCGCCACAACGCCCGCCAGCGGCAAACCACGCTGTGCTTCCCGAACCTCCTCTGTGAGCTCGATCGCACGGGACTTATTGGGACTACGGGAAATAAAACCCTTCTTTTCCAACGCCTTGAGATGGCACATCACGCCGTTGGGCGAGCGGATTCCAAAATGGTCACCAATTTCGCGAACTGTCGGGCCATATCCCCTGTTGGTGATCATGTCCCGAATCAACTCAAAGATCTCTTGCTGTCTCGATGTCAGTTGATCGTTCAGCGCCATGGCCTATCCTCCCGGGATCCGTCTTGTCGCAAAAAACACCCCGGAAGATCCAGAAATCCGTTCCAGGAACCAGGATTCACTCTTCATTACATCGACACTATAATATACAAGTGTACAGTGTCAACGCCAAAAAGTGGTAGAAAGGTTACCGGAACGATTACCTGGCTGAAAAGGCGTGGACGGTCGTGTGCTGGTACTTTTTCCCCGGATAGAGGATCGTGGAGGGGAACCCGGGCTGGTTCGGCGAGTCTGGATAATGCTGAGTCTCCAGACAAAATCCCTCGTATTGCTGAAAGCCACCACTCCCGTCGGTGCCGTCCAGGAAATTCCCCGAGTAGAACTGTAACCCGGGCTGGGTTGTGTAGATCTCCATCGTCCGTCCGCTGGAGGGATCGGTCACCCGGGCCGCGAGTGCCAGCCCAGCCTTGCCACGGCGAACCACAAAGCAATGGTCATATCCCTGTGGAAGTCCTTCAATTTCTGGAATCTGCTTGAGACGTTCTCCAATCGCATGCGGAGACGTGAAATCGAGCGGCGATCCCTTCACGGCGACCATGTTACCCGTTGCGATGCGCGTGTCATCGACGGCCAGCTAATCAACGGACTCCACCTGAAGCTGCTGAACCAGGATAGCTC
>CAYYZW010000225.1:0-2726 GCA_964476375.1 uncultured Pirellulaceae bacterium
ATAGAGAGCCTCCGGGTTGGCGGCCCCCGGTGCCGACATGGCGGTTCCGTCTCGCATCACCCATCGGCGGTTGAATGAGATGCGTCCCTCGAAACCCACCCCGACGCTGAGGCTCGCATCGGCCATGCGCCCCGCGGCGTCTGCCGCCAGTCGCGTCAGCGTTTACTTGAGATAAGCGAGGTATCCGTCGTCGCGCCCGAAGGTGCCGAGCCGAACGATCGCCGGACCGGCATGGTTATGGGTCGCCGAGACCATGATGTTGCCAGCCGGGATTCCCGTTTCCCTTTCCAGGCGGTGGCGGATGTCCACAACATCGCTTCCCCGAATGGAGAGAAGGTCTAGCGTCACGAAGGCCACACGTTTGTCGTCCCGCTCGAAAATGGCAATCCTGGCAAAGAGCGGATCGTGGATGGCCCGCGCCGGCCGGGCAATCTCCAGCCACCCGACAAGTTGTGTCCCCATCGGCGGTGTGATGTCGATTTCAGCGAAGGAAACTCTCACTGTCATGCCTCCGGGTGAGTCGTGGATGTCAGTCGGCTCGCTGTCGAGCATCCGGTGGGCCGCCGTAGTCGTCTGTCAGAACTCGGCCACCACGCGATAGTTCTTCGACGTGGAGGTGCCGGTGGGGTCGAACAGGGTCATGGGCCCGCCGCTTCCCGTCACGGAGGCACCGGTGTCGCTGTAATTCGTTGAAACCAAATCCGGGGTGGATTCCAGGTGATAGGTTAGGCTCAGGCCCGCGACGGTATCGAACGAGATGCCCGCGGTGTCGGCCACGACGACGTTCGATATAGCGATCTCCATCGGGGTCAGGAGCAAAAAGTTGTCGAAGCGCGCACTGAAGTCCGAGCCGCTGTCGTTCCACGTTGCCAGGCCCACGCGAAGCGAATCCCCGTAGGGGTCACCGGACGTGTCGATGGTGTCAAGCAAGGTCCAATTGGTACCGTCGGTGCCCCAATACCCCTCAAATTGATCCCCACTGCGTGCGAGCCGGAACCAGCCGTCCGTTCCCCCGCCGGAATCCGCGAAGTCGTCGTCACCCACCAGGTCGCGGAAGCGACGCGTGTTCGTGGTGCCCAGGATGTTGTCCAGATGGATCGCCTTTGTTTGGTCCGCTGTCCACGCGGCAAGGGAATGTGTGCGGAACGGGATGGCGTCCAAGCTGGAAACCCCGAGCATCTCCACCTGGACGTCGAAGTCGCCCGTCACTTCGAGATACAGCGCGGCGGAATCGAACGGGGCGGAGGACCCGGCATTGCTGATTGAATTCTTCCGGATCGTTACCTCGCCTGTATTCGTGTCGTCCGCGTTGGCGTACTCGGCGAAGGCGGTTCCCTGCATGCCATCCCAGATGGTACCGCTCACGTTCACCTCGGACCCGTTCCAATAGACGTGGGATGTGTCGAAGTTATCGCTGGCCACGGTGGTGGCGATCGCTTCGCGGGAGGCGGCAAACGTGAGGCACAATGCCACTGCACCGGTCGCCGCGGAAGTCATTCGTCGCTTCATTTACATACCACCTTAGAGATTTATGTCCTATACCTTGGCCTGTTTCCCTTTCAACCTACGACAATCCACTGGTTTTTGCAAAACTTATCCAATGCGCCAAGGGCATTGGTGCAATGTGGTCTTCGAAACTGAACTCATCCGCCGCAGTACAGAATGGACCGATGACCCGAACGGTGGAGTCTTCTGCGCCGTGATGTCCCGCCCATGGAGTGCCCAGGGCAACCTGAGCGGTCCAAATGATCGCTGTACACAGTCAGAGATCATTTTGATCGCTTGCCAGCAATTTCACTTCCCCTATTTCATTGGAGAGAGCTGCCATGGCTGGGGTTGCCGCCTCAGCTCGTCCCACCTCTCCATCGGGGGATAAACGATCCAATGTAAACCCATAAATTGTATCTTTTTTTGCCGCTTTTTCTCCCCGTCTCACAGCTTGTCACGAAAGAATCGAGCCTGTTGTAGTTTTCCGCAACCAATCCATAGAAATCGGGGGTTTTGCCTATTCTTTGAACTTTTCTCCTGAATCGGCCTGATTTCTCATCTCGAGAAGGGCTTTTATTCTGGAAATTGTTTTGACACGTACGACAAGTTTTTCTAGGAGAGAGAATCATTGATGGAGCACTCTCGGACGTACTGCGAGGCCGGGTATGAACCGTTCGCAGGAAAACGAGCGTACGAAACCGTTAGACCCATTGGTCTTATTCTGGATAAGGAGCAAGTATCGTGAAGAACATAATCCTGGCAGGACGTGTAGTGATGAAACGACGAATGGTTTTTTCGGTGACCGGTGCGGTGGCATTGTGCCTCACGTTTGCCGCCTCCCGCGAAGCGATCGCCACCACCGTGGCCAGCGATAACTTCGACACATCCCATGTCTATTGGTTTGCGGACGGTAGCGGGTCCGAGGTGAACGTGAGCGGTACCATCTGGGATGGCATGCAGGGAACCTCCCTTGCCGAGTATGCCGACGCGAACGACACGAATACAGGCGAGCTAACGATCCGGAAAAATTCAACGAACAACGCCGGCAGCGATCATCCGTTCGATTCCGCCGCCCTGTATGTTAATGTCACCGGAGACTTTGATGCCCAGGTGGAGATGCCCGGAGTGTCGAGTCTGGGAGCCATCCCGTACCGCACGCACTCGCTTGCTGCCTGGACGGCTGACGAAACAAAGGCGGTCCATCTGGACAACATCCTGGGCACCACGAACACGCGTCG
>CAYYZW010000226.1:0-20909 GCA_964476375.1 uncultured Pirellulaceae bacterium
ACCACGAGGGTTACGACCGGCGGCGGGCCTCCAAGGTGCGGACTGCACAGGTACGGCTCTCCCGACTTACCCGGCTGACCGGACCTGCCAGCGGAAGGCTGCTCGACGTGGGCTGCAGCGTCGGCTGCACACTGGAAGCGGCGGCGAGGATGGGATGGGAGGCGGTCGGCACCGATGTCTCGACCGATGCCGTGGCAACCTGCCAGCAGCACGGTTTCGAGGCACTCGAGTATGACGGCGAGTCGCTCCCCTTTCCCGATTCGCATTTTGACGTGATCACCTCCTGGCACGTGATCGAACATGTCCGCGATGTCCGCGACACGCTCGCTGAATGGCACCGGGTTCTCAGGCCGGGCGGCTGGGTGATGATCGAGACCCCCAATGGCCAGTGCCGCAAGGTCAAGCGTCGCGGCCCCAGCTACCGGCGATTCTGGGCACACGAGCACACCTATACGTTTAACCGCCTCTCGCTCGAGCAGTTTTTTTCCGAGTCCCGGTTCCAGGTTTTTGCACCTCCAAGGCTGCCGCCACTTCAATCGGGCTGGGCCAGTTTCCCCTATGCCCTGGCCTACCAGTCCTACCAGGGCCTGCGCCGCGTGGCCGGGGTGGACAAGGCTTTCCAGGTCGTCGCCCGGCGAGCTGCCTGAGCAGGCGCCGAAGGGGACTGCTATACTGGCAGGCCTGCCTTCTCCCTGACTTCGAGTGACGCGCCATGGCGACAAACCTGCTGCGATCCCTGCTGGCACTGATGCTGGCCCTGATATTCAGTTCACTGCTCGCTGCCCAGCATGACCGCGAGCGGAATGCCGTGCGGCATATCGCTGGCGGGGCCTTTGCCAAGGCACTGGCGGAACTGGAAAAGGGAGATCCGCCCACCTCCGAGACGCACTATGTTCGCATGCTGGTCGCCCTGGGCCAGGACAAAACGGACCAGGCCGTGCTGCATGCGGGTGCCGCACTCGATGCCGGGCTTCCCTTTGGCCGCCTGGTGGCAGGACCACGCCGGCAGATGGCCGCGCTCTATGCCACCGACCAGTCCCAGCAGTGGGCCAGGAAAAACAGTTCGCTGCGGGTGCTGCACGGCCCGATGCTCGGCGCGATCCGCAGTGACTCTGCCTCGCTCTGGCTGCGAACGGCGAAAGAGGGGTCTGTCCAGGTTCGCGTCCTGGATGCCAAGAACGGTACACTCATCAGCACGTCTGAAAAAGTGACTGCCGGGGAACAAAGCGATTTCACCGCCGTGGTCAAGCTGAATGGCCTCCAGGCGGAGCACGCCTATCGCTACGAGATCCAGATTGACGGCGAGCAGGTACCGGCCCAGAACACCCGCTTTCGAACCTACCCCAAAAAGGGAACGGCTGCCCGTTTCGCGGTCGGCCTTGGCGGGGGGGCGGGGTTTGTACCGAAGTGGGAGTCGATGTGGGACACGGTGCTCCAATCACGACCGGCCGCCTTCCTGATGCTCGGTGACAACGTCTACATCGATGACCCGACCCATCTGCTGACGAATCATTATTGTTATTACCGTCGCCAGTCCCGGCCCGAGTGGCGACGCTTTACCGCGGCCACCGGCATCTATTCTATTTACGACGATCATGATTTCGGGCTGAACGATTGTGTCCCGGGCGCCCAGATCGAGAAACCGGCCTGGAAGCGGACCGTCTGGAATACCTTCCGGCAAAACTGGGTCAACGCCTCCTATGGTGGCGGGGAAAAGCAGCCGGGATGCTGGCAGGATTTTTATATCGGTGACGTGCATTTCATTCTGCTTGACGGCCGTTATTACCGCAGCCGTGAGGGAGAGCCGACGATGCTCGGGCCGGCACAGAAAAAATGGCTGCTGGAAACTCTCGAGAAATCGCAGGGGACATTCAAAATACTCGCCTCACCGGTCCCCTGGACCGCCGGGGTCAAGCCGGGCAGCAAGGACACCTGGGACGGTTACGCGAAAGAACGCGAGGAGATCTTTTCTTTCCTGGAAACAAAGAAAATCAACGGCCTGTTTCTCGTCGCGGCAGACCGGCACCGAACCGACCTGCGGGTGACCTCACGACCCGGGGGCTATGATCTTTACGAGCTGGAAAGTTCCAAGCTGACCAACCGCCACACCCATAACGTGGTAGAAACGCCCGGGCTGCTCTGGGGCTACAACAAAACATGCTCCTTTGCGCTGATGCGATTTGACACGACACTGGCGGATCCGACAGTGACTTTTGAGGCAATCACCATCGATGGCGAGAAGATCCACAGCCACCAGCTGAGGTTGAGCCAGCTGACCCACAAGTAAACCAACGAGGAATTTAAACAAGGGAGTCTCCACCATGAAGAACCATGCCCTCACGTTTCTTACCAGCATCTCCCTGCTCCTTTCGGGGGTCATCTTCGCCCCCGCCGAGGAACCAGCCGCGTTTCGTGACCTTTTTAATGGCAAGGACCTGACCGGCTGGGTCGATGTGAACACATCCAAGGAGACCTGGAGCGTTCGCGACGGGCTGCTGGTCTGCACGGGCCACCCGATCGGCGTGATGCGGTCGGCCGAGCAGTTCGAGAATTTCATCCTGCATATCGAGTGGCGGCACATGGAAGCGGGTGGCAATTCCGGCGTCTTCGCCTGGAGCGAGGGGACCGTGCCCGAGGGACGGCGACTGCCCAAGGGGATGGAAGTCCAGATGCTTGAACTGGACTGGGTCAATCAGCACAAGAACAAGGACGGGGTTCCGGCCCCGATCGCCTACGTTCACGGGGAACTGTTTGGCGCCAACGGACTGCAGACAACTCCCGACAATCCCCGTGGCCGCCGCAGCAAGTCGATTGAAAACCGCTGCAAGGGCAAGGGCCAGTGGAACGTTTACGACGTGGTCTGCGTGGACGGGGTGGTCAAGCTGTCGGTCAACGGCAAGTTCGTCAACGGCGTGCGGCAGTCCTCGGTCCGGAAAGGCTACCTCTGCCTGGAATCGGAGGGGGCGGAAATCCATTTCCGCAATATCCGCATCCTGGAACTGCCACCGGGAATCACCACGCCTGAGCAGCGGGCTCCACTGCTGCCCGGGCGCAAATAACCGCCAAGGGCTAGGGCGGCAGGTTTTGTCGCCGCAGGGGGGGCCTGCGGCGAATCGGCAGAGTGGCATGGCACCCCTGGTTCGCTTCCCGGATCATACGTGGAAGCACTTCGAGGAATCCCTCGATTCCCCGTTCTCCCAGTTCCAGTGGCTGGAAATCACAGGTAATACGTGCCAGGCTCCATTGCCCCTGCCGCTTGAAAGTCTCGTAAAGCATCGGTTTCCCTCCTTGAAAACACTCGTCACCGGCCTCCTTTGTGCCGGCCTGTGATAAGTATCGGGGGAGGGTGTGACACGTTTGGTCACGCCAGACACGTTTTCTGAAAAATTATTTGCCCTTTCAAAACTGCCCTTCACGGACCTGCCCCGTCGCCAGGCGTTCACGCAGCTGAATGACCCTGTCAATGACAACCGGGTCATTTTCAATCACCGCCTGGCCGCCTTTCTCCTTGCCCAGCGTGGCTACGCTCTGGAGGCCTCGAAGCACGCTCGAGCCGGCGACCACGGGCTGTTCCCGGTAATGCTCAAACCAGGGAACCCCGGCCTGGCGGTACGCCTCGGCCGTCGGCGGCTCGGTGGGCGGCTGCTGGCCGGTGACCTGGTGCCAGCTGAGGGAGTTGGTCAGGTGCACAAAACAGCGGCTGTGAGTGGAGAGATCCCAGTCCGCGAAATCGTAATGATCGTCATAGATCTGCTGTCGCATCCGCCCCCCCGCTCCCAGCCCCATCTCCGCCGGGGGGGCTGGCATCGAGCAGACCGGCTCCATCTGGTAATTCACCGCCATGCGTTTCGCATGGTGCTCCCTTTCGATCACCGGATGGTTTCTTTCGAAGGCCTTTTTCTTCATCGGGTAGACCATGATCTGCAGGCCGCCGAACTCGGCCTTGCCGGTGACCTGTTCCTCGGCCGAGTAGCCCTCGCCAAGCGGCATGGCAACGAACTGCCGAATCACCCCCTGCTCGACACAAAATCCGTCCAGCCAGGGCTGCTCGGGAATCGTCACGTAGTTCTGCGGGGAGGACTGAAGCGTGTTCGTCCAGCTCTCCCCGGTAACGGCATCAATTTTCCCGGCCGCGATCCTGACCGCAAACGGATAGCTCGTTTCCCGGTCACGGATATAACCGGACTCAAAGTTCATCCACATCGCCTCGGCCTGGTACATCGGCAGCATCACACCGCCATGCTCGAGCCAGTGCCGGGGCGCTTTCCGCATATGGTCATCCACATGCTCGATGGGGAATGCTCCCAGCCCGGCGGGCAGGGGGTAATCGGTCCCATCATCTGGAATCCGCAGCGTCCGCTGAAACTCGATATCCAGCCGCGCCTCCGGGTGAATATCGGGAAAACTAAAAGAGAGTGAGTTATTTCTTAATTCGATCATGGGTGCTCCCCTTCTATTAAAAACTACCAGTTTCCGTCCCGCACTTCACGGACGATCCGTAAGACTGCATGGTCCGGCATATCCTTCAAATCACGTATCAACTCGGCAAACAACGTGGGACGTTTACGAATGATCCGGGCCAGGTCCGAGGAGATCTTGCCCCCCATCGCCAGCAGCATGTCGACATCCTCGCCCAGGTCCTGGGCCAGCCGCCTGAGCGTCTTCTCCGACGGCGGGGCCTCCTGCCCCCTTTCCACCTTGCTCAGGTAGGAGGGCTGGACATCAATGCGAGCCGCGACCTGGCGGATCGAAAACCTCGCGTCACCGGCCCGCAGGGCCTCACGCTTCTTTCGAAGATATCCTCCCAGGTCACCCATCGCGTCAGCTGCCTCCTTGTTGTGAGTGTTTAGTATACACTACACACTCGGCATGTCAAGCAGGGTTCCTGAAGTTTTTCCTTCCCCGGGGCTGCTGGGTTCCACGCGGTGAATGACGCTAGTTGCCCGGCTTCACCACACTCAAGCGGGAGTCCTGGCGAACCTGCATGGTGACCCGTCCCTGACCACGGATGGTCCGGCTGAGCGTCGCACGGTACCCCTCCGGATCCGGCACGATCTCCGGAAGCGAACCACTGCCGCGAAAGTCCGCTGGCCCCAGGCCCAGCTCGGCCAGGCTTTCCGCCCAGCGGTCGTGCTGGCGGCGAAAGGATCTTTGCCGGTGGTAGACCGTCATCAGTGCATCCCGCAGCTCTCGCAAGGGATCCTGGCGAAAAAAGCCCGGCTTCTCACCCGGCCCGGAAAAAATGACGTACCCCCAGCGTTCCGGACGGTGCATATCGATAATCCCCTGCGGCGACCAGACCCAGTTGTCCTCCTTCAGCCCCTTCACCTTCTGGTACTTTCCCTCCAGCACCTGGTGCCTCCACTGCACCCGCGAGAAGTTAAAACGCCACTGGTCACCCGGCACGGGCGGAGATGGCTTGTGGGCGTAGTGAGAAAGAGCCTTCCAGGGAAGCGCAATCTCCACCGACCAGAAACCATCCCGGTCTGCCGGATCATTCAGCGTGCCGGCCACGTGGACCGCCGTCTTCAGGCCCGGGATCTCCCAGCCATTATCGGCCCTGCCGCCATCCTTGTAGGGCCTGGGAAGGAACAGGTCCCAGCCGGTATTCAGGGCGTTCATTTCGAACTCGTAATACTCGTGATTGTCTCCATCCGGATCAATAAAGACCTCGAAATCATTATCGTGAAAGATCACCGAATCATGCTCGGTCAACGTGCCCCAGACATGCGGCTCGTCCATCCTCGCCCCGATATAAAGAAACTCCTGGTCCCAGATCATCTTCATCCGCGTCCGAAATCGCGGCACCGGCTTGACCATCCCCTCGATATCCAGGAACGCCTGGGACCAGGGAGCCGCTCGCCAGGCTTTCTCGCCCAGCCGGCCATCCACCTGGACCGCTGACTCGGCCGTCCGGCAGACATAACCACGCGGGACAATTCGCTTCATCTTCTGCCAGTCGGCCGCCTCATCACCCGGCAGCGGGCAGGCAGGAAGGAATCCCATCAGCAGACAAAGAAAACCCTGTTTTGTCATCACTTTCTCCAGTTGTTATTCGCCCGGCACGTCCGGGACTAGTGGCGGCTGTTCTCGCGCAATCGAGTAATCACGTTCTTCCACGGCCGGATGGCCCCATGGGCCAAAACTGTCGAACTCCTCACACTGTTCATCCCCAGGCACAAAGGTCACCTCAATTCCCTCCCCCGTCACGTCACAGCGATGGAAGCCAAACCGCGTATCGGCCTGCGGCCATCGCTCGGCCAGTTGCCCCGTGTTCCCGGCGGGCTGGGTCCGGTAGAGCCGGATCCCCTCGACCTCCTGGACCGGCCGGCCCGTATGGACATGCCCGCAAAAGAGGATATCCACTCCTGCTCCCTTGAGCAGGTCCCAGAGGCGGCGACGATACGGAGCGTCAATCGAGAAATACCAGTCATAGTACTGGTCCGCATCGGTCAGATCCCAGGCCGGTTCATCCAGCTCTTCAATAAACGGCCAGTAATGCATCACCGCCACATGGTGCGAGGCAGGAGGCATCCGGCCGAGTCGCTGGAGCATCCGCCACATCCGCTCCTCGTGAGGCAGGCCGGAGCCCGCCAGCGCGCCGTAAAAACCTGTAAAACGCACATCGCGGTGCAGGAAACTCCAGTGGACAGGACCAAAATAGGAGGAAAATAAATCCAGCCGCCGGCCCGTCATGTTCAGGTCCGGATCATGCCAGTCCCAGCTTCGCGGCCCCTTGCTCTTGTCCCCGTTTTCACCAGCATGCTTGTTCCCCACGTCCATGTTGCCGGGAATCACGAACGTCGGAAAAGGCAGGTCGTCCAGGTCCTCTCGCGCCTGCAGGTACTCGAATTCATGGGACTCGCCATCCCGGGTCAGGTCGCCGCCATGCAGTAGCAAATCCGCGTCGATCGCTGCCATCTGCTGCTTGATCGCCGCCCATCGCTTGTTGATGGCGGGGCGAAAGCGATAGGAACGAGCCGTCCCCATGTGGCTATCGTTCACGTGCAGAAACGTCCATGAACTCATACCGGCTACCACCATCGGGAATCACGTGGATCAACAACCCTGTCCATCCCATGATACATCAGGCCGGCCGGGGAACCCACCGAGAGTCACCGGCGAAGCGCCAGGGCAATCCGTTCCGCGTCGATCGCGCTGAGTCCTTTCTCCCGGGCACGCTCCACCGCATATTCCCAGCGGAGCGTACCATAGCATCGCGAAAGGCGAATCAACTTGAGCCTGACCTTCTTCTCCAGGCTCAGGTAGAACCGTTTTTGCTCGGAAACGTTCCTGCTAAACAGTTCACGCTTCAAGACCGGATTCTGCATCAGGGCATACGCCTCTTCCATGTCGACCAGGCCGTCCGCATTCAGGTCGCCAATCACCGGGTTTTCAACAACGCTCGGAATCTCGACTGGCTTTCTTGCCATCACCGGTGTGGCGGTCAGGAGCGCACATACCACGGCAGTCTTTATCCATGTTTTTTTCATACTCAGACCCTTCTTTCTTCACCCCTTGTTTATGAATCCCGTGCCTCCCCTCTACTTCCCATAACGCAATTCGGCCCCCAGAGAGGACAAAAGTGGCAGAGAAACGAGCCTCCCCGTGAAACCAGGCAGGATGCGCAGCCTGCGGTGCGGCCCGGGCACCCTGAAACGTGAGACGTAAGCTGGAGAAGCTGTGCGGATACTTCCGAAAGAAACGATCAGAGGTCTGCGTGTTTTTGACAGCTTTTGGCCTCTGGAAGATGGCTGTATTTCAGACCCTCTCGGAATCGATCCATGAAACTCAAACCGATGCTCCTGGCACTGGTGGCGATGACCATTGGACTGGTGACCGCCGTTTCGGTCGGCCGCAAGCCGGGTGACTCCCAAGCGAACCCCGGAAACTCTGAAACCAGGACGGTCCTGGTGACAACGGTCGACCTGGATGCCGGCCTTCCCCTGGGGCCCCGAAACGTACGGCTTGCCACCCTGCCAAGCGAGAAGATTCCGCAGGGAGCCTATCACTCCATCCATGACATCGACTCCCGTTACGCACTCTCCCGGTTGCAGCCGGGAGAACCGTTGACGGCCGACAACACCACCGACTCGGTCGTTGCCGCGCTTGAGTTTGTCCCCAGCGGATACCGGATGTGTGTGATTCACACGTCCCTGACTTCCTCGCTCCAGGCGGCCATGAAGCCCGGGTGCCGCGTCGATGTGCTGGCCTACCTGCCCCAGAGCGCGACCATTCCTGTCCCGACCACCCGCCGCGTCGCCACATCAGCCCGTGTCCACCACCATGACCTGGAAAATGAATCCTCCGAAGCGGCCGGGGACGAGAAAAATGTCGTTCCCTGTGTTGTCACCCTGCTGGTCAAGCAGGAGGAAGTCCAGCCATTATTACTGGCTGCCGAAAACGGCCTGTTTCGTCTTTCACTGGTCGGTGATCCAGCAGACACCGACCCCCACCAGGACGATTACACCTACCAGCAACTGGTCGCCAGCCTGCCACCTCGTGGCAATTCTCCACTTGTGATCCGGGACCTGGGGCGACAGCTTCCGCCCCGGCAGCCGCCCGAGAAAGCACAAGCACCTGCCCCGCCGAGCGAGGAAGAGACTGCCGAGATGATTGACAAGGCAGTCGCCCAGGCTGTCTCCACCGCGCTTGAAGAAGCCGAGATCCAGTCTGCCGAGCAGGTTGCCCGCCTGGTGGCCGAAGCGGAAACCAGGGCCGAGGCCAGGGCCGAAACCAGGGCCGAGGCAAGGTCTGCCAGCATGCACTGGACCATGGACATTTTCACTCCAACCGGAGTCACCCAGTACCGCTGGAAAACTCCTGAATCTGCTCCACTCGTGATGGTGGCAGATGACCAGCCCGATACCATCGCCGGGCTGCAAACGACCTGGAAAACCATTGAAACTGCCCTGCAAAATGACGAGCAGGCCCCACCACGAAAGTAACCACACCATGCATTTCCGCGCCCGCCTGTTTCTCCCCTGCCTGGCCGTACTGGTCATTTCCGCCGCCACACTTCTCGCCCAGCAACCCCCAGAGACCACGCCGATCCAGACCTCGGTCGCCTCCCAGCAGACGCTCAAGCTCCAGGTCGGCGCCCGTCGCCCGGTCGTCTCTCCGCATGCCATCCCTCGCGTGCTGGTCCAGGACCCATCGATTGTAAGCGTGGTACCCAGGACACCCCGGGAACTCACGGTGGTTGCCCGCCGGCCAGGCCAGACCACCATCTACATCTGGGAATCCGAAACCACGGTACGCCGGCTCGATACCGTGGTCTATGCCGACACCGACCAGTTGCAGCAACTACTCCAGCAACAGTTCCCCAGGATTCCCGTCACGCTCCAGAACACGGATTCCAGGATCGTGATCAGCGGCCCCGTACCGGACGCAGCGACCGCCGGAAAGATTGAGAAGCTGGCTCGCCAGGTCTTTCCCAACGTCGTCAACGAGCTCGCGATCACGGCCCCTCCGGTCGTGGTCCTGCACATGCAGATCCTTGAGTTCACCCGCACCGATGCAGACCACGCCGGCCTGATCTGGCCAAAACTTCCCTACCAGCAACCTGTCACCACCTCCACCACCCATCGCTTCACCACCTCCCAGGACAACGGTGAACTGATTCACATCGGTGTCTTCGAACCCCAGCACAATTTCCACCAGTTCGTCCAGGTGCTCTGCGAAAAGGAATGTGCCCAGGTGGTGGCTCACCCTGAGCTGACGACCAGGCCAGGCGCGACGGCCAATTTTCGCATCGACAAGACACTGCCTGTTTCCAGTGCCCAGCTGGGAAGCTGGCGATCCCTCAAGGACAAGCCACTGGGCACGACGCTCGATTTCACACCCCACCTCCTCCCCGATGGCATGATCCACCTGCAGGTTCGCACCCAGTTGATGGAAGTGGAAATGCAAACGGACACCAACACCCAGGGGAACCGCTCCCCCACTCTCACAACCCGCCACAACAAAAGCACCGTGGCGATCCGTCCCGGCCAGACCCTGGCCCTGGTCGGCATGCCACAGCAACGGACTCGTTCCCGCAGGGTGGGAGTCCCCTTCATGGAAAGCATTCCTTATGTCGGATCTGCCTTCCAGACGACCCGCACCGGGTCGCACGAGGTGGAAATGATGATCCTGGTACGCCCGGAAATCCGCTCATCCGGCCCGGGCGATATTGCTGGAACCAGATAGCAGGGTTTAAAAAGGAGAGATTCACCAGTCTCCTTTCCTTCCAACCCCCTGCAGGCCCCATGAACGACATGGCACCGGAACATGCCGCTGCCCTCCAGGTCACCCGCGCCCTGCGCGACGCGGGCTACCAGGCATTCTGGGCGGGAGGTTGTGTGCGGGACCGGAAGCTCGGACAGCTCCAGCATGCCGACATTGACATCGCCACCGATGCCCAGCCGGACCAGATCCGAAAACTCTTCGGAGAGCGCCGCACAATCTCCGTCGGTGCCGCTTTTGGCGTGATCATGGTGATCGCCGGTGAAGGAAAACCGATCGAGGTGGCGACCTTCCGCAGTGATGCCAGTTACAGCGATGGCCGCCATCCGGACAACGTGACTTTTACGGATGCCCGCGAGGATGCCCAGCGGCGGGACTTCACCATCAACGGGATGTTCTACGACCCCCTCTCGGATGAATACTATGACCACGTCGATGGCCAGGCGGACCTGGAAGCCGGCTTGATCCGTGCCATCGGGGATCCGGAACAGCGTTTCTCCGAAGACAAGCTGCGGCTGATTCGAGCCGTGCGGTTTGCCGCCGCCCTGCAGTTCCAGGTCGAACCGGATACCTGGGCGGCAATAGAGCGGCATGCCGGCGAGATCACCGTGGTCAGCGCCGAGCGGATCCAGGCGGAATTGCAGAAAATCCTCCTGCACCCCGAGCGGTTCCGCGGCATCCGGCTTCTTCATGATTCCGGCCTGCTGGCCGCCGTTGTGCCGGAACTGGAAACCAGCAGCGCCGGCCGCTGGTCGGAACTGGAAGTCACCCTGGGGAAAACCCAGTCCCCCAGCTTTCCACTCATCCTGGCGGCCTGTGGTGCGGCACTCTCACCCGGGACGGACCTGGAGACGGCCTGTGATCGTCTGAAAATGTCGAACCATGACCGCCAACTTGTCCTCTGGCTCCAGCAGCAGCTTCCCCGCGTGCTTCGCCTGCACGAGTCCCCCTGGCCCGAGGCCCAGCGACTGCTTATCGAACCCCAGGTCGACCTTCTCCTGGAACTGGCAGACGCCATCGGGACGGCGCGACAGGAGCCACGGGACTGGCACCGGTTCTGCCTGGAAAAACTGGCCCTGCCGGCCGATCAACTCAACCCGCCCCCCCTGATCAACGGCGATGACCTGCTGCAGGCTGGAATTCCCGCCGGGCCAGATTTCAAGATGATCCTTGAACAGGTACGAGATGCCCAACTGGAAGGGCGCCTGGTCGATCCACAAGAGGCCCTGGCCCTGGCACTCACGCTCCAGTCGTCCGACTAGAACTGCCCGATCCGGCGTCGGCAAAAACTACTTGCCCCTGCCCACGGATGCCCTAAGATAGTGACGATCGTGAACGGACATTTCAGCAGGAGGCTGGCAGGTGAACAAGAAGTCAAAAAAGCGACTCCTGGTCATCAACAAGAAACTGCAAAATTTACGCCAGCAACTTTCCGGTGCTCGCGAACAGGATGATGAACCTGGAGAAATCCAACAGATCGAGGCGGACATTGACCGGTTCGAACTGGAAGCCAGGGAACTGAAGGCGTCCTAGGATCTCCCCGGTCGTTCAACGCCGGGCCCCGGAGCGTCCGAAGGCGTGGGCAGCGAACCCTGCCGAAAAGACCCAGGTTGATCGACGCCATCCCCGGCCCAGTCCCCGACCACCGGATTCTCGGTCACATCTCCCAGCCCGAACACCTCGTCCCGGATGTTCAGTTCACCGTTTGCATCGCTATCAAGTATCCACTCCCCCTGCCGGACGACACCAAGCTGGTCAACACCGTCGCCATCCCAGTCCCCGACCACCGGAAGGTCTCCCGGCCTGCCCAGGACGACGCGCTGGTCCCTTTCATCCAGTCGCCCATCGCCGTTTGTATCCAGGTGCCAGTGACCATCCCGGTAGGCGCCGATCGTGTCGATCCCGTCCCCATTCCAGTCCCCGGCCACGGGCGCAGCATGGGACATCCCATGGTGAAAAACATGATCCACCAGCTCTCGGCGACTTTCACCATGTCGACCTGCCTGCATCGTGCGGTGACGGATACTCCCCGAAGCGAATTCACCCGGGGCCGCCGGCCGGCCGGCCAGCCTTTCCGGATGGGGGGCCGAATAACTCTCTCCCGGTAACTCGGCTGCAAGGATGCCGATATCATCCTTTCCATCTCCGTCCCAGTCCCCCACGACCGGTTGATCGGTGGATTCTCCCAGTTCCACCCAGAGGTCATCATCATCCCAGACCCCGTTGCCATTCAGATCCAGCTGCCATCTCCCCTGGCAGTACACCCCCAGTTCCGTCACGCCATCCCCGTTCCAGTCCCCTGCCACAGGAACTCCACCCGGCATCCCGAACCGGGCCGACAGATTCTCCTGGCCAGCCCGGGGCCGTCCCAGCTGCCACTCGCCGGAACTCCCTGCATCGGCATACCAAGCGGCTGCCGAACTGTTCTCACTGCCAACGGCAACAGCGGCATGCGGCCCTGGTAAACGAGGGGAGCCCGCGTTGAGAATGCTCAGGTGCCAGTTCCGCTGGACCTGGTAGCTGCTGCCGTAAAAAGGAATCTGCGGAAAGCTGTTCACCATGGACAAAAACCGTTCGGGCGACGAAAAACCAATCGCCCCGGGCAGCTCCAGCGGGGGCCGTGGCCCTGGCCGGGACATCATCCCCGGCCCCGGCGCCGGCCAATCCACCGACATCCTGGCTTGTTGCCCCTCGCTCACAAGCTCCAGCCCGTCTCCCTCATCCCCACGGGAGCCGTTTTCCACGTCGGACACAGGGAGCTGGACTATTTCTTCCGGCAGATCCTGCTTGGCAGGAACCAGGCCCGCAGCCAGCGGATCGACAGCACATAAACGGCGTGCTTCCATCTCCTCGAACTGGCATCGTCGGTGAGGGGAGGTGACCGGAAGTCTCTTCCTGGCTTCCACGGCGCGTCGTCGCTTCCAGAATTGCATCCGCTTCACCGTCTACCTCCATGTCGTATTGAGGCCCGGCGATCGTTCATTCCACGAGCCTAGCCATGTGCGGTGCAGCCGATTACCGGATCCCAAATGGATTCCACGGTCCATGGCGTGAGTGCACCCCCCTTTTATCGGCGGGCCGTGTCCGACGACGACAGTTGCCGCCCAACTCCTCGGGAGCTTTTAGTTAGGTGATCACGTCGGCCTGGAGAAACCGGTTGTAATGACCGGGTTGTAACGCTTGTGACAGTCAGAACTGCCGGCAGGTCGATCAGCCCAACTGCCGGACCGCTTCTCGCGCCCGTTGCATCACCGGCGAGTCCGGGCGACTGCTGCCACTCAGATAATAGGTCGCCGTGGCCAGCATATGGGGCCGCCAGGCAGGCGAGACCCGGCGGTAATCCTCGAAAACCGCAACCGGGTACTTGAAGCCGTGGGCATCGGTATTCTTGAGAAACACCAGGCGACGGGCCTCGGCAACGAGCAGGTCGACATGCTCTCCCCGAAGGCCGAGGGTAAATGCCTGGGAGGCAGCCGCCTGCGCGTTCTTCCCCACGTCCCCCAGTAACTGGCCAACCGCATCGCCCGGGTCGGCAGCCACATCGACCCTGCCAAGGTCGGTAATCTGCTGTTTCCCAAGACCTTTCTTCGTTGCTGTCATGAAACTCGTGAACTGGCACATCCAGCCAATCCCCTGCAGCAGCATTAACATTCGAGTGGCCGGGCTCGCCGCCTGTTCAAACGCATATCGCAGGCCGTTCACGGAGGTGACGGTGTGGATCCCGTAAATGCCGGGTTGCCGCATCATCAGTTCACCCGCTGCCAGGTGCACAGCATCCCACAGGCAGGTCGCCTGGGCCTGGCCACCTGCCAGCCAGTCGGCTGCCTGCTGGCAGGCATTCTCCGTCTCCATCGACCGCATCATCTCTAGTAGCTCCACGGTGCGGGCCGTATCCGCTTTCCCTGCTGCCCAGTCTCCCGGCAATGTCGCTGCCAGTTGCCTCGCCCGTTTTTCATTGGACAGGAAACACTGGTCCTCAAAGGCATACTGGTTGACCCGCTCGTCCATGCCGTAATCGAGCAATCCCAGCACGAGGCTCCGGAGGATCGGCTCGGCATGACGCCAGCCGATCGTCTCAAGCGTGCGAATCGCATTGGCCACAAAAATAGGCTTGTGGCCGATATTACGGTAATCTCGCGCCCCGTATTTCCAGAGTTGCTCGGTAATCTCCCCGGCACCCCGTGTCCGCACCAGTGCCGTTATCGCCCGGTCGGCACGGAGTTCATCCCACATCTGCATGGCACCATGAAACTCCGCCCAGGCCTTGCTCGCCGAGGGCAGCTTGCCCGGGGGCGGGCCAAGCTTGAAATCCCCTTCCTCGACATCCTGCTGCTGGGATTTCTTGAATTCATCCAGCACCCAGAAGAGAGGCAACAGGCGGTCCCCGGCCGGAGCGTCCAGGCTCAACTGGTGTGCCGACTGGACAACGAACACGCAGTGGAACTTGAAGCCAGGTGGCTGGGGATTGACGTTGCGCACCCCGGCCAGCATCAGGGCCGCCAGGAAGTGGCGGTAGGAAAGACCCCGCTGAAGCTCTCCGAGCATCATCGTAAAACAGTGCTCCCGGGGCGTCTTCTCAATCTGTCGGACCAGCGGTTCAATTTCCGGGCGCAGGCGGACCAGCTCCGGGGTCACCTGGTGCTGCTGCGCATCAAGCGGGCTGAGCGGCAGCAGCCCCTGCCAGTCACCAAGTCCCGATGCCAAGCCGGCACCGGCCAGCAGCCGGTTAAATTCCCGTCGGTTTGCCATCCTGGTCCTCCCCTGTTTCTCTCCTGGCCTTCTCTTTCTGTCGCAGTCTATCACAGCCGCCGGGACGATCCCACAAAAAGACTTTCCAGGCCGGCAAATCTGATACACTGTCCGCACACCAGATGTCCCGACGCGTGCCACAGGGTTTCCCATGGACTCCTCGCTCCTCGACCGTCGCCAGTTGCTCCGCCTCGCGGGCCTTGGAAGTGGCCTGGCACTGCTCAGCCCGCTCGATAAACTGATCGCCGGCAACCGTCGTCGCAATCGCAAGGACCTGCGAGTCAAGACGATCAAGGTCACACCGATCGCCCTTCCCGACCCCCCCCTGCTGGCCGCCGGTGGATGCCACGGCCCGTATTTCCTTCGTGCCATTGTCGAACTGGAAACCGAGGAGGGAATCGTCGGGGTCGGTGAGACCTACGGAAACCTGGAAATTCTCGAAATGCTGATGGATTTTTATCCACACATCCTCGACCGCAGCGTCCTCACCTACCGCAATTTCGGCCACGGTGAATTCGCCCTTCCCAACCGCGCTTACACGGCAATCGAAGTCGCCTGCCTGGATGCGATCGGCAAGGCCACCGGCCGGCGTGTCTGCGACCTGCTGGGAGGCCCGGTCCGGGAGGACGTGGAATTCGCAGCCTACCTGTTCTTTCGCTACGCGGCGGACCATCCCACGATCCTGGACGACAAGCGGATTGTCGACCCCCGTGGCACAGGAGACAGGGCGCTGGATGACTGGGGAGATGTGCGAACCCCCGAGGCCATGGCCGAGATGGCGATGAAGTTCCACAAGCGATGGGGGTTTCGCGTGCAGAAACTCAAGGCAGGAGTCTTCCCACCGGAACTGGAACTGGAAGCCCTGAAATTGATCCACCAGCAATTCGAGGGAAAAGTCCCGCTTCGCATCGACCCCAACGGCCGCTGGACAATAGAGACCGCGCTGCGGATCGCCAAGCAGCTCAAGAAACTGCCACTGGATTATTACGAGGATCCGGTTGCCGGCCAGGCAGCGATGGGAAAGGTTCGCGCCCAAACGGGCCTGCGAACAAGCACCAATTCGTGTGTCACCAGTTTCAGCGACATCCCCGGGGCGGTCACCACCAGGCCGGTCGACGTCGTCCTCTGCGATCACCATTTCTGGGGTGGGATCACCGCCTGCCAGGCCCTTGGCAGGATCGCCGACGTGATGGGATGGGAACTGAGCCAGCACAGCAACAACCATGCCGGCATCTCGATGGCCGCCATGATCCATACTGCCGCAGTCACGCCCCAGCTGACCTCGGCAAGTGACACGCATTACCCCTGGCTGATCGAGGGTGCCGACGTGATCGAGGGCCCCAACCTGCCGATCAGGGATGGGAAGATGCAGATCCCCCAGGGACCGGGACTGGGCGTGACACTTGACCAGGACAAGCTGTCCCGGGCGGAGGAGACTTTTTACAAGTCCGGAATGCATCGCCGCAACGACGCCGAGACAATGCGGCGACTGGTCCCCGGCTGGAAACGGACGTTATTCTAGTCATCTCTCATTCAACCCAGAGGAGAGAACAGTTCCATGCAGGACATCCGTGAACAACTTCGCAGTGCCATCGACCTGGATCGACTGGTAGAGACCGCCACCGAACTGGTAGCCATACCCAGTCCCACCCGGTCGGCCGCCGACGTGGCCAACCACCTGGCAGATCTTCTCACCACGGAGGGATTCGCCGTGGAACGCCCCGAGGCTGGCTGGCCATCGGCACCGGCCGTTGCCGCCCGTCTTGAGAGTGGTCGGCCAGGACCGACCCTGCAGTTCAACGGACACCTGGACACCGTCCACCTCCCCTTCACGTCCCCCTCGGTCGAGGACGGCATCCTTCGTGGCAGTGGCGCCTCGGACATGAAAGGAGGGATTGCTGCCGCCGTGGAAGCGATGCGGGCACTCAGGGATACCGGGCTGCCGGAGGCTGGCAGCATCCTGCTGACTGCCCACGACCTGCACGAGTCTCCCTGGGGAGACGGCAGCCAGGTCGACCAGCTGATCCGGGATGGCTTCGTGGGCGACGCCGTGATGCTGCCCGAGTACAACAGCGACCGGCTGAATGTCGTCGGCCGCGGCCTGGCCATCCTGGAGGTCATCCTGCGGCGAGAGGGCGAGCCGGTGCACGAGGTACTGGGAGGGAGCGAACAACCCAACGTGATCGCCGCCGGCGCCGACCTGGTACGGCGACTGCGGGAACTGGATACTGAGTTATCCGAGATCCGTGACCCGCTGGCCGGCAGCGAGAGCCTCTTTGTAGGGACAATTGCCAGCGGCGAAATATACAACCAGTCCCCTACCGAGTTCTCTCTTTCCGGAACCCGCCGCTGGCTCCCGGGCACCGATTACCAGCACGTCCTCAGCCAGCTTGAGGATCTGTTTGCCGCCGTCGGAAGCCTGCACCAGGTCACCCCCGATGCCACCGTCCACTTCGTCCGTGACGGCTACCGGGTGGATACCAGCCACCCGGTGGTGACCGCTTTCCAGGAAGCAGCCCGCTCTGTGATGGGCCAGCCACTGCCCGAGGGGTGCAAGCCCTTTGTGGACGACGGCAACACGTTTGCCGCGATCGCCGGGATTCCCGCCATTACGCATGGACCCAATGCCAGGGGCGCTCATACCACGCAGGAGGAGGTCCCGCTGGCAGAACTTGAACGCGTGGCACTGGTCTACGCGCTGACCGCCGTAGGGTTTTGCCGCCCGGAACCCTGATTCAGGGCGAGGGCTGGGGCATGTCGCCGGCCACACCCAGTTCGCTGGCGGTCTGGTAAATCTGTCCCCAGGTGACCGCATCGACCTCGATCCCCTCAGCGGCTCTCTGCTGGTGCCGCATCCGCTCGATATCTCCCGGCATCAGGATCTGGCCGTCCGGGTCGACGGTGCGGGAACTCTTGACAAACTCGACAAAGCGGTCCACCTCGGCAGAAAACTCCTGCCGGCCGATCATGCTTGACGGTTCGATATAGATACTCAGCATGCCGTTAGCCAGGCGACCCTTGTTGGCCACGTTGGTACAGCCGCCACCGGTCAGCGCCCCGGCCAGCATCTCGATCATCACGCTCAGCCCGTATCCCTTGTGCGCCGCGATCGGCAGGATGGAACCCGGATCGTCATAAAACACTTTCGGGTCGGTCGTCGGGTTTCCCTCGGCGTCCATGATACAGCCAGCGGGCACCTGCACGCCGCTGTTCAGTGCCACGCGGATCTTCCCTTCGGCAATCGTACAGGCCGAGATATCCAGGATCAGGTGGTCTCCATTTTCCACCGGCACACCGACCGCAAAAGGATTGGCCGAGAGCCGCCGTTCGATCCCCCCGAAAGGGGCCACCAGCAGCCCGGCCCCACTGGTGTTGACAAAATGCACCGACAGCCGCCCCGCCTCTGCCGCCATCAGCGGCCAGTCGCCGATGCGGCCAAGATGCCCCACGTTTCTCAGCGCCACGACCGATACGCCGCCGGCCGACTTGTCGATCCCCATCTGCACGGCGGTCTCCCCGACGCTCTGGCCGAGTCCCCACTGGCCATCGAGCACGGCCATGTTCTCACCGTCCAGGACCACCTCCGGTGGCTGGTTGGCGACCACCTTCCCTTCCTGAAGCCACTGGACGTACCGGGGAATACGGATCACACCATGCGAATCGTGACCGGCCAGGTTCGCCCCGACCAGGTGGCGTGCCACGCAGGCCGCTTCGGCTGTCTCACACCCGGCCGCGGCAAAAATAGCCTCGGCGTAACCATGCAGGGTATCGTGCTGTATTTTCATCCCGCTTTCCGCTTTCCACGCCCTGCTGGCAGGGCCACTAGAGTAGTTCATTCACATTTTCCGGTGGCCGTCCAAGCACGGCCCGGTCACCGGCAATCACAATCGGTCGTTCAATGAGTTTCGGGTTGGCGACCATCAGCTCGATCATTTCCTGCCGTGAAAATTCCTGCTGGCCTAGGCCAAGTTCCTTGTAAATATCCTCTCCCCGCCGGATCAGTTCCCCCGGCTCCAGTCCCAGCTTGCCGAGAATCTCGTCCAGCTCGTCGGCCGCCGGGGGCGTCTCCAGGTAAAGTACCACCTCCGGCTCACCGCCAGCCTGCTCGATCAGGGCCAGGGTCTTGCGGCTCTTGCTACAGCGGGGGTTGTGCAGAATCTTCACGGCTTCGGTTCCTAGCCAGGTTCACTTGTACTGCCTGTGGTATCCGCGGGCATTAAGACGAATCCGGTAAAGACTGGTGTCAATCGTCACGTAGAGTACATCCAGTTCTTCTCCCAGCCCGAACTCCACGTTACTGGGCAGTCCGGCAGTCTCCCCGGACTGCTGGTTGGGTGGCCCTGTCGGCAAAAAGGCAACCTGCCTGCCTTTTGGATTGATCACCATCACCCCCGGCTGGGCCAGCGAACGAACGGTCAGGTAAATCCGCCCGCGAGCATCGACGGTCATTCCATCGCAGCCAGAATGACTGCCAAAATCGACCAGCGTCCTGCGAGCCCCGGCAACGCGTCCGTCAGGATCAAGCGGGAATGCATAGATCTTCATCGGGCCCGGCTCTGGCGGGTCTTTCTCAGGATCAATCTTGTCCGTCCCGTTATCGTGATCCGCCACGTAAAGGGTTTTTTCATCCGGACTTAAGGCTAGCCCATTAGGCTTGGCGACGTCATGCGTGACTTCCTCCACGCTGCCGTCCAGGTTCACCCGGTAGACCGCCCGGTATTCCAGCTCCCGTGGTTCATCTCCCACGTAACGGGGATCGCTGAAGTAAATGCGGCCCTCCGAGTCCAGGCAACAATCATTGGGAGCGTTAAAGTGTTTCCCCTGGTACAGGTCCACGATCGTCTCACGTGCTCCCGAACGGACGTCATAGCGAGAAACCCGTCGGCCCCCGTTCCCCGAACCCTCGCAGGCAACCATGCGGCCCTGGCTGTCAAAAACCAGTCCATTGGACTTGTTGCTGTCGTCCTGGAAGATGGTCGTTTTTCCCGTCGCCGGGTCAAAGCGGTGGATCATCCCCTTGTCCTCGCCAAAACCGATGTCCGAAAAGTAGATACTGCCATCGGGGGCCACCGCCGGCCCCTCGGTAAGACCGCCGGTAATGGGCCTGGAGCGGGTGAAGAGCAGCTCCCAGGTCGCTTCTTTTGGGACAAGACGTCCCGTGGGGGCAGGAACTGTTTCCTCCGCAGTCACCGAGAATCCGGCGAGGACCAGGATCCAAAAGAAATGAATGCCGTTTCGCATGACTCGAACTCTCCCAGGGCAACCACAGTGACAAACGTTCCCGCTCGCGGGCGTGCTGGCAGGTTAACGGTTTGCCCTCCCCTGCTCAAGAACCCCCCGCTTCCCGGCATCGACACTGGAACTTCGTTATACTGGCAGCCAGGTTCACGAGACCCTTGCCCGACTCCCTTTCTCAAGGCAACCGACCATGACCGGCAACCACCACCCAGGACGCCTCGCCGCTCCTCTCGCCCTGGCTTTTACGCTGCTGGTAGCCGCCACGGCACACGGCCAGTCCGGCATCGATCAGCGCACCCCCTGGGAGACATCCCGGGTCGACGGAACTCCCGATCCACCCCTTCCTTACATGACACGGATTGCCTTCCCCAGCCAGCAGTTCCTGGAACCACTGGCCACCGGGCAGCTCCCTGGTACGCCCTACCTGCTGATCCTGCAGCGTCCCGGCCAGCTTTTCGCCATTTCCAGTGATCGCAACTCGGGTGAAAAACACCTGGTCCTGGAGACGGGCCGAACCTCTTATGGCGTCGCTGCCCATCCGGACTTCACACGGAACGGCTACATCTACGTCATGCATGTGATGGGCGAGGATGTCGCCGAGAAGACTGGTAGCCGGGTCTCCCGCTACACGGTTTCACGAACCCCTCCCTTCCAGGCAGACCTCGCCAGTGAACAGGTGATTATCGAGTGGCCTC
>CAYYZW010000227.1:0-12313 GCA_964476375.1 uncultured Pirellulaceae bacterium
GACCAGTGCCGGGGGGAGTTGTCCTATGAAATCCTCGCCGGTCAGTTCCTCCTGGCAGAGTGGACAGGCCACGCGGGTTTCGGGCTGGACACCTGCGGGAACCGTGACCGCTTCATCACAGTGAGGACAGGTAGCGGCTGCCATCGGCGTACTCCTTCTCATCTGCACGGTCTGTTGGTGTCACGCTTCTTCGTGCCCGGGCAACGCCGGACCTCGCAACCTCCAAGTGTACTCCCCGGCACGTGAAAAGACCATTCAGGCTGGCTCGGGGGCGAGTCCATACAGTGGCAGCAGCTTGTTTTTCAGGTAGTTTACCAGTGGCTGGTGGGAGAGAGGCTGTCCGCTTGCCCGGGCGACCAGCTCGGCAGCCGAAAACCACTGGCCATGATGGTGAATGTTGCGGCCCATCCATTCCTGGAGCGGCTCAAACTGCCCCTGCCCGACCATCTCGTCGATATCCCCCAGTTCCGCTGACGCGGCAGCAAGGAACTGGGCGGCGTAGAGATTCCCCAGCGAGTAAGTGGGGAAGTACCCGATCAGACCGGCACTCCAGTGAATGTCCTGCATCACGCCATCGGCGTCATCGGGGGGAGTGATCCCGAGGGAGTCCTGGTACTTCTGGTTCCAGGCGGCTGGCAGGTCTGCCGCCACCAGGTCGCCGGCGATCATCGCCTGTTCCAGCTCGAAACGGATGATGATGTGCAGGTTGTAAGTGACCTCATCCGCCTCCACACGGATCAGTGACGGCTTGACGGCATTCACAGCGAAGTAAATCTCGCCGGGCTCCACATCCCCCAGGCTCCCTGGGAAGTGCTGCTGGGCACGTGGCAGGCACCAGTCCCAGAAGGCCCTGCTGCGGCCTACCATGTTCTCCCAGAAACGGGACTGCGATTCGTGGATGCCGAGCGAGGTACAGGTTCCTGGAGGCAGTCCGTGCCACTCGTTCCGCATGCCCAGTTCGTAAAATCCGTGCCCGGCCTCGTGCAGGATGCCAAAGAAAGAGGAGGAGAAAAATGTCGGTTCGTAACGTGTGGTGATGCGGCAGTCGTCCGGCCCCAGGCCGGTACAGAAGGGGTGGTGGGTGGTGTCCAGGCGTCCCCGTTCAAAATCAAAACCGACTCTCGTAGCCACTTCCGTGCCGAACTGCTTCTGGATGTCGACCGGGTAATCCCGGTTCAAGATGGAGGTCTCTGGCTGCCTGGGACTCTCGGCAATCGCTGCCACCAGCGGGACCAGGTCAGCCCGCAGGCCTTCCAGGATACGACAGACATTGGCGGTCGTCTCGCCTGGTTCAAAATCATCCAGCAGGGCATCGTAGGGGGTCTCTTCGTAGCCCACCGCCTCGGCCTGCTCTCTCTTGAGTGTGATGATCCTGTCGAGGACCGGCGCCAGCGAGGCAAAATCGTTGTCCTTGCGGGCCTCGACCCAGGTCTGCTGGCCAAGCGTGGTGGTCCGGCTGATCTCCTCTACCAGGGCCTGTGGGATCTTGACCTGCTTGTCATAGTCCCAGCGGGTGCGGCGGATCACGGTGCCGGCATCACTGTGGAGGTCCTCGGCCAGTGGGGAGGATTCCAGTTCGGCGAGCCAGTCACCGATCCGGGGGTTGGTCCGCCGGCCATGGACGATCCCGGCCAGGAGTGCCGTCTGGTCTGCCCGGTAAGCACCGCCCCGGACCGGCATCTTGGTCCGTTCATCCCATCCCAGCAGCGATTCGACCGAGCCGAGAAGGGCGGTTTCACGGAGATGGTTACAGAGCTGGTCGTAGGCGGTCTCTGCCTGTCTGGTCATGGAATTCACCGGTGAGAGGGGATTGGGGGAGAACAACTAGATGAACATCTCGCGGACCAGCGTGTAACCGATGATGAAAATGGCCGCGTCCACCAGGGCGTGGCTCAGCCAGGGGCCGAGCAGGGACTTGTGACGGTCATAAAGCCAGGCCCAGACGGCTCCACCGATGGCGACAGCCGCACAGAACAGAAAAGCGAGGAACAAGGATTCCTTGAAGTAAAAGACCAGCATGACCACATGGTGGGCCATGAAGCCGAGGCTGGAGATGGAGATCGACCAGCCCAGAGAGATCCTCTCTCGCAGTTGCCGGAAGACAAACCATCGCCAGTAATATTCCTCAAGGAACGAGTGTATGAGGGCGTAAAAAAGGGAGAGCAGGAAGAATTGCCAGCCGGTGGTCAGTCCCCAGCCGGAGATCTTGGACTGGATTTGCTGGGTTGGTCCTCCCTGGAAAACTTTTTCAGGAACGAGCCAGAAGTGGTAAAGCAGCAGGGTCAGTCCCATCACTACCGCGCCAAATAGCAATGCCGGTCCCAGGCCGGCGGTGGGCCGGCGAGTCGGTCGAGGACGACTTTTCAGGATCAAGACCACGTAGGCCAGCGGGAAGATAAACTGCAGGGTCTTGCCGAGACCAAAGCTGCCGATTTGCAGGGCCGAGGACTCTTCCTGGAGAAAGATGAAGTAAACCAGCGTCAGCAGCGTGGGATAGCTAATGGCAAAGCAGAGTGCCAGGCAGGAGGCACGAGGGGATTTTTCGATGGAGGGCATCCGTCTTGTCTCTCGCAGGCACATCAGGGAACGACCATTATTCCACGCGGGCCAGGATGATGCTATCCGGCCTGGCCGGTCAGTTTCCAGTGGGCCTGCCGCAGCACGGCATAACTGGATCCCTCCATTCGCTCGTACCAGACCGACAGCAGGGACCGGTCTGCCAGTTCGACCGTGCTCGGGTAGCCCAGATCATGGCCGGCGCCGTCGGCCGAGAGGGTCAACGGGGCCGACCAGTTTTCCCCGTGGTCGCTGCTGATGCGGACCTGGTTGCCGTATGGCTTGCGGCGGTACCCGTAGGACATCAGCAGGCGGCCGTCAGAAAGCCGCAGCAGGTGAGAGGGAAGTCCCCAGACACCAATCGAATGGGGTGGGGACCAGGTTGCTCCGCCATCGCTCGATTCGGACTGCAGGGTCTCACCGGCATCCTTGGGGTTGTGGTTTCGGATCTGCGCGATCAGCCGTCCGTTGGCCGCCTCGACCATGTGCAGTTCATGGTATTTCCCCTCCAGGTCTCCCTCGCGTGGTCTGATCTCTGCCAGCCATTTCCAGCTCACACCATCATCGAGTGAGCGGGCCACCCCGATCCGTGGGTTCTCTCGCCAGAGTTCCTTGCCGGCATAAAGCAGCGTTCCGTCGGCGAGCCGGACCGGGCCATGGGGGCTGTTCACCAGGGAATCATAGGGCTTCGACCAGGTGATGCCATTGTCCGTTGACCGGACCATCCAGGTTCCCAGTGTGGCGGTTCGCTGTTCTGGGGTGAGCTGCTGGTGAACCGATTGCCAGCGGGCCAGGCGAGCGGTATCCCAGCTGGCCGGATTCGCCTCTGCCGTGGCAAGGATCGGCTCGTAGGCCAGCGACGTAAAGGTGGTGGCTAGCAGGGTCCCCCTGTCCGTCTCCAGGATCCCTGCATCCCGGTCGTCGATAGGGGTGTCCATGATCACCTGTGGGCCGGACCAGCTCTTTCCGTTATCCCCCGACCTGAGGAGTTCGACCCGGCCAAACGGGCAGACATGGGATTCACGTCCCCCGGAGGTGGCCAGTACCAGTTGCCCGTTCTTGCGGATTGCCAGTGTCGGCCAGCCATGGTAATGACGGGGCATCGTGCTGATCACGCGCCGCTCAAGCACTTCCGCTTGCGGGGCGGCCGTGACCCTGGTGGGACGAGTCAGCAGGGCGCTGGCTCCCCCGGCAAGGGAGAGCTTGAGAAAGCTGCGGCGGTGACTCGTCTGGCTTGGGCGCATGGCTGGGACACTTCCGCGAGAGAACAGGAGGAGGATCTTTTCAGAGAATCATTATACCGGTTTTGATTGTTGATCGTGTGCCCGGGGTGGGGTCGTTGCTGGAGTGGTGAAGGTGCACTAAAATGGCTTGATCGGTACTGCCCACAATCCTTTCCAGGACAGTGCGCATTTCTTTTTTTCATGACTTTAGACAAGGCTGATGGCGATTCTCATGGACCTCACTGATTACGGCATTGAAACAACAACGGTTATTCGCAATGGTGCCCCGGCACTTCTTTACGAGCATGCGGTCATGTATGACGGTGCGGAGATTGCATCGAACGGAGCGATCTGCACGAACTCGGGTGAAAAAACAGGTCGTAGCCCCAAGGACAAGAGGATTGTTGACAACCCGGAAAGTCACGAGGATATCTGGTGGGGGCCGGTCAACATGCCGCTTTCGGAAGCGTCTTTTGACATCAACCGGGGCATGGCCATCGAGTATCTC
Source organism: uncultured Pirellulaceae bacterium (assembly GCA_964476375.1). Lineage (GTDB taxonomy): Bacteria > Planctomycetota > Planctomycetia > Pirellulales > Pirellulaceae > SAT2750. The sequence continues at coordinate 4,288 of CAYYZW010000227.1, forward strand.
AACAGTTGCCCGCGACTCTACGTGGTCGACGGGTTTGGTGGCTGGGATGGCGAGCACCAGATCAAGGTGCGAATTGTCTGCTCCCGCCCCTACCATGCCCTTTTCATGCACAACATGCTGATTCGACCCACTGCCGAGCAGCTGGAGGACTTTGGTCAGCCGGATTACGTGATCTTCAACGCAGGCGCCCTGCCAGCCAGTCAGGATGTCGAGGGGGTTGATTCCAACACCAGCGTGGCACTCAATTTCGAACGGGGTGAATTCGTCATCCTCGGCACCGAGTATGCAGGGGAGATGAAGAAGGGGGTCTTCACGATCATGCATTACCTGATGCCCAAGCGAGGGGTCTTTTCCATGCACTGCTCGGCCAACGAGGGGGAGCAGGGAGATGTCTCGCTGTTTTTTGGCCTCTCGGGGACCGGCAAGACAACGCTCTCGGCCGACAGCCGGCGGCGGTTGATCGGTGATGACGAGCATTGCTGGACCGAGAGCGGTGTGTTTAACATCGAGGGGGGCTGCTATGCAAAGTGCATCGGCCTGAGTGTTGAAAGCGAACCCGAGATCTACGAGGCGATTCGTTATGGCAGTGTGCTGGAGAACACGGTGCGTGATCCGGCTACCCGCGAGGTAGATTACGACGATGTTTCTCTGACACAAAACACTCGTGCCTCCTACCCGATCGAGTACATTCCCAATGCCAAGATCCCCTGCGTGGGCGGGCATCCAAGTAATATCATCTTGCTGACCTGCGATGCCTTTGGTGTTTTGCCTCCGGTCAGCAAGCTGACCCCCGAGCAGGCGATGTACCACTTTATCAACGGTTATACCGCCAAGGTGGCGGGGACCGAGATGGGAGTGGATGAACCGGAAGCGACCTTCTCGGCCTGTTTCGGTGCCGCCTTCCTGGTCATGCACCCGGCCGTCTATGCCGAGATGCTGGCCTCCAACATGAAGGAACACGGTGCCACGGCATGGCTGATCAATACCGGCTGGACTGGTGGTGCCCATGGTGTCGGGGAACGGATGAACCTTCCCCACACGCGGGCCATTATTGATGCCATTCATAGTGGAGAGCTGGCCGCCCAGCCGACGGTGGAGGATGCGGCCTTTGGCCTGGCCATTCCCCAGGAATGCCCCGGTTGTCCCACGGATGTCCTGATCCCCCGTGACACATGGAGTGACCAGGAGCAGTACGATGCCACGGCACGGCAGCTGGCCGAACTGTTCCACAAGAATTTCGAGCAGTATGCCGATGAGGCGGGTGAGGCAATTCGCTCGGCCGGCCCCAAGATTGAGCTTACCTCCTCCTGAATGACGATACCAGAAAGCGGTCAGCCGACAGAGCAGCCCAGGTCCCGGGAGCTGGACGAGCAGGCCTGTCGTCGCATCGTGCAGGGGACATTCCTGGCCGGGGTGGAACTGCTTCAGCAGACCTGCTCGACCAACGATGACTGCCTTTCGGCAATCCGTGCCGGCCGGCTTTCGCAGCACCCCTGGTTGTACGTGGCAAATCACCAGAACCAGGGTCGGGGACGGGCTGGCAACCGATGGTGGTCGGCCCCGGGGGCGCTGACTTTCACGGTCTCCCTGTGTCTGGAGGATTCCTCCGGCCAGTCATTACTGTCGCTGCTCTCGGCTGTTGCTACCTGCCGTGCCCTGGAGGATGCCACAGGCTGCCCGTCGCTTTCGATCAAGTGGCCCAACGATATCTACTGCCAGGGCCGCAAGCTGGCAGGCATCCTGATGGAATCCCCGGATGGGGGAGAGACCGTGGTGCTGGGAATCGGGATTAACCTTAACAACTCCACCAGCCAGGCACCGGCGGAGATTGCCGGGCAGGCGATTGCGGTGGTCGACATAACCGGCACGACCGTTTCACCCGAAAGTGTTCTGACCGGTGTATTGCGTGAAATCGAACTTCTGCTTCCCTCTCTGCGTACAAATGACCTGTCAATCGCTGACCGGTGGCGTGCACGTTGTATGTTAAAGGGAAGGACTGTTGGCGTTCGCCAGGGGGATCTTCTTGTAACGGGGTTGTGCCAGGGAATTGATGATCTGGGCCACCTTGTTGTTCGAGACCAGGGTGAGGTCATCCGGTTGGCCTCCGGCAGTGTCGAGTGGGTTGAGGCAGACGAAAAGCGAGAATAGGCACGCTCGTGGGTGTGGATTCTCGCGGTGCTGCAGGCTTGCTCCCAGGCAGAAGAAACAAGAAACATGTCAACTGATGCACCGACCCCTGCCCTTCCAGAGGGCAATGAAATCATCGATTCTCAAATTCCGGCGGAGGGTGGTTCGCCACGGGCCGGTGGGTTCTCGGCAGTGGACCGCATCGCGGTCATCGCTTTTATCCTCTCCGGCTTCCTGGCGCTGGTTTACGAGATCTGCTGGATGCGGCAGTCCTCGTTGATTCTCGGTTCCACGACCTTTGCGGTCAGCACGGTGCTGGCGGTTTTCCTGGGTGGCCTGGCACTGGGGAATTACTTTTTTGGGCGGGCATCGAAATACAACCGGCAGCCGATGCGTCTTTACGCTCTGCTGGAGATCGGTGTCGGTCTTCTGGTCCTGGTCTCTCCTTACCTGCTGCAATTTGCCAATTCACTTTATTCCTCCATCTATGACGACGTGGTCGGCAACCTGCTGGTACTTTCCCTGTTGCGGATAGGGTTAATTAGTCTTTGCCTGCTGCCGGCCACGATTCTGATGGGGGGGACACTGCCACTGCTCTGCCGCCATTTCGTCAGGGAGTCGGACGGTATCCTGACCTCGATTGGCTGGCTCTACGCGTTCAATACGCTCGGAGCGGCAACCGGTTGTGCGATCTGCGGGTTCGTGTTGATTCCTTACGTCGGTATCCGTACCACGATCCTGGTGGGCGGTGCGCTCAATATCCTCATTGGCCTGCTGCTTCGCAGCCTGACTTTTGTGGATGCAGAAGCATACGTGGAACCGGAAGAGGACGAGGAAGAACGTGAAGACGAGATCCTGCAAGAGGAGAGTCAGGCGGACGGAGAGGACGAGGAGGAATGGGACGAGGACGAGGAGGAATGGGACGAGGACGAATGGGAGCCCTTGAGTACTCGTACGGTGATGTCCTGGCTCTTCTTTTTCACCGGTTTCGTGGCGCTCGGTCACGAGGTGGTCTGGACCCGTTTCCTCTCACTCGTACTGCACAACAATGTCTACACGTACACGCTTACGCTCTCGGTAATCCTGCTTGGTATCGTCATCGGGAGCTGGATCATCAGTCGCAGTTCGGATGATTCGGAGCGTCATGTTTTTCGTTTCGGCATGGTCCAGGTGGCCTCGGCGGTTCTTGTTTTCCTGGTCCTGATGTTGCCGGCCGGGCTCTGGCAGCGTTGGATGGATCCCCAGTCGATCACGGCCCAGCTGTGGGTGATTTCGCTGGTGATGCTGATACCGGCCATTTTCGCGGGTATCTCCTTTCCCCTGGGAATCCGCCTGGTCGTCGATGTGGCCTCGCACGCTGGTTCGGGGGTGGGACGGATGGCTGCCATCAACACGCTCGGGGGGATCGCCGGCTCGCTGGCAGTGGGTTTCCTGATGCTTCCCTGGATCGGCCTTGAGAACACGCTTCGTGCGACCACCGGAATCGGCATGTTGGTGGGAATTTTTTCCTGGCTGCTTTTGGAAGGGAGTTCGCCAGTGAAGCGACGTGGCAAGTTGATCATCCTCTTCAGTCTCCTCTGGCTGCTGATCAGCCTTTCAAGTAATTCCTTCTATATCAAGCGGATGCGTCTTCCAGGGGATTTCCTGGCGGCCGATGGCCAGTTGATCGCGGAACCGGTTGAGGGAGTTGGAAGTTACATGGCCGTGCTGGGGGTCGGATCCCAGAAGGAACTGCAGGTGAACCGCATGTGGCAGGGGACGGATCAAAAAAACCACCAGACCACGGCGGCCCATATCCCGATGCTGTTTCACAGGAACCCGCGGAAGGTCCTCGTGGTGGGGCTCGGTACAGGACAGACAGCCAGGTCCTTCCTGGCGCACCCGGTCGAGAAACTCGATGTCGTTGAGATCGAGCAGGGGCTGGTGAACCTGGTTGTAGAGCACTTCGACGGCGCATCCTGGATGGGTCGCGATGAGGTGGAGATGATTATTGACGACGGGCGGAATTATGTGTCGCACACATCCGGGACATACGACGTGATCTCCCTGGAAGTGGGCCAGGTTTTCCGTCCTGGCGTGGCCACTTTTTACACCCGGGATTTTTACCAGGAGGCCCGTGACCGACTCAGCCCGGGAGGTGTGGTCTGCCAGTTTGTTCCACTTAATTTCCTTAGTCGGGATGATTTTCTTTCCGTCGTGGCTACCTTTACCGAGACATTTCCACAGAGCGTGCTCTGGTACAACACCTCCGAACTGCTGCTGGTGGGAATGGCTGCGGACCGTATCGAGTTGCCTGACGCGAGGATTGGGTTCCTGGACTCGGAGGTATTACAGCAGGATCTGGATTTCGCCTACTGGGGAGGGGGTCGGCAGTTCCTGCAGAAGAAACATGTCTTCCTTGGCGGGTTTCTCTGTGGACCTGGCGACCTGGAGCGGATGACAGCGGGGGCAAGTATCTATGTCGACGATCGTCCGTTGCTGGAATACCTCCGGCTCAGGGACCTGGAATACCACCGCCCGGTGATTGAACTGATCGAGGACCATCTCACGTCACTTACCGAGATCCTGGAGAAACCGCTTTCTCCCGCGCTGGTCGCATCCAGTCATCGCGTCCGTAGGGACAACTTGAAGAGTATTCTTGCCGAGCAGTACCTGGAGGCGGGGAACCGTTTGTTTGAGGATGGAGATCCACGTGGAGCCATCGCGGTGCTCTCCTACGGGCTCAGCCTGCTGCCAAACCACGCACGCGCCAATTCCGACCTGGGTGAACGGTACCTGCAGCTGGGCCAGATGCGAAAGGGGATCAACTTTTACCTTCGGGCTGTCAATATCGACAATGACCTGGCGTCGATTCACAGTAGCCTGGGTTCCCTCTACGTTCAGATGAATGAGCCGGCACGTGCCAGGTTGCACATGGAGGAAGCCCTCCGTGTGGAGCCGGATGACATGCGGACAACCATGATGCTGGCGGATTTACTCAGTACGCACCCGGATGCCGCGATCCGTGATGCGGAAAAAGCTTTCCAGCTGGTCAGCATGTTGATGCAGCAGGGAGGGGATTCGGACTGGCAGGTGTTAATTACGGCGGCAGCAGCCATGGCGGCCAACGGTGAGTTTGACCAGGCAGTGCAGGCCTGTGAACGAGCACTGCAGATCGTGGCTGGGAACGTGGAGATGGAGCAGAATGTGCGGTTGCGGATTAACCGTTACAAGAACAAGAACCTGTTCCTGATGGCCCCCGCACCGGTTCCCGGTGTGGCTCCAGATCCTGCCGGCATGCCGCCCGCTGGACCCGGCTCGTCTGCTCTTCCGGGGCCAGTTCCAGCGCCGCAGTTGCCAGGCCCGCTCCAGCCTTGAGTTATGGTTTCACGGGTGGGGCACTTTGCTCCACAGTAATCTGGCCCCCGTTTTTTACCATCGCCGGAGCCCGGGGATCGTCCTCGACCAGATCACAGTTGATCACGCGGGCTCGACAATGCCCCTCGGTTCTCAGCTGGGCACGACCGTTGTTGCCTACCAGGCAGGCCCGGATGGTCAGCCGCGAGGCACCACCGACGGAAATGCCACTTCGCCCGTTTCCACGGGAGATCAAACCGACCAGTTCCACGTGATTGGCACCATCGTGGGCGTTGACTCCGTCAAGCCGGTATCCCTGGATGACCAGGTCTGCAATGAAAACGTGACGGGCCTCGTAGACCGTGATTCCGACTTGCCTGCTTGTCTGGGTCAACGGGTAATCCTCGGGGAGCTTGTTTTCTTCGCCACGAAAATAGACATCTCCCTTGTAAAGGCACCACTCGAGCGGCTTCAGGGATGGAAGTGAATCCTCCTTGACCATCACCCGGGGTGCCGGACGACCGCCATTGAAGATCAGCAGCGACTTGTATTCTGGCGTGAACCGGTAGAGGTCCTTCTGGACTGGTTTCCAGACATCGGCAGAAATATCCGTGCTCCCGTCCAGCACAGCCCCGTTTCCCTGGATCACGAACGGCCGGGTCACGAGGCCGCTATTGCGGCCTCCCTGGACGGTTATCGACTCACGGTAAGGGGTCCCGGTATTGGCAATCACGACATGGTCCCCCTTGCGGGCCGCCCTCATTGCCCGGTCGATCGTCCTGAAGGGACCATGATCCTGGGTGTCCGCGATCGGGGCCCGGCCGTCATGCCGGTCATCGCCGGAAAGGTTGTTCACATACAGATTTCTGGCCAGGGCCGTGTTGACCAGCAGAAGGCAACTGACACATGCAAGCAGCGTCAGGAATGCTCGGGAGGACATGCTGTTTCCCCGCTCGAAAGGAAAAGTTCTTTGTTTCCGGGCTTCGAGTACCCGTTTGCGGTGAGGATTGTGCGGGAATCCCCCACTGACGTCAAGGCACGTGTGAAAGGACAGGGGTTCCGGTCCACGAGTCCCGGATTTCCATGCTCGCGTTCAGGAGGACGAGAGGATATCGCGAGACTCAAGCAGTTGGACGATCTGGTCCACGCACTGGCCGACATCCAGCTGCTCTGTTTCCACGCGCAGGGCGGGATCCACCGGTTCCTCGTACGTCGCAGACACACCGGGGAAGTTGCGAATCTCTCCCCGGTCGACTTTCTCGTAGATGCCGCTTGTATCCCGCTCTCTGCAGACCTCCAGCGGGGCATGCACGTGGATGACCAGGAAGCGGTCATTGCCAATCGTCTCGGCGGCCCGTTGGCGGATCTCCTCGCTGGGAGCCACCAGCGCGGCGATACAGATCAGTCCGGCATTATTCATCAGCTGCGCCACCTCGGCACTCCGTCGCAGGTTCTCACTCCGGTCCTCGGCAGTGAACCCCAGGTCCTTGCTGATACCCCGCCGGAGATTCTGGCCATCGAGAACCATTGCTGCTCGACCCATGTCAAACAGCCGCCGTTCCAGGGCGTAGGCCAGTGAGGTCTTTCCTGCTCCGGTCAGGCCGGTCAGCAGCAGCGTGACTGGCTTCTGGCCGAAACGGGCTTCCCGCTCGTTCGTCTCCACGGCGCTGGTGGAATCCTGGAGTTCTCTTTGGTATTGATCCAGGTCATCCCAGAGTTCCGACTGCCTTGTGCCTGCGGTGCGATCCAGGATCATCCCGGCCGCGACCGTGCTATTGGAGATCCGGTCGATCACGATAAAGGAACCGGTGGCACGGTTTCGCTGGTAACTGTCAAAGGAGACTGGTTCACTGAGCGAAATATCACAACGGCCGATCTCGTTGAGTCCCAGGGTGGGGGCGTTTTCACGGTGCAGTGTATTGACGTCGACCTGGTAGCGGAGCGTGCTCACGGTTCCGGTAATCATTCGCGTGGTCTGCTTGAAAAGATACTGCTTGCCGGGCACCATCGGTTCCTCCGACATCCAGACGATCATCGTGCTGAGCTTCTGCTGTTGCTTGGGGACGTTCCCTGGCCGGACGATCATGTCACCACGGCTGCAGTCGATTTCGTCTTCGAGTGTGAGGGTCACTGCCAGCGGGGCAAAGGCCTCCTTGAGCGATCCGTCAAAAGTCTCGATCGACTTGACACGGGTTGTCTTTCCGGAGGGAAGCACCATCACCTCGTCCCCGCTACGGACAATCCCCGAGGCGATCGTGCCGCTAAAGCCACGGAAATCCAGGTCGGGCCTTAGAACCATCTGGACCGGCATACGGAAGTCCTGCAGGTTCCGGTCGGAACCGATGTAGACCGATTCAAGAAAACTCATCAGCGTATTGCCGTTGTACCACGGCATCTTTTCACTGGTATCCACCACGTTATCACCATGTAACGCGGAGATCGGAATGAAATGCAGGTCAGGAATGTCCAGCCGGGACACAAACTGCTGGTACTCGGTTCGAATATTGTCAAACACCTGCTGGTCAAAATCGCCCAGGTCCATCTTGTTGCCTGCCACCAGCAC
>CAYYZW010000228.1:0-13172 GCA_964476375.1 uncultured Pirellulaceae bacterium
AAGCCATTGATGAAATCGTTCGTCCATATCGAATCCCGGCTTGTCCCCGGGCCACTTGCCGGGTAACTCTGCCAAAAGGACTGCCGCCCGGGCACGATTTGCCGACACCTGCTGGTCGATCGAGGCGTCCGGGACGTCCAGTTCCGGTTCGTCGGTATTGTCCATCAAGGCCATCAGTTCGTAGTACTGCCGGTGACTGATGGGGTCGAACTTGTGGGTGTGGCACTGGGCGCAACCGGTCGTTAACCCCAGCCAGGTCGTGCCCGTGGTGCTCACCCGGTCGGTCATTGCGTAAAAGCGAAATTCCAGTGGGTCGATGCCGCCCTCCTCGTTGAGCATCGTGTTTCGGTGGAATCCGGTGGCAATGCGTTGTGACGCTGTGGCATTTTCAAGCATGTCCCCCGCGACCTGGTCAATGGTGAACTGATCAAACGGCGTGCCGTCATTGATTGCCTGGATCACCCAGTCACGAAAGGGCCACATCGGCCGGTCACGATCCTTCTCGTAGCCGTTGGTGTCGGCATAGCGGGCCAGGTCAAGCCAGTGCCGGGCCCAGCGTTCCCCGTACTGGTCCGAGGCGATCAGTTCGTCGACCAGGCGATCATAAGCATTCGTGTCGAATTCGTTGTCCTTGAAAATATCGTCGTGCCAACGGTCGGCATCCTCCGGTGTCGGGGGCAGGCCGACGAGGTCCAGGTAGAGTCGGCGTATCAGGGTATATCCCTCGGCGCGTGGCGAGGGTGTGAGTCGCTGCCGTTGCTGGTGGGCGAGAATAAAGAGGTCAATCTCGTTGTTCGCCCAGTCGGAGTTCTTTACCCGTGGAAGCGACGGCCTGGCGATTGGCCCGAATGACCAGTGCGGTTCCCATCGTGCCCCCTGCTTGATCCAGCGGCGGAGGGTCTCCTTTTCCGTCTCGCTCAGCGTCTTGTGGGAATCGGGCGGAGGCATCCTTTCATCGTCATCATTCGATGTGATGCGGCGGTAGAGTTCACTGGCCTTGAGCTGGTGAGGAACGACCGGGGTGATCTCCCCGTCACGAGAAAATAACCCCTCGCTTGTGTCCAGGCGGACGTCGGTGATCCGAGCCGCGTCGTCCGGACCGTGGCACGTGTAGCAGTTGTTCGAGAGGATCGGTCGTACGTCGCGCGTGAAGGATACCGGTTCGGCGGCACCTGCCGTGCCGGTCGTGATGATAGCCACCCAGATAATGGTGCAGGTAGTGAAGTGGTTCATGGCCTCGCTCTTGTTTTCCAGGGAAGACATCTATTTTACTGCCAGAATGGGAGACGGACACCGTCTTGCTGGCCTCTGGTTCCCGGAAATAGTTTGGGCAGCAGGGGATGAGGTTCTGCCAGATATGGATTTCAAGAGTGGCGAATGTCGATTAAAATAACTGGCAGTGTCGCCGAGTTCGGAAGGAAGAAATACGAGCATGTTATCTTTCCAGGGAAAACCGTCATCTCTTTGTGATGGTATCAGTCGTCGGGAATGGATGAGGGTGGGGGGACTCAGCCTGGGGGGCCTCTCTCTGGCATCGCTGCTGAAGAACCGGGCTCTGGCATCGAAACAGCAGTCGGCCCCTTCCGGCCCAGGTTTTGGCAAGGCGAAGTCGGTGATCCTGTTTGGCCTGGTAGGAGGGATTCCCCAGCATGAGACATGGGACCCGAAACCGGATGCCCCGGAGGAGATCCGGGGGGAGTTTGGTTCGATTGCCAGCAGGACTCCCGGGTTGAGAGTAGGAGAACTGATGCCACGGACGGCCCAGTTGACCGACAAGATAGCGGTTCTTCGTGCAATGGTTACCGGCGACAATTCGCATTCCTCCAGTGGATACCAGATGCTCACCGGGATTGAGCACCAGCCACTCAACAGGGAGAGTGGCCCAACCGGCCCTCCCAACGATTCTCCCAGCCTGGGGGCCATGGTGCGGGCTCTCCGGCAGGACGTGGGACAACTCCCCTCTGCGGTGACCGTTCCCGAGCATATCTGGAATGACGGGAACAAGCCCTGGCCAGGGCAGGACGCGGGTTTCCTGGGACGCCGGCATGACCCCTGGTTGATCAAGTGTTATCCGCACGAGGATCGGATGGATGTTCCAGGTATGACGTTGCCGGCGGATATCCCCTCGCTGCGTCTGGATAACAGGCGGACCCTGTTGCAGCAGTTGAACCGGTATGCCGGGCAACTGAAGGAGAGCCGGGCAATTGAAAACTATGACGTGCAGGCCCAGCAGGCTTATGGGCTGCTGGGGTCTGAAGGGACGACCAGTGCGTTTGATCTCCGGAAGGAATCCTCTGGTACGCGAGATGCCTATGGTCGCACACGGTTTGGCCAGAGTTGCCTGCTTGCCCGCCGCCTGGTCGAGGCCGGGGTGTCGCTGGTTCAGGTCAACTGGGCACGTATCAAGAAAGATGGCTACGAGAACCAGGGCGGGTGGGATACCCACGCCAAGCATAGTTTTTCACTCAAGCAGCACCTGATGCCGAGCATGGACCAGACATTCAGCACGCTGGTGGAGGACCTGGACCAACGAGGTTTACTGGAAGAGACGCTGGTGGTCATGTTCACCGAGTTCGGTCACACGCCAAAGTTCAACAAGAATGCCGGCCGTGACCACTGGGGACGGGCTTTTTCTATTGCCCTGGCCGGAGGGGGGGTCCGGGGCGGCGTGGTTCACGGAAGTACCGACAAGCATGCTGCAGATCCTCTGGATGGGATGGTCAGGCCCCGGGATTTTATTGCCACGGTATTCCACCTGCTGGGATTCGCTCCCAACACGGAGATCCATGATCCCTTTAACCGGCCGATTCCGCTAAGCCGTGGCCAGGTGATCGAACAGATCCTCTAGCGCAAAGACCGCGTGTCGAGATCATGACCTTTTGGAGTATGACAGGAGGGTGTTCCCATGCGGTGGTGCAAGTCTTTGACTGCCATGACGGCCCTGGTGCTGGTTTGCTGGCCGTTGCATGGCGAGGAACAGTCGGGTCGCCCAAAACCGAGGGTCGTTTTTAATGACGATGCCCAGGTTCTCACCGAGGCGCCCGCCGAAGGGGCAACCGCCTTCGTCAGGGAATGGCTTGACCGGGAGCTGGAGGCGGTCCCGTTCTCCACTTTTGTCTTCCTGGCAGCCACTCCAGATATTTGCACTTTCGATACCCAGGCCGGAGAGATTTATGGGGCCCGTTTTGGGGAAGACTACAGGCAGGGGCTGGCCCGGGGGATTCGCGCCCTCCAGAGAGAGGGTACCGATGCATTGCAGGTCGTCTGCGACCACATGCACGAGCATGGAAAGGAAGTGCTGGCCGCCATCCGCATGAGTGATACCCACCATTCGCGTATCACGGCCGAGAATCCACTCTGCCCGCTTTTTGCCGTGGAACATCCGGAATTCGTGATCCGGCAGCCGGATAGCCGGACCAATGAAACGGCGCTGGACTACTCCTATCCGCAAGTTCGCTCCCATCGCCTCGCGATCATGAAGGAGATTGTCGAGGACTATGACGTGGACGGGCTGGAATTGAATTTTGTCCGCTGGGCAAAACACTTTCCTCGCGACCAGGGACGTGAAAAAGCATCGATCCTGACCGATTATGTCGGGCAGGTGCAGAAGATGTTACAAGAGGCGGCTCGGACACGAGGCCGCCGGTCGCTGACGCTTGGGGTGCGTGTGCCAGAGTCGCTCGCTGCCTGCTGGCTGGCAGGTGTGGATATCGAAACGTGGGTCAAGCAGGGCTGGGTAGATTACGTGGTGATCTCCACATGGAATAATACAGACCCCCAGCTCAGGGTAGGTGAATTCTCCCGGTTCACACGCCCCGCCGGTGTCGACACGATTGTCGTGATGGGAAATATGATGGGTTGTATTGACACGAACCCTCCGTTGATCCTCGATCGACCCGTGGCCATGTCGGCCAAGCACGGGAAAAATTACCAGGGAATGCTGTTGACGGCCACGGAGGCCCGTGGTGCAGCGGCGAATTATTATACTTTCGGGGCCGATAGTATTTCTTTCTGGAATGTCGGAATCCACTTTGGCAGTGAGGCCACGGCAACCCTGCAGCAACAGCAGCGGATCGCACAGTGGACATCCGCTGTTGCCACCCGGAAGGATGTTTTTTCCGGACCCCGAACCTACCGTTACCTTCCCATGGGCAAGGGGATTTCAACCCGGAAACCCCCGGTAAGAAATTATCCATGGTACGACGAAAACCGCAGTCCCCTGGGGCACCAGAATAGCCCGGTCCTTCGGTTTGGAGCCGGCGTGAATGGAGACAGGCAGGTCTTTCCATTTCTGATGGCGGATGGACGTGACGGCAAGCCCATCGAGGGCACGATGACCTTCTGGATCTACCATCTCGATCCCGCCGATGGGCTGGTGGTGTCGATTAACGGTCGGCGCGTACCGCCTCGCAAGATTCTCAGGGTGCCGGCAGGAGATCGTCGTGGTGGTCTGCCAGGTCAGCGGGTAGAGATCGCGCTTGGGGACTGCCCTCCCTTTGCTGGAGAAAACCAGCTTGGAGTGGCAATTTCCATGCCGGCAGGCAGTGAGCGAATACCGTACATGGAAGAACTCGAAGTCCAGGTTGATTAGATCCTGCGGGTTATTTTTTCTTTCGCACGTCAAAAGCGGTCAGGGACTCCTGGTCCCGGACAAAGAGAATTCCGTCGGCCAGGGCCATGTGGGCCCAGCTCGGTCGACCATGCGGTTGCAGGCGGATGCGGCCGCGTTCCCGGTATTCCTCCGGGGTTGCCTCTGCCAGGGCCAGTTCGTGGCCTTCGCTCAGGAGGTAAAGCATTCCATCGGCCGCAATCAAGGATCCCTTGCCGACACTGCGGGCCCGCCAGGCGACCTCGCCGGTCAGGTAGTGCATGCAGATCAGGCCACCACTCCCAAATCCATACATGTATTCACCGATCAGTACGATCCCGCCATGATGGTTGGACATCCGCTTGTCAAAATACACCTCCGTGGCTGTCTGCACGCCGTCCTGTACCGTGATTTTTGCCAGTCCTCCTCCCTTGCCATAGGAGCTTGAGGCGAAGACGTGGTCCTGGTAGACGATCGGTGTTGTGCAGTTTGCGGTGCCGTTGTTGGCACCACTGTAACTCCAGAGAGGTTTCCCCGTACTCGCATCCACGCCGAAGACCGAGGAACGGGCAAACTGGATGATCTGCCGGACGCCGCCGATATCGGCAGCTACGGGCGACGAATAATGGGCGCTTTCCTTGACATCCGCCGTCCGCCAGATCTCGTCTCCGGTCAGCTTGTCCAGCGCGACCAGGGTCCCCTTTCCTCCGCCCGGCGTGACAATCACGAGGTTCTGCTCGACCAGGGGAGACTCGGAATATCCCCATCCGGGGGTCCCTCCGCCCAGGTCCTCTCGCAAGTTCCTGTGCCATATTGTCTCGCCGGTTGTGGCATCCAGGCAACTCACGTCGCCATTGCCTCCCTCCACGTAGACCCGCTTGTCATCGACCGACGGCGTTCCTCGTGGACCATCCCCCATGCCGTTGCGATATCCTCCGTACAGGCCCTTCAGTTCGTCCTGGGTCATCGACCCATCGCCCCGGGGATGCTTGCGGGTGTAATAGGTTGCCAGTTCCGCCGGGCGAATGATCCCGTCCTTTCCCTTGGCCGATGTGAGCAGGTAGCTTTTGATCTCGGCCAAGGTGAGCTGTTCATCCCCCTTGTTGGTGGTTGGGTCGCGCTCGTCCACCTTGTTGAAGTCCCGGTCCAGCAGCGAGCGACGGGATTCCTCCCGGCTGATCATCTTGTTCTTGTCCTTGTCAAGGGACGCAAGAAGCCTGGTAGCGCGACTGCTGGCAAGCGCTTCGGCATCGGCATCCTTGTCGGCCAGGTCGATCTCGCTATAGATATTCCCGCGCCCCTGGAACAGCATGCCGACTTCATCGTAGGTCAAGGCTCCATTGTTATCCTTGTCGACCAGTTTGATCAGCCGTGCCACGCGGTCCGCAGCGACGGATTCGGCAGTTCCCTCTACCTGGCGGTCATACTGGTTAAACCGCCAGCCATATCCAGCGAGCGCCTCGGCTTCGTCGAGGATCTTGTTGCCATCCTTGTCATGTCGTTCAAATTCGCTGCGAACCCGCTCCTGGAGGATCGCGGCCACCGGCGCGGGCTGCTTTTTCCAGGCGATCTGGCCGGTCCGGGTATCCACCGCCAGCACGTGTTCCACCCCGGCAAGGTCACCCTGGGTAAAGACCAGGCCGTTCTTGACAGCAAGTGACGAGTAGCCAATTCCGACGGAATCAACCTGCCAAAGCTGTTCGGGCCCTTGCTCGGGCCATTCGCTCAGGAGACCCCGACTACTGGCGGTGCCATCGCGGTTCGGACCGCGCCACTGCGGCCAGTCTCCCCTGTGGTCCTGGGCGGAAAGCGAGACCGTCAACAGGCTCAAGAGCAGCATCGTGATGAGGACAGTCCGGTTGGGATTCCATGAGCGAAACGACATCGGTTCTTCCTTCATGCAGGATTGGGGGAAGGCAGGATAGGCTGCCATCGGGAGACGCGCCGTTGGCAGGCAGGGCACATTGTCGACGAAGCGGATCTGCAGATCAACTTTTTTTTCGGTGATCCGTTAACCCAGGTAGGAATCATAGACGCGGACCTGGGACCAGTTGTCCCGGTTCGTCGCGATGAACTCCTGGTGGCGATCCGAGACCTGGTAAAGGTCATGGGACTGGCGATCGGAGAAGACCAGGTGCAGAGCCACGTCAAAGTCCCGCTGGTTGACCTCCCGGTCCAGGTCAGGGACCAGTGTTCCCACGGAAAAGTAGACTGTTCCCTCATGTTCGGTGAGATAGTGGCGGCAGGCGGCACAAAGCTTTTCCACCTGCTCGGGACTTTTCTCCTGGAGGGTGAAATAGACGATATGGGCAAGTTGTTGTTCTGCCACGATAGCATTCCTTTTCTTCGGGAGACCGGTCTTCAGGCCCATGGCCTGTCGCTAGAGCGGTTTTTCCGGATCGTCGATCTGGCCGGCCTCATTATTTGTTGCGTCGTACCGTTCTTTGTCGTTATCCGTGCTTCGCTCGCGTCGAGAAAGCCCGGCTCGTTCAAGCAGTGACCGCCCCAGGATCTGGTTGAGCACTTCCTCGTCCGGTGGGGGGGGGCCCGATGCACCCAGGGCTGTCGGCGTGTATTCCACGGTGTACTTGTGCTTGGCAATGGCGATCTCGCAGCCGGGGTCCAGTCGCTTCCGTTCTACCCGCCTGCCATGGACCCGGGTGCCGTTGCGGCTTTCCAGGTCTTTCACGTACCAGTAACCGTTCTCGACGAACAACTGGCAGTGATGGGCCGAGACATTGGAAAAACGGAGCACAATATCGCAACTTTCGCGACGCCCGAGAAGAAGCCTTTTTTCCAGCAGTGGAATATTGTCACCACCACCAACAGGGACAAGTTCACCGTACATTCAGTTCCCTTGAGGGGCACCCCAGCTTGATCTAAGATGCGGAATCCCTGCTCACGTGCTTGTGGATGAAAGTTGGTTTTGAACCCATGCTCCAGTCCCGGCTGGTGGGGAAAAAGTAGTTTACTTGAGATTTCCGCGAGGCGTCAATGCACGCACCCCAGGACACATCGGCATTACCGGTCGATTGGCGAACGGACGGATATCGGTACTACACTCAGAATCTCTTTTTCCGCGGTCGCTTTGGACAGCGGGTCCAGAAAGTGAGTATTGATGCGGGTTTTACCTGCCCCAACGTGGATGGGACGGTTGCTGTTGGCGGCTGTACTTTTTGTGACAACCGGAGCTTTAGTCCCAGCCGCAGGGTTCCCCGGCAGGATATCCGGGACCAGATTGATGAGGGTATCCGGGGGCTACGCCGGCGTTATAAAGTGAACCAGTTTATCGCGTATTTCCAGCCCGCTACCAATACCTACGCACCTGCAGAACAGCTGGAGCCTCTTTACCGGCAGGCCCTGGACCATCCTGATGTAGTTGGGTTGTCGATTGGAACCCGGCCCGATTGCGTGGAAGAAGAAGTGCTGGATCTCCTTGAGCGTCTCCACCAGGAGACATATCTCTCGGTCGAGTATGGCATGCAGACGATGCATGATCGATCCCTGGACGAGATGAATCGTGGGCATCACCATCATGTCACGCGGGATGCAGTCAGTCGAAGTCAGAGGCGAGGGCTCTCTGTCTGCCTGCATGTCATCCTGGGGCTGCCGGGAGAAACACATGAGGAGATGATGCAGACGGCCCGCGAGGTAGCGGCACTGAAGGTCGATGCGGTCAAGATCCATAATCTCTATGTCGTTGCCAATACCGTCCTGGCCGAACAGGTGCAGCAGGGAGACGTCGAATTGATGACGCTGGAAGAGTATGCTCGGTCGGCCAGCGAGTTTCTCGAGTGGCTTCCACCGGGGATGGTCGTGGAGCGGGTCTGTGGGGATGCTCCTCCGGATTACCTGGTTGGCCCGGCCTGGTGCCAGGATAAATCAGCGGTGCTGGCCACGATCGACAGTTTTCTCCGGCAGCGGGAGAGTTATCAGGGGAAGAAATATTCTTCTCCGCCGACGGGGGAACTGGACAGCAGCGTGAACCTGACTGCAGAATAAACAGCGGATGGCTGGAAAATACTGGGAGATAGACGGATGAATGAAAACCCTGCCCGCGTGTGCCTGACTGCATTGGTTTGCCTCCTGTTCTCGTGCCTGACTGCATGGCCGCAGGATCCGCAGAAGAACCATATCACGCATGGCCCGATCCTGGGACGACTGAGCAGCAGTGGGGTTGGTGTCTGGGCACGCACCGGAGAGCCTGGGACACTCGTCGTGCTTTATGGCACCTCACCGGAATCACTCGATCAACGCAGCGACGGGGTGAAGACGAGCCGGGAGCACGACAATACCGGCTGGGTGCAGTTAAGCGGCTTGGCAGCGGATACCACTTACTATTACCGGATGATCCTTCCCGACGTTCATGAGAATACCGGGCGCCAGGGTTCATTTCGAACCATGCCTGACAGCAAGGACTACCTGCACCCCACCCTGAACCCTCGCGGGCTGTTTAATTTCAAGTTCGAGTATGCCTGTGGGAACAACCAGAATCCCGGCCAGAGTAACGGCCCTGGATTGCCGGCTTTTGAGACCATGATCCGGCAGCTCAAGGGAGATATTAACTTCGCCATTCTTAATGGGGACTGGCTCTATGAAACACAGCGTGAATACACGCCGGATCAATGGCGTAACCAGGTTGGCCTCCTGGAGGGAGCTTCTCCTGACGTTGTCCAGGTCGCCCCGACCATCGTCGGTGTCTGGCAGAATTACAAGCATTTCCTGGACCAGGGGCCCGCACTGACACGCTGGCATCGCGATATTCCCTCCTTCTTTACCTACGATGACCACGAGATCCTGAATGATGTCTGGGGAGCAGGCTCCCCGGGACTGAGAGATCGACGCGCGGTCTTTCGCGATATCGGTGTGCGGGCCTGGTATGACTACCTGGGCTGGAGTAACCCCCTCCCCGCACCGCAGGCTGTCCGTTTTGGCCATGCCAGGATGGTCAAGGGGAGCGATGTCCTTGTCGACATGAAGGCAGATTTCAGCACGCTGGACCTGGGGCGGGCAACCAACCTGCATGTGCACTGGGGAACCGATACGGCGGGTGTGAACGATAATTCGCTGGACGGGGTCGGTGGTATTGCCAACGCCGGTGTTTACCGGATTGCCAGGGTGCTCGACAAGCATCGTCTGAAAATTGAACCGGCACCGCCGGAAGACGACACTGTCTCCTATTCCATTGGTCGCCGTTCGTATTTCAAGATGACCGTCAGTAACTGCGACTTCTTCGTCCTGGACACTCGTGGCCAGCGGGAAATGCACGACAAGGAAGATCCCTATAAGAAAGGGATCTCGATGCTCGGACGGGACCAGCGGGAATGGTTGCTGGAGGGGATGAAGGCCAGCCAGGCCGATTTCCTGTTTGTTGTCTCCAGTGTCAATTTCATGCTCCCGCATGTTGGTGGTGGTATGGTGAGAACCGTCAACAAGGATGACGCCTGGACTGTTTTCTATGATGAACGGGAAAAGTTGATTGACTTCTGGGACAAGCTGAAACAGCCGGTCCTGGTCCTCACCGGGGATTTGCACAATAGTTTTGTCTGCAAGATTACCGAGAATGTCTGGGAATTTGCCTCCGGTCCGCACAATTCCAGGAACCACTGGTTCACCGACGAGGGGGACAGGCCGGCAAACGGGCGTTTCCAGTATGGGCCACGGCCAATTGATATCCGCTGGTCGACCCATTTCCGTAACGATATTCCCCGTCAGGAACTGTCCCAGCCAACGTTCTGCGTGGTCCAGCTCAACAATGTCTATAACAATCCGCTGGAGGCATCCGGGACGCGATGGGTGGCCTTCCCGCGGCCCCAGGTGGTCTTCCAGTACTACGATGGCAGGACGGGCCGATTGCGCTATGCTGAATCGATCCTTGCTGACCCCCCCGCCGGGAGAAAACCCCAGCGATGAACCCGGCCCCCACTCGATATCGCGAGGTGCACGTGTCGGGAAGCCCCCGAGAGATGGGGCGCCAGATTGGTGAAGCGGCCGGCGAGCAGGTGCGTGGTTTTTGTCAGCAGGCCCTCGAACATGTCAACCGGACGGTGGCAGTCACATCCGAACTGGCCGATGCGGTCGTGCGGGATTCGCTTTTGGCTGCCGATCAGTACGCGCCGGAGATGGTCGAGGAACTGCGTGGGGTGGCAGAGGCAAGTGGTGTGACTCTCGAGCAGGTGATGCTACTGCAGGTCCGCAACCAGTTCACCGAGGGGATGGACCACGCCTGTACGGCGATCTCACTTGCCCCCGGTACCACCCTGGCCGGGAACGCCCTGGTTGCTCAGAACTGGGATAATGACCCCGCCCTGGACGAGTTCACGATCGTACTGACGCGTCGGCCGACGGGGAAACCTGCGATCATGAACGTGACCCAGGCGGGCCTGATTTCCTACCTTGGGTTCAACGCTGCCGGTAGGGGTGGCTGTGTTAACACGCGTCCGGCCACCAGTCGGCCTGGCGGGGTACCGCACTATTTCACCTTGCGAGCCGTCTACGAGGCGACCTGCCTGGAGGACGCAGTGGCGGCGATCCGAAGGGCCCGGCGGGCGCTCCCGGCCAACATGATGATGGCCACGCCACAAGGTCCCGCCAACCTGGAGATCACCATTGAGGATGTGCATGTTTTGCGTGACAGCCAGGCACTGACCCACACGAACCATTGCCTGCATCCGGAATTGCGTGCTCTCAACGACCAGTTTCCCGAATTGATCGAATCCCATCCTCGGAAACAGAGGGTTGATGCGCTGCTGGTTGATGCCGGCGAGAGGTTCTCGCTCGAGCAGGTTCAGGCGATACTTTCGGACCACCAGGACTTTCCCCGTTCTATCTGCCGCCATCCCAACGATGATGTGCGTTTTGGGTTCATGACAAGCGTTTTTTCCATCATCATCGATGTGGAGCAAAGGGCGATGCATGTGACGCGTGGAAACCACTGCAGCCAGCCCTACGAGACATACCAGCTCTCGGACTGATCCCCCCCGGATAAAGGAGAGCACGCATGGCGGTCTATCTCGTCTTGCTGTTCTGTGCGCTGGGGATTGCCGCCATGGTCTACCGCTACGACATGTATGACCGGGAGCCGGTTCTCCTGCTGATGGTGGCGGTGGTTTTCGGCGTGATCTGTTTCTGGCTGGCCGGGTCGGTGGAAGATTATTTACTGGAAAACTACCTGACGTCGTCGGTGGCGATGCGTGCCGCAGTCGCCGGGGTGGTCGAGGAACTGGGCAAGGTCCTGCTGGTTTTTCTGGTGGCAGTCAGCTGCCGGCCTTTTTTTAATGATCCAGTGGACGGCCTGATCTACGGTGCCTTTATCGGCCTTGGCTTTGGGATTGGCGAGTCATTCTATTTTGTCTCCCTGGAAGGCCCGGCGTGGCACGTGGTGCCGACCGAGGCAGTCCGGCTTTTCCTGCATGCCATGATGGGCGGGCTCGGTGGTTACGGAATCGGGCTTCGTGTTCTTCCTGGCAGGCAACGCAGCTGGCCGGCCTGGTTGCTGGGCGGCGTCTCTGTGGCGATGGGAACCCATTTTCTCTGGAATTGTTACGTCGGGCTAGTTCCTCCAGGTGATTCTGGTTCTGGGACACAGGTCGTTGCGGTGTTGCTGATGCTTCTGTTGACCGGCACCTTTGGCTGGCTGGTGGTGGTCGGTTCGGCGCATAGCCGGACACTCTTTGCCCCGGACGATCGATGTTCAGTCTGGGGCTGGCCCTTTCGTCGGAAACCGGCCGATCCGGACTAGGGAAGTGTCACCCGGCCCCCGCTGGCAACGATTGTCTGGCCGGTAATGAAACTGCTCTTCTCCGAGAGCAGGAAGAAAACCAGTTCGGCAATTTCATCCACACGTCCAATCCGCGGGATTGGCGTTGCATCGATTAACGCCTGCAGGTCATCCTGGGCCACCCCGTCGAGAATCTCCGTTTCAATCAAGCCCGGGGCAACCGAGTTCACACGGATATTGTGGGGTGCAAGTGCCTGGGCCAGGCTGCGGGCGAACCCGATCATCCCTGCCTTGCTAGCGGCGTAGGCGATCGCCATGGGGCGTGGCCGTACCCCCGCAATCGACGAGATGTTCACGATCCGGCCATACTTTCGATCGATCATGCCCTGCTTGACCGCCCAGGTCACCAGGAAGGCGCTGTCCAGGTTGACGGCCATTGTCTTGCGCCAGAGTTCCCAGTCGGTCTGCTCGTGACCCACGCGGTCAAAGATTCCCGCATTGTTGACCAGCAGGTCCACCGGCCCAAGTGTCTCGGTGGTGGTGCGAACCAGTGCCTCGACACCCTCGGGGCATGCGATGTCTGCCTGGATGGCAGCGGCCTCGGCACCCATGGCCTGGATTGCGCTAACAGTCTCGTCGGCCGCCATCTTGTTCTGGTGGTAGTTCACTGCCACCTTGGCGCCGGCCCGGGTGAGCAACAGGGCACAGGCTTTGCCGATACCACGTGAAGCCCCGGTGACCAGGGCGGTTTTTCCGTCATACGTCTGGTCTGGCATCATCTTCTCCTGGAACGGGTGTGTCCTTCGACATTTATGCTGGTCTGCGTTAGAATTGTTGACAAACCTATCGGACGCTGTCGGTCCG
>CAYYZW010000229.1:0-3614 GCA_964476375.1 uncultured Pirellulaceae bacterium
GGCTGCAAGCCGAGCAGATCATCCGCCGCTGGCAAAAAAGCCGTTGAACACCGGTCAGTCGTTCGTATCCGGTTCAATGACCTGCATCGATTTCCATCGACCACCCCGAAAACGAACAAGGAAGCCGATTCCCATCACCACGATGAAGGCGGTACACGCCCACCAGCACGCCACCACGCTGCCCGGGATAAAGTACATCGCCAGGATGGTTGGCAGGATCATCACCAGCAGGGACGTGATGAACGTGAATACCAGGGAAAAACGCGTGTCCCCGGCACCCTGCACCGCGGAACTGAAGACGATCAGCATGGCGTCAAAGAAGGCGAAAACGGCCGCAAACCGCAGCAGTACCACCACCAGCTCCCGAATCTGCTGGAACTGGTCCGGGTCACTGTAGGCGGCATAGGGAGCGACAAGAAGGTTGGGTAAGAACAGGTAAGCGGCCGCAAAACCGATCATATAGACCGAGGAAATACCGAATGCCAGGTAGGTGGTGCGGACGGCCAGCTGCGCCCGGCCCTCACCGACCCGTCGACCCACCAGCGTCATGATCGCCGTGCCAAGGCCGATCATCGGCAAAAACGACAGCGTGTTGATGTTAAATACCAGGGTTGTCGCCGCCAGCGAATCACGATCCAGGCGCCCCACCAGCATCACGAAAATTGTGAAAGCCATGATATCGATCAACATCCGCAGTCCGTTGGGCAGGCCGTAACGCAGGTACCGGCGGAGCAGGACAGCATCCAACCGGCAGTGGGCCATGATTTGGTATGTGCGCTGTACCCCAGGCCGCAGGAGAAGGACCACGTACAGCAGCAGCGACACCAGCTGGCCGGCGATGGTGGCCAGTGCGGCACCCAGGATTCCCAGCTGGGGAAATGGCCCCTGGCCGAATATCAGGCACCAGTCCAGGCCCAGGTTGACCAGCGAGCCGGCCAGGCTGACCCAGAGCACCACCATCGTCTTTCCACGACCGCTAAAAAAGCATGACATGGCAGCCACCAGGATGACCGGCAGTGCCCCGAGGCAGAGTGTCGAAAAGTAGATGATCTCCAGTCGCTCGACCTCTCCTCCATGGCCAATCCAGTGAAAAAGGGGCCCTGCCAGGGGGGCCATGGCGGTAATCACCAGTCCCGTTGCCAGGGCAGTAAAAACACCCTGCCAGAGAGCCTGGCTCACACGCTCCGGCTTTCCCGCTCCGTCATACTGGGCCACAAAAGTGTTTACATAGGCTGCCAGGCCGACCGGCAGCGACAGCAGCGTCCAGCTCATGATCCCCGCAGGCAGGGCGGCAGCCAACGCGTCGGGCGAGTACCAGGTAAGGAAGATCCGGTCGACCACGTGCATCAGCGAGATCGATCCGGAACTGAGGATCAGCGGCACCGCGATCTGCAGCAGTTCACGTGCCGAACCGGCCTCGGGTGCGGTATCGGCAATGGGGTCAGGAGAGGTCGCCATGCTGCTGATCGTAACGCCCGGCGGCATCCACGCAATCGTCCAGCGGGCAATCTTCTACCGGACGCGTGCCCCCGAGCTTGCTTTCCAAGCCCCGGTGATAGGGTTAAGATCTTAGTTCTTCAAGTGACGTCTCTACTCCCCATTCCCGCGAGCGAATTGCATGAATTCCAACCGCCCGAAACTCTTCTTGATGATGCTCCTGGAGTTCTTTATCTGGGGTGCCTGGTTGCCATTGATCTTTGGTTACCTTCCCAGCCTCGGTTTTAGTCCTACCGAACAGGCCTGGATTCTGAATGCCTTTCCGATCGCAGCGATCGTGGGAATGTTCTTCAGCAACCAGTTTGCCGACCGGAATTTCGCCGCCGAAAAATTCCTGGCCTTCAGTCACCTGGTCGGGGGAGCCGCGATTCTCGGTTGTGGTTTTGTCACCAGCTTCTGGCCTTTTTTCATTCTCATGCTGGTGCACTGCCTGCTTTATGTCCCCACTATTTCCATCACCAATTCCATCGCCTTTGCACACATTGATGACCCCAAGAAGAACTTCCCCATTGTCCGCACCGGCGGCACGATTGGCTGGATCATGGCTGCTATCCCCTTCACTTTCATCCTGGTGGACTGGGCCAAGGTCGACGCACTGGAACATGCTGGCTTTGGAGACTGGCTGGGTACTGTGCTCGCATCCGGGCTGACCGGGGATGCACTCAAGGCGGCCACCCGGTGGACATACGTGGCTGCTGGAGCCGCCTCGTTTGTCCTGGCAGTATTCAGTTTCACCCTGCCCCATACGCCGCCAAAGAAAGTCGAGGCCGGAAGCGAGGGCTCTCTTGCCTGGCTCGAGGCAGCCAAGTTACTCAAGCATCCCTTCATCGCGGTGCTTTTCCTGGTCACCTTTGCCGACAGCTTTGTCCACAACTGCTACTTCAACTGGACCGGCCGTTTCCTCGGCGCCGCGGTGGAGGATGGCGGTGTGGGCATTGCCGGCAACTGGATCATGCCGGTGATGACCGTGGGACAGGTTGCCGAGATCCTGACCATGCTGGTGCTCGGCGTGATGCTCAAGAAACTGGGCTGGCGCTGGACGATGGTGATCGGCGTGCTGGGCCATGCGGCACGATTCGGGGCGTATGCTTTTTTCCCGGAACACCAGGAGCTGATTATCGTGATCCAGGTGTTACACGGGGTTTGCTATGCCTTCTTCTTCGCCACGGTCTATATCTTTGTCGATGCCTATTTCCCCAAGGATGCACGCTCCAGTGCCCAGGGCCTGTTTAACCTGATGATTCTTGGAATCGGGGCACTGGCAGCCAACACCATCTGCCCCTTCCTGTTTGACGAGGTCTTTACCGAGAACGGTGTCACGGACTTCCAGGGCCTGTTCATGGTGCCACTGATCTGTGCGAGCGTGGCGGCCGTGGTCCTGGCCATCTGTTTCCACCCGCCAGAAGTTTCCGTCACCGAAGCGCTGGATGAACACTCCGGCGACGGGGAGAGCGAATCGAGTGCCCCATCCCAGCAGGATGTCCACGAGGTGGAGCAGGAAGACCGCTACGCGGCCTACGAGATGGATGACGCGGAGGATGGGGACAACGAGGCGGGCGAATCATAACCTGCAGACCGGTGGCTCTGTGACCACCTGGGGATACTGATGACAGAGGATCCACTGGAAATCTCGGCCATGGAGGTTCAGTCCCTGCTCGACGCCGGGGACAATTTCCTGCTGGTCGACTGCCGCGAACCGCTGGAGACGGACTATGCCAGCATCGACGGCGGCCGCCCGATGCCGATGAGCCAGCTTGTCGAGCGGGCCGGGGAACTGGAACCGCACCGGGCCGGCCGGATCGTCTGCTACTGCCATCACGGGGTCCGCAGCCTGCAGGTTGTCCACTGGCTCCGCCAGCAGGGATTTGCGCATGCCCAGAGCATGGCGGGCGGCATTGACGTCTGGTCACAACAGGTCGACGCTGCCATGCCGCGTTACGAGCTCGGCTTCAACGGCCTCTCTCCCCTTGAAGCGGCCAAGGACGATCCCGTATAAAGCGTTACTGCACACACAAGAAGCGGGTGTGGCGGAACTGGCAGACGCGCTAGATTCAGGTTCTAGTGTCCGTAATGGACGTGGAGGTTCGAATCCTCTCACCCGCACTTACCAGGGACTT
>CAYYZW010000230.1:0-23684 GCA_964476375.1 uncultured Pirellulaceae bacterium
GTGTTGGTTTTTTTGTGCTGTGGCTTCCTGGTCGGTGTCATGGGGGGCTTGTGTTTGTGTTTGTGCTGCTTGGGCGGGCGTGGTGGTTGGATGGGTGGCATGGGTGGTGGCGGCGGCATGTTCGCCGTCGAGGATGAAGTCTCGCTGGGAGACAGCAAATCCAATACACCCCAGCCGGTCGTGGTTCCTGTCAAGGTTGAGACACCGGAAAAACCTGCCGTCACCAAGACCAACCTTGTCAAGCCGATCCACGTGACAGCAGCAGAAGGACAATCGCTGCAGGAAGCCTGGAACGCCTACTTTGCCTCGACACGCGAGCTTTCCGAGGAAGCCCGTCTCGCACATAACCAGCAGGTTCGTTCCACTGCCCGGGTGATGATGATGCGAGCCACCCGACTTCACCAGGATGGAATCCACCAGCAAGCTCGTGAGACGATCGATAATATCGTCTCCATGCTGCTTGGTGCCCTGCGTTACAGCCAGCCTCAGCCCTGGATGTACGAGGGCCTGGGACTTGCCATGCGAGCAAACCATGCCCCCCTGGCGGATGTGGTACGTGCCGTGATGTCGGCCGTCGACTACAGCACCGATGTGGACACGATGCTTTATGCCGGCCTTTTCATGGCGGATATCGGACTCACCGATCGAGCCCTCAAGATACTCCAGGATGTTTCCGCATCTCAGCCGTATCGTCCCGAGCCGTATGTCAAGGGACTCCAGATTGCCAGGCAGCTTAAGGATGAAAAAGGAATCCAGTGGGCCGTCACGGGCATTCTTTCCCAGGCCTGGACACAGGACCAGCGAGTCATTGAGTATGACGCCCAGCGGGCAGCGGAAGCCCTGCTGATCCAGCTCAAGAAGGAGAACCGACTGGATGACGCAGCGGCATTTGAAGAAAAGATCCGGGGTGCACTCCGGCGTGATTGTCGTGTGGTTGTCACCTGGACCGGGGATGCCGATGTGGATATCCAGATCCAGGAACCGACTGGAACCCTCTGCTCACTACGTACGCCACGAACGACCGCGGGAGGCGTGCTGCTGGGAGATACCTTTGCAGCCGCCGGCAAGAGAACTGTCGATGGCTATTCGGAAACATACATCTGCCCCCAGGGCTATACCGGTGAGTACCGGATGCTGGTTCGCCGCGTCTGGGGAAAAGTGACTGCCGGAAAAGTAACCGTCGATATCTTCACGGAAAACGCCGTGAAGCCGCATATTCACGAGCAGATCGAACTGGGTGAAAAGGATGCCGTGGTTATTTTCGAGGTTGCCAATGGCCGTCGCCTGGAACCGCTGGGAGTCCAGCAACTGGAAAACCTGCGGAAAACACAGCAGGCTGTCGGCAATGCCCTGCTGGCCCAGCAGATGAACCAGATGGAAGGGTCCATGGCTGTTCGGGACTTCGCCATCGCACGTCGACAGGCGTCCCGCGATGGCCGCTTTTTCGTTCCCCGGCGCCGTGGCATGGTCGGCAGCCGACCGATTGTTACCACGCTTCCCGAGGGGAGCAGCCTGACGGTCCAGTCGGCCATTGTCTCGCCGGATCGCCGTTACGTGCGGATTTCCATCCCCCCGTTCCCGCCCATTTCATCTGGCGTGGGGCCGGTAAGCACGTTTAACTTTGCCACCGGTGAGGTTGGACGAGGACTGCCGGATAACGACGACGAGCAGGGTCAAAATGGACAGGGTGGCGGACAGGGTGGCGGACGTCGCTAGTCCTCGAGATCATCAAACATCAAAAGGCAGTCGTATCCTTGCGACTGCCTTTTTTCATAGTGCCGCTGCCTTACCTGCCCAGCCCCGGTTGTACATCCAGGTCCAGCGACTCGGACCGGCCGGCCTGTAGCCGCTCCAAAGCAATGGCTCCCATCACCGCATTGTCCGTGCAAAGCTCCAGCGGGGCAATCCACAACTCCAGGTCCCGCTTGCCCGCCACCTCTTCCAGACGCTGTCGCAAACGACGATTGGCGGCAACACCTCCTCCGACACAGAGTCGTTTTTTACCGGTTTTCTCAAGTGCGAGAAGTGCCTTGCCTACCAGGCAGTCAACCACCGCCTCCTGGAAACTGGCACAGATATCGGCCACCCTTTCTGGCGTGATCTCCAGCTCTTGGAAATCCACCTGCCCTGGCCCGGCAATCTCGTAGCGAACGGCGGTCTTGAGACCACTGAAGCTGAAGTCCAGTGACTCGGTGTCCCGGAGAAAGGCGCGTGGAAACTGGTAACGTTCCGGGTTCCCACCTTCGGCCGCTTTGGAAACCGCTGGCCCTCCCGGGTAAGGCAGGCCCAGCATGCTGGCAACCTTGTCGAAAGCTTCCCCGGCAGCATCGTCAATCGTCCCTCCCAGCATCTCGAACTCGATCGCCGACCGGCAGTCATAGAGGCTTGAATGCCCGCCACTGACCACCATGCCGACACAGGGAAACACATCCTTTCCACTCGCCATCCGACAGGCAAAAACATGGGCTTCAAGGTGATCCACGGCGACCAGAGGAAGGTCATGAACCAGGCAGAATGTCTTGGCAGCAACCAGGCCGACCAGGAGGGAGCCGGCCAGGCCCGGACGAATCGCCACTGCCACGGCATCCAGTTCCTCGAGTGTCACACCGGCCTGGCGAAGTGCCTCATCCACGACCGGAATAATTCTCTCGACATGGGCCCTCGCTGCAATCTCGGGAACCACGCCACCGAACCGCTCATGCAATCGTGCCTGGGAAGCGACCACCGATCCAAGGACCTCGTAATCATCGCGGACGACTGCCGCCGCCGTCTCATCACAGGTCGTCTCAAGCGTGAGAATAATCATCTCTCGGAAGTGGATGAGTGGCGACCCGTCAGACAGGCCCACCCGACCCCTCTCTTACTCTTTCTTGTCCTTGGACTCCACGTCGACAGTCTCCGCCTCGCTCTTCTCCGCCTCTTCTGCGTCTTCCGACTCGTTGAGCCGGGCGACGAGGAATTCCAGTGCCTTGTTGAGCTGGCGATCGTCGAACTCGGGAGCCTCCTCTCCCTCGGGCCGGGGATTATCTTTTCGCAGGATATCGACTTGGCGGCGGTACGTCCCCAGGTCCTGCAGCTCCTTTGCAGAAAACTGCACCTCGAATCCATCGTTCGGTTTTACTCCCCATTCATCCTCTGGTGTGGCACCAGGGAACCGGTGGATATTCTTGCCGTTGGGGCGATGGTAACCGGCCGTCGTCAGCTTCAAGGCACTCTTGCCACCCTCCAGCTCGATAATGTTCTGCACACTTCCCTTCCCCCACGTGCGCTCGCCGACAATCAATGCACGCTGATGGTCCTGCAGGCAGGCAGAGACAATTTCACTCGCACTGGCGCTGTAACGGTTGACCAGGATGGCCATTGGAAAACCCTCGTAGCTTCCCGTCTTGTGTGCATTCCACTCGCTGCGAGGCGAGTTGCGTCCCTCGGTACTGACAATCCGGCCGGACGAGATAAACAGGTCACTGATCGCGATTGCCGAGGAGAGTAACCCCCCCGGGTTAAATCGCAGGTCAATCACCAGGGCCTGGAACTGATCCTCCTTGAGTGTTCCCAGAACGCGGCGAAGCTCTCCCAGCGTGTGTCGGCTAAACCCGGTAATCTGGATATAACCTATTTTCTGGTCCTCATCGGCATAGTAGTTCCAGCTGTCATCTGGATTCCGGTGGGAACCAAGCACGGTCTCCACGCGAACCAGTTCACGCTTGACCGTGACCGTTCGCTCCATGCCGTCGCGAGGGTGTACCAGGGTAAGTGTCACCTCGCTTCCAATAGGCCCCTTGAGATTCTTGACGGCATCTTCAAGCTTGAATCCCTCGGTCGATTTCCCGTTGATCTTGGAGATATGGTCCCCGGAAAGAACACCGGCCTTGTAGGCCGGGGTGCCAAACAGGGGGCTGATCACGGTGATCTTGTCATTCTCGGAGCTAATGCGGATACCGATGCCACCAAACTCGTTTTCCACGTTGCTGCGAAACCGTTCCATGTCGGTGGGGGGAATGTAGTTGGAGTACTGGTCCAGTTTCTTGATCATCCCGTCGATGGCCGCTTCCATCAGTTCCCGGCGACTGACATCATTCACGTAGTTCCTGTCAATCTGGTCCATCGTGTCGACGAACAGTTGCAGCAGCTCGTAGTATTCTTCCGATTCCAGTTCGGCTTTCTCCGCAGACTCTTCCTTCTTCTCCTCCTGTTTCTTTTCCGTCTTCTCCGCCGGTGGTTTTTCCTGCGCGGCAGCGGGGGAAACTGTCCAGCGGGAGAAATCACCGCCTAGGAGGAAAAGCCCCAGCATCATCGCCAGCATGATTTGTCGTGGAAGATGCCAAGCTCGCATCGTGAACCTCCCTGGATAGGTGCCGTTGCCGTCATCACGCCCGGCGTGATGGGATTATAAGGCAACCCTCACAAGCCGACAACGATCGACAGCCGGCGCATCGAATCGGGTGTGTCCTCGCTGCGGCCAGAGAGGTATAAAGACACCTTGTCTACGGTAGCACTGGCCTGGGAAACGAATGGGATGCAGCAGTCGGACGTCATCATCGTGGGAGGAGGTCTGATCGGGCTGGCAACTGCCTACCAGTTGATCCAGCGGTATCCATCCACCCATGTAACGGTACTGGAAAAGGAGCCTTCTGTTGGAACCCACCAGAGCGGGAGTAATTCCGGGGTCCTGCACTCGGGGATCTACTACAAGCCAGGCTCGCTCAAGGCCCGCAACTGCCGCATGGGTAAAGAAGCGATGGAGAGCTTCTGCCAGCAGCATGGCGTTGATTACGAGGTCTGTGGCAAGGTGATCGTGGCGGTCGAAGAGTGGGAACTGCCAATCCTGCAGAAGATACTCCAGCGGGGCCACCAGAATGGTGTCCGGTCCACGATGATCGATCGTGACCGGCTGGCAGAACTTGAACCCCATGCCGCCGGTATCCAGGCAATCCATGTTCCCGATGCTGGAATCTGCGATTTCCGCAGCGTCTGCAGGAAACTGGCAGAGATACTCGAGTCAGGCCAGGGGCAGCTGGTCACCGGGGCTGCCGTCACGTCCATCCGGCAGGGACACGGGGAGGTCGTGGCAACAACCAGTCGGGGTGACTTTCAGGGCCGCTACCTGGTGAACTGCGCGGGACTTCACAGTGACCGCGTGGCACGAATGACCGGCGAAGATCCACGCTCGATGGTGATCCCCTTTCGCGGCGAGTACTACGAGCTCAAGCAGGATGCCAGGCATCTCTGCCGGAACCTGATCTACCCCGTCCCCGACCCCAGGTTTCCCTTCCTGGGTGTCCATTTTACACGCATGACAGACGGTCGCATCGAGTGTGGCCCAAACGCTGTGCTGGCATTTGCCCGTGAGGGATACAGGAAACGCGATATCAACCTCCGGGACCTGATCGAAGCTCTGACCTACAAGGGATTTCAGAGACTGGCCAGCAGGCACTGGCGGATGGGCCTGGGAGAAATGCAACGTTCCTTCAGCAAGGCAGCATTCGTACGAGCCCTGCGCCGCCTGATGCCGGAAATCCGCTCCAGCCACCTCGTTCCGGCCCGAGCCGGAGTCCGGGCCCAGGCCATCGCCCCGGACGGGTCGATGGTGGACGACTTTGTCATTCACACCACCGGGCGGATCGTCAACGTCTGCAATGCTCCATCCCCAGCCGCCACATCGTCGCTTCACATCGGCCTGGGTGTTGTCGACAAGCTGGCTGAGCAGTTCTAGCCGCCAATTCCGCCCCCCCGGGGTATGTTACAATCAAACCGATCTTTTTCGATCCTCACCTGCGACTCGGGAATTCACGCACCATGACAAACACGGTTATGACACGGGTGATGGAGTCACTGCGCAAGATCGTGGGAGCGGAAAACCTGTTGACTTCCGCATCCGAGCGAATTGTCTACGAGTGTGATGGATTCGTCGTGGAAAAAAACAGCCCCGATGTGGTAGTCTTTCCGACTTCCACAGACCAGGTAGCGGCCATCGTAAAAGCATGTAACGAGGCCGGGGTCCCCTTCCTGCCCCGGGGTGCCGGAACCAGCCTCGCGGGCGGTTGCCTGCCGGTCGGTGGCGGTGTGATGATCGTGCTGACACGGATGAAGGAGATCCTTGAAATCAACCTGCGGGACCACTATGCCGTCGTCCAGCCAGGCGTGGTCAACGTCTGGCTGACACAGGCTCTCAAGGGCAGCGGTTACCATTATGCACCCGACCCCTCCAGCCAGGGAGCCTGTACGATCGGAGGGAACGTGGCGACCAATTCAGGGGGTCCTCACACGCTCAAGTACGGTGTCACAGTCAACCATGTGCTGGGCGTCGAAGCCGTTATGGCGGATGGAAGTATCGTCACCATTGGTGGTCCGGCAGGGGAAATGCCTGGCCCCGACCTGGTGGGAGCCCTCGTCGGTAGCGAGGGAACACTCGCTATTGTCACCCGCGTCTGGGTAAGACTCACCCGGGATCCACAGGGATACCGAACGATGCTGGGAATCTTTGAGTCGGTGGATGACGCAACCCAGGCGATAAGTGCCATTATCGGTGCCGGAATTATTCCCGCCGCCCTGGAGATGATGGACCAGGGTATCCTGGTGGCCCTGGAAGAAGCGTTCCATTTCGGCTTTCCACTTGATGCCCAGGCAATCCTCTTGATCGAGGTCGACGGCCTTGAGGCCGGGCTTGATGGCCAGCGGGATGAGATCATTCGTCTCTGCAAGGAGACCGGGGCCCGCGAGGTCCGCATGGCCGCCGACGAGCAGGAACGTCTCAAGCTCTGGAAGTGCCGCAAGCAGGCCTTTGGTGCTATTGGACGGTTAAGTTCCAGTTTCTGCACACAGGACGGGGTGGTTCCCAGAACCCAGCTTCCCGGTATCTTCAAGAAAATCCGCGAAACCTCGGAGAAATACGATATTCGAATTGTGAATGTCTTCCACGCAGGAGACGGCAACCTGCACCCTATCCTGCTGTTCGATGAAAGAAATCCGGACGAGATCAAGAAAGTCATGGAGGCCAGTGGCGAGATCCTTGAAGCCTGCCTGGATGCCGGGGGCAGCGTGACTGGAGAACATGGCATCGGTGTTGAGAAGATTCGCTATATGAACAAGATGTTTCGTGAAAGTGACCTTGAGGCCATGCGACAGTTACGTGATGCCTTTAACCCGGACAACCTCCTGAGCCCCGACAAGATGCTTCCCACCGCCGGAGCCTGTGGGATGGAACAGATCCATCCTGGACGCCGGGCAGCACTCTAGGATAATGAAACCCCATGCCTCGCCGAATCGAGACCGCGTGAGTACCGAAATAACAACCCTGCCGCTGATCGAGACCGTCACCCCCAACGACCAGGATGCGCTGGCCGAGCAGGTTACCGCATGCTTCGAGCAAAAGCGTCCTGTCTACCCGCTGGGGGGCTGCACGAGCCTGGATTATGGCCTGCTCCCCCGCCGGGAAGGAACCGGTTTGTCCCTGGCAGGACTTGACCGGCTCGTCGATTTTCCGGCACGGGATCTGACGGTGACGGTGGAGGCCGGATTCTCGATGGCGACGCTTGCGGAGCAGGTGGCCGAAGAAGGCCTGCAGCTTCCAATCCATGTCCCGCAGGCAAAAGAGGCGACGATCGGTGGTGTGATCGCCACCAACTGGAATGGCCCGGCACGGAAGGGTTATGGAACAATCCGTGACTACGTGATCGGTATTTCTGCCGTGGATGGAAAGGGGCTTCCCTTCCGGGGTGGAGGCCGGGTTGTCAAGAACGTCGCCGGCTATGACTTCTGCAAGCTGCTGACCGGATCTCTCGGTACGCTGGGAGTGATCACCCAGGTCACGCTTCGGCTCAAGCCAATCCCCGCCAGGACCAGCACCCAGGTCGTCCCGCTCGATGACCTGGACCAGGCCGAACAGCTACTCTGCGGCCTGGTCGATAGCCAGGCCACCCCCTTCGCCATCGAGCTTCTTTCCGGGGACTGCTGGCAGGACTCTCCAGGATTGGACTCGGGGAGTCCCTGGCACCTGGCGATCAGCTGCTGTGGAACGGATGACGAAGTCGCCTACATGGTGGGGCAGCTGGAGCAGGAACTGCTCGACCAGTCACTGTCGGCTCCCCGGGAGCTGACCGAGGACGAACACCAGCAGATCTGGGCAAAGCTGGTCGAGTTTCCCGTCTGCCCGGAAGCCTCGCTCGTCATTCAGGCCACGGTGGTTCCCAGCGGTACAACGACGATCGCCCGAGAGGCACGGCTGCTGGATCCCGCATGCTCGATCCAGGCACATGCAGGAAGTGGCATCGTTATCGTGCGTTTCTCGGAATTTCCTGCCGACGGCCTCTCGCGGGCCCTGGTCGGGACACTGCAGCCGGTAGCGGCCGCTGCCCACGGCAACGTGACGATTCTCTCCAACCCCTCTGGTAGGGAAATGACACCCCGGAGCGCATGGGGGATGGTCCCTGCTCCACTCGCTCTTCTTTCCCGCATCAAGAAAAATTTTGATCCTGCGGACATTCTTAATCCCGGTCGATTTGTCTACCCATGAATTCAACTGAAACACCCACTGAAACCGATCTTCCCATCGATGGCGGACAGGTCAATCCAGGCAGCATGCTGGATTACCAGGACTTGCTCGACTGTGTCCACTGCGGACTCTGCACGGCATCCTGCCCGACCTACACCGAGACCGGGGACGAAAATGACAGCCCCCGTGGCCGCATCTACCTGATGCGAGCGGTGACGGATGGCCGCCTGGAAATGGACTCGAAGGTCCGCAGGCACCTGGATCTCTGCCTGGACTGCCGCGCCTGTGAAACCGCCTGCCCGTCCGGGGTCCAGTACGGACGACTGATCGAGCCGTTTCGCATTGGCATGCAGCAATCGGACAACGAAGGAACCGCCGGTCCCGACTGGTTCCACCGCTCGATCCTTTTTGGACTCTTTCCCCACCCGGGCCGAATGCGAATCGCCCTCTGGCCTGCCAGAATTGCCCAGCTCATGCGACTCGACAAGCTGATCCTTGCCACGGGGCTCTGGAAACTGCTTCCCGACCGGCTAGGCAGGCTCCTGACGATGCTGCCCCCGCTTGCTCGCCCCCTGCCACCACTCCCCGCGGTCCTGCCCGCCGAGGGCCCCCAGCGGGCCCGAGTGGCGCTCTTCACCGGCTGTGTCCAGGACGTGATTTTCCGGCAGACCAACTGGGCAACCGCTCGTGTACTGCAAAAAAATGGCTGTGAGGTGATTGTCCCCTCATCCCAGGGATGCTGCGGTGCCATCCACTTTCATGCTGGCAGCAGCCCCGAGGCCCAGCAACTGGCCGACCAGAATCTCGGTGCCTTTGATCCAGACGACGTGGATGCCATCATTATCAACGTTGCCGGCTGCGGATCGATGCTCAAGGAATATGGAGACCACTGGGACGATGACCAACAGGCGGATCGGCAGCAGTTTGCCAACAAGGTCATGGATATCTCCGAGTTCCTTGACCAGCTTGGCTTGATTCCACCGGAAGGATCCTTGCCCCTGCAAGCGACCTACCATGATGCCTGCCACCTGGTCCATGCCCAGGGGATCCGGCAGCAGCCACGGAACATCCTCCACCAGGTTCCGGAACTAGAAATCGTTCCACTTGCCGAATCAGAAATCTGTTGTGGGGCCGCCGGAACCTACAACCTGACGGAGCCGGAAATGGCCTCCCAGCTGAGTCGCCGCAAGATGGACAATATCCGGCAGACCGGGGCAGAAATGGTCATCACGGCCAATACCGGCTGCCTGATGCAGATTGACTGTGAGTCTCGAATGAGCGGTGCAGGGATTCGTGTTCTTCATCCCATGGAAGTTCTTTACCTGAGCTACCTGGGGGAGCAGCCGGCGAAATACATCCGTTCCCTGGCCAAGGATATCAAATCCCTCTCGCTGTAAACCAGGTCTGGTTCACTCCTGCCTGGCGATCGCCGCGGCAGCTTCCTCCATCGCCCGCCTGCGATCCCGGTAACGCTTGACAAGCTCATCCGTCATCACCCCGGCCAGGATCACAAGGCCGATGATCGCAAATTCCAGCTGGGACGGGATGCTCAGCAGGATAATGCTGTTGTAAAGCACCTGGATCACGGCGGCTCCAATAATCACCCCCAGGATGGATCCCTCACCACCACGCAGGCTACAACCACCCAGCACGGCAGCCGCGATCGCGTAGAGTTCATAGAAATTCCCATGGCCGGAAGGCTGGACCGAGTTGATGTCGAGGGCAAAAAGGATACCGGCAACGCCTGCTGCTCCCGAACAGATCACATAAGCCAGGATAACCATGCGATCGGTACGGATACCACTGTATCGAGCAGCATCCTCGTTCCTGCCAAGTGCCAGCAGGTAACGGCCGTAAATGGTCTGGTTCAGGAAGATGATCGCCAGGGCAGCAAGAACAAGCAGGATGATCATCGGGGCTGGAATCAGTGTCTGGCCCACCGGGATCCGGCCCAGCAGCCAACCGCAGCCAAGCACGCCGGTTACCACCAGGGGTAACGTCGCTGCGGAACCCGCTGCCTTCATCCCCTGGCGGGCAAAGGTGGAGATGGCAGTGGCAAACAGTGCCAGGCTGGCAAGGATCGCCACGATGTTCATCCTCGACGTCCAGACAGGCCCCGCCCACAAGTATCCTGACTGTTTCACCATGACGAAACCGACCAGCACCAGGCCCCCCAGCAGGATGAAACCGGCTGAAAGAACCACCGTCCCGGGACGTTTGCGGCCAATCACCAGCAAAGACCAGAGAAATGCCGGGATCGCCAGGTAACCGAGGTAGCTCAGGATAATCTGCGGCATTAAACCGGAAGGACCCGGGTCGCGAACCAGCTCACCATCGATAACCTTTCCAAGTTTCATCTGGTCATGTGTCAAGTCGATGGCATGGCTGCCATCCTGCCCGGCGGTCACATAAACTTGCACATTGGCCGTGGAAGCCATCCGTATCACCGGCCCATCATCGACCGTGAGGAAACGGCTCCCTCCCACCAGCATCAGGACAAAGGCCATGGCCAGGAAGAACCAGCTCTGGCCACTCACCGTAGAAGCGATTGGCTGCCGTCGTTGGCGAGAAATCCGAAGCACCAGCCAGCCAGCCAGCACCAGCCCAACCAGCACCATCATCAGGGCCAGCGAGGCGGGCTTGCCGGTAGCGAGCGGGCTCAGGGAGTCCCTGTAGATCGTTCCAAAACCCTTGGTCTGATCCCCACTGATCCAGCGGGCAAGTCCACGGTAAAAGAGCAGGCCGCAGAGTGTCACCACAAAGGGTTGCAGCTTTACCTTGGTGACCAGGACCCCATGCAGCAGGCCGAGCCCCAGCGAGACAAGCATCACCAGGGTAATAGCAAGACCGATATTCATGTGGGACATGCGGGCCGGCTGTAACACGGTACCAGGCTCCACCGCCCGAATATTTCCCGAAACCACGATCCTTGTCTGGTCTCCTGCCAGGCTGGAACTCTTGACCGTCAGCGTACGGTCGTCACCCCGTGCGTTCGTGTAAGAAAGCCGGTCAAAGTCCTCCAGCCAGCCTGCCCGGTCAGAGACGGTGACCAGACTCTGCTCGGCATTCACACTGACGATGGTGACCGGGGAACCCTCGTCCACGTAACCGGGGGCCAGGAGCATCGGCAGCAGGCATCCCACCAGCCCGATCAGGGAGCCAATCGAGAGGTCAATTCCACCGGTGATGATGACCAGGGCAGCACCAATACCGATGATCCCAAACAGGGCAGTGCGGCGAAAGAGATTCTGTATATTGTCGGGCATCAGGAAGCGGCCATCGCTGAGAATGGCCGTGGCGATGCAGGCGTAGACCAGCAACAACAGGATTCCCATGATCTTGTTCATCGTGGCCTACCTCTTATCGTCCGGAATCCCAACTCACTTGGAATATCCAGCTAATCCTCTTGTGGTTCTACCCATTCAAAAGCACCCAATCCTGGATCGCCAGGGTTTCTGGCTGTCAGCGGGTTTCCCGTTGCCAGTTGCATGATCGACTGTTCATCCAGTTGGCCGCGATCCAGTTCACCGC
Source organism: uncultured Pirellulaceae bacterium (assembly GCA_964476375.1). Classification (GTDB taxonomy): domain Bacteria; phylum Planctomycetota; class Planctomycetia; order Pirellulales; family Pirellulaceae; genus SAT2750. Next base: position 12,023 of record CAYYZW010000230.1, read on the forward strand.
TAAGCTGGCCCTCGTGCATCACGATCACTCGATCGGACATGCCGATTATCTCCTCCAGTTCACTGGAGACAAAGAGGATGGACATCCCCTGCTGTGCCAGCTTTTCCATCAGCAGGTAGATTTCCTGCTTGGCACCCACGTCAATCCCACGCGTCGGTTCATCGAGCAGGATAACCCTGGGGCCCAGGGAAAGCCATTTTCCCAGTACGACCTTCTGCTGGTTTCCACCTGAAAGGTACTGGGCCACCTGGTCTTCACCGGGCGTCTTGATCTGCAGTTGCTGGATCATCTCCCGGGTATCCTGCAGCTCCTGGTCCCCGTTACGGAACAGGCCGGCCCGTCGGTTCCGGTACAGGCTGGCGAGGCTGATATTGTGCCGGACCGGCATTTCAATCACCAGCCCGTGCGACTTGCGGTCTTCCGGCACCAGGGCAAGCCCTGCTTCAATCGCATCACGGCTGTTCTCGAACTGTTTCATTTCTCCATCCAGGTAAATGGATCCTCCCAGTGGCCGGTCAATTCCGAACAAGACCCGCAGGATCTCGGTCCGGCCTGAACCGACCAGGCCGGCACAGCCAAGAATCTCGCCACGTCGGAGCTGGAAACTAACCGGGTGCTGGGGAAAAGCAGGCGTCATCAGTCCCTTGACCTCCAGCACGACGTCACCCACCGGGTGCGACGTCCGCTGGTAAAACTGGGAGATATCCCGGCCCACCATCCGGTTAACCATGTTGTCATGGGTAATCTCATCTCCCACCAGGTCCCCGGCATTCTGGCCATCCCGCAGGACAGTCACCCGGTCGGCCAGTTCTCTCACCTCGCTCAGCCGGTGGGAAATGTAGATGATGCTCACTCCCTGGCTCTTCAGATCCCGGATCACATCAAACAACCTGTCCGCCTCTGCCTGGGAAAGACTGGATGTCGGTTCGTCCATGATCAGGATACGAGAATTTACCGACAGTGCCTTGGCAATTTCCACCAGTTGCTGCCGTCCGATGGAGAGTTCACTGGCAATCGTCGCAGGAGGAACATCCAGACCCACCATCTCCAGGAAACGAAGCGATTCCTGGTGAATCAGTGGCTTGTCGATCAGCCCAAAGCGGAGCGGCTCTCGACCAAGAAAGATATTCGCACCCACATCCAGGTTGTCCGAGAGGTTCAGTTCCTGGTGGATCAGGGAAATCCCCAGCTCCAGCGCCTGCTGGACATTCGCAACATGGACCTGCCTGCCGTCGATCCGCATCTGGCCGCTATTGGCTATCTGGACACCGGCCAGGATCTTCATCAGGGTACTCTTGCCGGCCCCGTTTTCCCCGATAACAGCAAGCACTTCTCCCCGGCCCAGCTGCAAGTTCACCTGGTCCAGTGCCAGTACGCCGGGAAATCGCTTCGTTAAATCACGGACTTCAAGCAGCGGAACATCGTCGAGCTGGGACATCATCTTCCACCGTGGCACGAAGCAGGGAAACAGGCAGGAAACTGCCTCATCATTGAACCGTCACCGGGCTCCCTTGCAGTTCCTGGCCCGGCTTGTCGAACCGCGTATCGTCCGGTTCTCGACCGAGAAGGTAATCAATCATTCCCTGCCGCCGGAGCTTGGCGTTGAGCTGTTCCAGGCGTCCCACGAAGATCATCACATCGCCTCCGGCAGGAACCGATTCATGGATCAGTTCACCACACAGGATCCCCGCGTCGTAGTTATTCATGCCGATGTACGCCAGCCGGTTGGTATTGGGAGCATCCGAATCCTGTGTGATCAGGATCGTGGATTCACCCACCGAGTTCAGCAGTTCGAGCTGGTTATCCGGGTCAATCGGGCTTACCGCAATTCCATCCACACCTGCCACCTGTAACTCCTCAAGCATCCGCTTCTGGTCAGCCAGTCCGTCCGGAGGCATTCGCACTTCCACGTTCACGTTAAAGTCCTCACCTGCCTTGCGGGCTCCGGCCTCGGCGATCACCCAGAACGAGGCGATCCCGTTGGTCACGAATGCGACAGTCGGTCGGTCATCTTTTTTCACTGCTGCCTTGGCTGCTGCCTCCCCGTCGGTAACACGCTGCTTGAGCTGGTCCCAGAACTCATCCACGTTGTCCTGCGTGATCTTGCGAGCCGGAATATTGAGAACTCCCCCGTCCGGGAGAGCATCTTTTTCACCGGCGACGAGCTGGGACAGTAACTCGACCGACCTGTAACCGTACATGTAAGGATCCTGGACCACCGTGCCGTAGCAGTTACCATCCTTGATCGCCTGGAGCGTCTCGTCCGCTTCATCAAAACCGATCAATGTCACCCGGCCGATCTTGTCCGCTCCCTTGAGGGCCTCGAGGATATAGGGCGGGTTGTAGGCAAAAAGACCGACCATGCAGTCGATATCGGGGTAACGAGTGAGGACATCCTCTGCATCCGACTTGGCTTTGCCGAAATCAAAGTTGTCTGTCCGGGTTCCCAGGATCGTGTAGACCGGTCCAGTGTCGGTACCTGGAGACGTCTCTGCGGTGCCTGTATTGTCTCCGCCAGCGGTCGGCGGGGGGTTCACAACCACCGGTTCACTGCAGCCAACCTGGATAGATAGAAAGAGGATAAACAACAGTCCAGCTGACTTTTTCATGTCCTTGTCCCTTGAATTGGGGAGCGGCTTATATACCAGATTGGGAGAACGTCGATTTTACGCCTCGTTCCAATGAGTCGCAATAACGCTCCGTCTAGCTACCGATGTAACGGGCATAAAGTGTGCGGGCCTGGGTGAGATCCTCGGTTCCCTGCACGATTGCCCGGCCATCAGGGAAAAGGGTAATCCGGTGTTCATCAACGTCCAGCCGCAACAGGTAGTCGTTGTAGGTGACAGTTCCCACTCCGGAAAGTTCTTCTGCCAGCGTGGCCAGGACCAGGGTAGAGCGTTCAGGGAACGTCAACTGCACGGCATTCCGGCCGCAGAGAACGGCCGTGCGGCTGCCACGATCTCCGCTTAACCAGGAAAATTCACCCCGATCACAAACCGGGCAGCGTGCCGCCTGGCGCAAGCCATCCAGGTTGACCTGGCGAATGCGATTGTCCCAGAGTTCAAAGACCTGCAGGACACGGCTGACCGCATCCCGGTTGCCGGTGAGAATCTTGATCGCCTCGTTGGCCTGGATCGAGGCAATCACGTTGATGATGGGCGCCAGGATGCCGGCCGAATCACAGGTCGGAGTTGTCCCGGGAGGAGGAGGCCCTGCCTGCATCAGGCAATGCAGGCAGGCTGTCTCACCCGGCAGAATCGTCATGGTCTGTCCCTCGGCACCGATACAGCCACCATAGATCCAGGGGATGGATGAATGGACAGCAAAGTCGTTCAGCAGGAAACGGGTCTCAAAGTTGTCGGTCCCATCGACAATCAGGTCCATCCCTTCCGCCAGCTCGGCAATATTGCCTGCATCCACATCCACCACCACGGCATCCACCTCGATCGCCGAGTTAATCTGGCGGAGCTTGGCCTGGGCAGCAATCGCCTTGGGAAGTCCCGATTCGACATCCTTTTCATCGTAAAGAACCTGTCGCTGCAGGTTATTGAGTTCCAGGAAATCCCTGTCCACAAGACGCAGCATGCCGACACCCGCGCGGGCAAGCGTATTGGCGAGCACCGATCCCAGGGCGCCACAGCCACAGACCAATACCCGGCCGGCAGAGAGCTTCTGCTGCCCTGACTCGCCAATCGGTGGATATCTCACCTGGCGAACGTAGCGATCCAGTCCTGGTTCACTCTCGTTCACGTCATCTATCCTCCTGCCATCGGGTTCAAACCTCAGACAACAATATAACCGGCGAACTGACGGAAGGCGGCAAGCTGGTGCCGCAATTCCCTGCAGGCAGCACGCGCATCCTCCCAGTCACCAGGCCCTTGCCCCCTGTGGGCCGCAATCACCGGGATCGGGCAGCCACCTGTTAACTCTGAAAACCGTTCTGGATCTTCCACTTCCACGACGGCCATGTCCGCCCATGCGGCTGGTTCCACCTCCTCGGCAGCGGAAAACCACTGCCCAACAAGCAGGTTGGGGGCTATCCCCGTCGGGATTTCACGATCCGGGGACAGATCTCGAACCACGACACCCCAGTTTGCAGCCCAGCGAGCACAATCTCGAAGTACATCAGCAAGTGCCGTATCACTTGCAGTGCCATCTACTGCCGTGAGCAGCCAGCCACCCTGTTCCGAACAGTGCTCCATCCATGGCCGCTGGATTCCTTCCAGCAGCAATACCTCGTCAGCGGGTGGTACAATGAGTTGATGCAATTGACTCTGGTGTGCCCCCGTCAGGGACCATGGTTGATGTTCAAGCTGCAGGCGTCCCTGGACAGCGCCTAGCTGCCTCAGCCCGATAACCTGGTCTGCTTCCCAGGCCGGCAGACCATCCACATGCAACTGGACATGGACGTCATAGAGCAGTGGAAGGCCGGGAGCCCAGCTACAGGGATCAGGCAATTGGGCCCTCGCCAAGAGGCTCTCACCGGCCCCCATATCCTGCAGGCGAAACTGGGCCGGCAAGGTCCGGGAGTTCTCCGACCGTGGCCCTTCTAGATAGCCTTCAAGCCTCCAGCCATCGTTCCAGGCCACCGTCGCGTCAAAGCTGCCGCTGAGCCTTGCATAGACGTCAGCATACGAGCGATGCAACTGGCCATGAAAAAGATCCAGCTGAAGATCATGTTCTGCTATTTGAATCATGGCAGACCTGAAGGGATTATGACTCTACCGACAGTAACAGGTCCCGCTGGAGGGCACCCTGGAGGAACTGTCCAGTCAGCGACCCGGCTACCTCCACGACCTCCTCGGGGCGCCCCGTGGCCACGACCTCTCCACCCTCATCCGCCGCTCCCGGGCCCAGGTCGATGATATAGTCAGCCGCTTTCATGAGCTGCAGATTGTGCTCCACCACGATCAACGAGTGACCCACGTCAAGCAGGGCGTCAAAGCAATCGAGCAGCTGGATAACATCCGAAAAATGCAGGCCAGTGGTCGGCTCATCGAGGATAAAAAGGGTACGGCGTCGCTTTGCCTCGGACATGTGAGCTGCCAGCTTCAATCGCTGGGATTCACCCGCTGAAAGCGTGTTCGCAGGCTGTCCAAGCCGGAGGTAATCAAGTCCCACATCCATCAGTTGCTTCAGCTTGGTCTGGACCTTCGGCTGGCCACGGAAAAAGGAAAAGGCCCCACGTACCGTCATGTTCAGAACATCCGCGATATTCTTATTACGATACTTGACCTCCAGGATCTCCTCTCGATAACGAGTCCCCCCACACTGGCCGCATTTCATGTAAACGTCGGCGAGGAATTGCATGTCAATTTCGATATGACCATCCCCCTTGCAGGCATTACATCGTCCCCCGTCGACGTTAAAGCTGAAGTGGCCTGCCGAATAATTATGCGTCCTGGCCTCCACCGTCCCGGCAAAGAAAGCCCGGATGGGATCAAACGCCTTGATATAGGTGACCGGGTTGGACCGTGGGGAACGACCAATCGGGCTCTGGTCCACCAGCACCACTTCATCGATCTGCCCGTCACCGACAACATCATCAAAGGGGAGTGGCTTGGTGGCATCCTTCTTCTTTCGACGGCACAGTGCCCCGTAAAGCGTGTCCTGGACAAGCGTGCTCTTTCCGGAACCACTGACACCGGTTACCAGGCAAAGTACACCAAGGGGAAATTTGACCGTCAGGTTCTTGAGGTTATTCCCACAGGCCCCGGAGAGCTGGATCCAGCCATGCTTCGGCTCGCGACGATCGGGGAGTGAGGTAATTCCACGGCGACCGGAAAGGTATTCCCCGGTAAGACTGGCATCCGGCTCAAGCATGGCTGCCAGGTCACCCTGGAAAACAACCCGGCCTCCACGATCGCCGGCTCCAGGGCCGATTTCCACCAGCTGGTCGGCAACCTGGAGCATCGACTCCTCGTGCTCGACCACGACCACCGTGTTTCCACGGTCACAAAGTCCCCGGATTGCCCCGGAGAGACGGTCGACATCCTGTGGATGAAGTCCCACGGTTGGCTCGTCCAGGACATAAAGCATATTCACCAGGCTGGATCCCAGTGCCGTTGTCAGGTTAACTCGTTGAGCCTCCCCACCACTGAGCGTCCTGAGCGTCCGGTCCAGCGCCAGATAATCGAGTCCAACTGCTTCGAGATAATGCAAACGGGACTGCAATTGCTCGCGAATGAGTCCGGAAACCTCTTTCTCCGCATCTGTTAAGTCAATGTTTTCAAAGAACTTACGGGACTCGGATATCTTCATGGCGGAAATCTCTGCAATGTTCAAACCACCAACTCGCCAGGCCAGAGACTCAGGCCGCAGGCGTGCTCCCTGGCAACCCGGACAGATTCCATAGCTCCGCCAGCGGCTGAGAAAGACTCTCAGGTGCATCTTGTACTTGCGACGTTCAAGCCAGGCAAAGAAACCGTCAAGACCTCCGAAGTCCCGTTCCTTCACGCCCCCGATGATAATCTTCCGGTGCCTCGCCTTCAGTTCCGAGTAGGGGACATCCACCGGCAGGTCATAATCCTCGGCCAGTTCCAGCAATTCCTCCAGCTCATGCTTGTAAGCGGGAGTACTCCAGGGAGCGATGGCTCCCTCGCGAATCGACTTGCCGGGATCCGGAACAACAAGTTCCATGTCGATATCGATGATGTTGCCAAACCCCTCGCATTCCGGGCAGGCTCCCAGGGGGCTGTTAAAGCTAAACAGGCGAGGCTCCGGATCCAGGTAGTCCTGCTGGCATGCCTCACAGCGAAGCGATGCGCTGAAGTGCTGCCGCTTCCAGGGGCGCCCGTCCACCATGATGGTCGATTCATCGTGTTCTTTTTGATCGACAAGCACGACACAGCCCGCCTGCGGTCGGTCGAAAATAATCTCCAGGGAGTCACGAAGCCGCTCACTGCTCGCCTGGCCGGCGACCAGCCTGTCGACAACCACGATTGCGATGACCGGTTCCTCCTCGCTGTCCGGAATCTGCTTTGCAAGTGACTCACCCGTTTCATCTGCCAGGTTCCATAAACGGCCATCGTGGATCACCCGGACAAATCCTGCCTCGGGAAGCTGGGAAAGTGTCTCCGCGGTACCAGTCATCTCGAACCCGATCATGTACCGGGTTCCCTCCTCAAGCTGCTCCAGTTCTTCGGCAACCGAATCATCGGTATCGCGGCGGACTGGGTGTCCACAGGACAGGCACTCAACAGATCCAATCTTGGCGAACAGGAGTCGCAGGTAATCAGCGGTCTCGGTCGAGGTTCCAATCGTGGAACGGCTGCTGCGGCTCGGATTCTTGCGGGCCACGGCAACCGCTGCGGGAATCCCTTCGATGCGATCTGCAGTCGGCTTTTCCAGCCGGTCAAGAAACTGCCGGGTGTAGATGGAGAAACTCTCGATATAGCGACGCTGGCCTTCTGCATAAAGCGTGTCGAGTGCCAGGCTCGTCTTTCCGCTCCCGCTGACACCACAGATCGCAATCAACTGCTGGTGGGGCAGATCCAGGTCGATGTTTGCCAGGTTGTGAACCGATACGCCACGGAGCTGGATCTGGGAATGGCCATTTGACGAAGACAAGCTCGACTTCTCCCCTGGTACCCTCTTCCCGTCCCTCTCGAATCCTTCATGATACGAGCCTGGCAGGGGCATTTCCAGTAGATGACACGAGGCCCGGTGGCGGATCTTCCTCCGCAGCCAGGCTGCGCTGTTATACTGGAGATATCACGAGCGGTGAGATGATGAGGATCGATGGATTCCATGTCGGCTAAGGAAAAGAAACCCGTCAACCCGTTTTACGTGGCCCTGGTTATTCTCGGTGCTCTCTTTGCCGTCACTGCCTGTGCCTATGGAGTGATGATGCTGGTTGCTATTCGCGAGGGAGATATCCCCACGACCGTCACCACGCCTGTCCTCTCGGAACAGCATCCGATGATGCTGTTTTTGGATCAACATGGTTTTCGCCTGATGCTCTGGGAACTTGGGCTGCTGGCCCTGGCAACGGTGCTGGCCATAACCACCGACACGATCCGGGAACGACGGGCAGCGGCCATGGAACTGGACAACCGCACAGAAGAGGGAAAATCGTAACGATATGGTGCAGGACATTCACCAGCAACTAGGAACGCTTCGAGAGCAGATCCGCTTTCACGATCGAAAGTACTACCTTGAAGCCGCGGCAGAAATAAGTGACCTGGAGTACGACAAGCTTCTCGCGCAGCTCACGCAGATCGAGTCGGAACACCCGGACCTGATCACGCCGGATAGCCCGACCCAGCGAATCGGAGACCAGCCGGTAGAGCATCTCAGTCCGGTCGATCACCGGCTTCCCATGCTCTCGATCGACAACACGTACAATCTCCAGGAGCTGGAAAAGTATGCCAGCCGGGTAGCTAACCTGGTGGACGATGAAGAGATCCCCTGGGTGGTGGAGCTCAAGATCGATGGCGTGGCCGCCTCGGTCATCTACGAGGACGGGCTGCTCGTCTGTGGGGTCACACGTGGCAATGGCGTGACCGGGGATGATATCACGCACAACATACGTACCATCAGCGACATTCCGCTGCGACTCGACACCGATTCCCCTCCTCCCCTGCTGGAAGTGCGAGGGGAGGTCTACATGACCAATACGGACCTGGCCCAACTCAACGAGCGACAAAAAAAGAAGGACGAGGCCCCCTACAAGAACGCACGGAACGCCGCCGCCGGCTGTATTCGGCTGCTCGACCCTCGCATCTGTGCAGAGCGGGGGTTACGGATGTTCTGCCATGGCACCGGGTACTGCGAGGGAATCCGTAGCGACAATCACATGGACTTCCTTGCGGAACTCCGTGATTATGGCCTGCCTGCTACCCCCCACGTGGACCGTTTCACGTCCTTTCAAAAGGCGGTGGAGCACTGCCAGCGGATGACCGAGAAGATCGAGCAGCTTGATTTTGAAGTCGACGGGCTGGTCCTGAAGGCCGACCGCTTTGATGACCGTGAGCAACTGGGGAAAACCACCAAGAGCCCTCGCTGGGTCGTGGCATACAAGTGGGAGCGTTACGAGGCAATAACTCGTCTTACCGACATCCAGGTCCAGATCGGGAAGACCGGAGCCATCACCCCTGTTGCCCTGCTCGAACCGGTAGAACTGGCCGGGACAACGGTCAGCCGTGCGAGCCTGCACAACGCCGATGAAATCACCCGCAAGGACGTCCGGGTCGGGGACGTGGTCGTGGTGGAAAAAGCAGGCAAGATCATCCCGCGTATCGTGCGGGTGGAAAAGCATGAACGCCAGAATGACCTGTCCGAATTCTCGTTTCCAACACATTGCCCCGCGTGCAATACCACGCTCGTCAAGGACGAGGGGGGAGTTTACATCCGTTGCCCCAATTACCGGTGCCCGGCGCAGCTGAAGGAGCGGGTCCAGTTCTTCGCAAGCCGCAATGCGATGGAGATCGAAGGGCTGGGAGACAAGCTGGTGCACCAGCTGGTCAGCGCAGGCCTGGTGAGTGATTACGCGGATCTCTATCACCTTGAAAAAGAACAGCTGGTGGAACTGGAACGAATGGGGGACCGTTCTTCCGAAGCACTGCTGGAAGGCATCGAGCAGAGCCGGTCCCGGGGCCTGCCTCGCCTGCTCAATGCCCTCGCGATCCGGCACGTGGGAGCACGGGTGGCCGTGATCATGGCAGAACAATATCCCACCATCCAACAGCTCCAGCAGGCGACGGTCGAGGAGCTCAGCGAGACCGATGAAATCGGGCCGATTATTGCCGAGAGCGTCTACCGTTATCTTCATAGTGAACAGGGACAACGGACCATTGCCGACCTGCTCTCGGCGGGAGTCGACATGACAACCCCCCGGAGCGACGATAACCAGTCAGATCTGTTCGCCGGAAAGACATTCGTGGTGACCGGAACCCTGCAGAAGTACAGTCGCAGCGAGATCCACCAGTTGATCGAACAGCATGCCGGCAAGACCTCGGGATCTGTTTCTGCCAGGACCAGTTTCCTGGTGGCTGGTGAGAAGGCCGGCAGCAAGCTTGCCAAGGCGGAGAAGCTGGGAGTGACAGTCCTGAGTGAATCCGATTTTCGTACGCTGCTGGAACAGGGAGATGGGTGACACGTCACTCCAGCGGCCCTGCAAATCACAACCCTTTATCGGAAATCCTGACCATGCAGAAACCACTTGCTACTTTCCCCTACAGCCCGGGGATGATTGCCGAGGCGCTGGAATTTCTCAAGCGAACCCGTAGCGAATTACGAATGCTAAGAAAAGTACGCCTCTGGAAAGACCGTTTCTGGGTCCTGGATATCAATGGAGACTGCTTTGAAATCAGCGGTATCGGTTACCCGGATGAGGAGATCACCACCCTGCTGGACGCGGTAAACACGGCATACAAGCGGGATCGCATCCACATGGAAACAACGGACGAGTACAAGGAATTCAAAACTGGCAGGCGATATTGCTGGGCCCAGGATCGCGTGATGTGAGACGGGCTGGTGAGACTTCCTGCCGACAACTGATTGACAGGTTTCCTCCTTCGGATTCAACTAGGGCCTTGTTCATGAGGGTGTAGCTCAGTTGGTAGAGCAACGGACTTTTAATCCGTAGGTCCAGGGTTCAAGTCCCTGCACCCTCACTTTTTCTTTTCCGGCCCGGAGGATTCACTTCTGCATGCGGATGCAGTAGACATGGGCGGCCGTGCGAATCACCAGCCTGTTGCCAGCGATCGCCGGAGTGGCCATGCACATGTCCACCTCGGCAAGCGCGTTCGTTCCCAGCAGTTCAAATGTCCGCCCCGCCTTGATCACGAAGGTCACTCCATCCTCGTTAAGGCAGTAGATCTTGCCGCCGGAAGCCCAGGGGGAACTGGTGAAGGCACGGCCCATGGGAAGACGCTGCTTGCCATAGACCTCCGCTCCTGTCTTGGCGTCGTAGCATGCGAAGAAACCGCGGTCATAAAGCACGTAAAGCAGGTCCTTGTAGACCAGCGTGGTGGGATTATAAGGAGCGGCCAGCGGCTGGCACCACTGGATGTAGTTATTGCTTGTCTGTTTCCCTTCCAGAGAGATATCTCCCTCGGATCCAGGACGGACAGCAAAGATCGGCCGCTTTCCATCCAGCACGTACCCGGAACTGATGTACAGCAGCCCGTGCGCGGTGTAGGGCGTCGCGATGGTAATCGTACTGGCCCCACGGAACCGGTAGAGTTCTTTGCCTTCCAGGTCATAGGCCCGCGTCATGCCGGTTCCCGGTGTCACGATCTCGGTACGGACATCATTTTCCCAGACAAAGGGTGTCGCCCAGTTACTTTTCTCCTCTCGCTTCACCTGCCACTTCTGCTCACCGGTCTTCTTGGCGTAGGAGGTCAGGGTGGACTCTTCCTCGTTGTCATCGATGACATAGAGCCGGTCTCCATGAAGCACCGGTGATGCTGCGGTGCCCCACTCGTAGCGAATCTTGTGGGCTTTCATCGGCTTGGACCAGACCTGTTTCCCTTCCAGGTCAAAACAGTACAGGCCGTGGTTCCCGAAATAGGTGTATAGGTACGTCCCATCACTGACCGGGGTTTCCGAGGCCAGCGTGTTTTTCAGGTGCACCGCATTGGAAGGCCGTCCCTCCTGAACCTGCTTCTCCCAGAGCACCTTGCCATTTTCCAGATCCCGGCAGACGACAAGCCAGTGG
>CAYYZW010000231.1:0-5947 GCA_964476375.1 uncultured Pirellulaceae bacterium
TTGTGTGGGGGGGTGGTTCTTTATCCACCAGGTGGCCATGTCTCCAACAAACATGTCCGGGTGGGCGTCCTCGGGTAATTCCCACTCAAAGGCGCCGAGTCGATCCGCGTAGTCCGGCAGGGCTCGGTAGAGTTCGCGTTGTTGCTTGATGAGCCCGCGGAAACGGAGTGCCTTGTCCCATTCATCAAAGAAATAACGTCCTTCAAGGTAGCGGTCCTTGTTTTCAACGACGTAGCGTTCGTCGAAGCCAAGCGGTGTCTGGAAGGGCCAGGTGTGCATTTTTCCGATGTTCGTGCAGTGGTACCCGGATGCGTTGAGCAGTTCAATCCAGCTATGGCGCCACCGGTCAGCATTTTTGAGGATGCCTGTCGTGTGGGGGAAGTAACCCTTGAACAGGCTTGCCCGGGCGGGGGCGCAGGATGCGGCCGTGACGTGGCACTGTTCCCATGTCACCCCTTCATGAATGAGGCGGTCCAGGTGCGGGGTATCCATGTAATCGAAACCAAGCGCTGCAATCGTATCGTAACGCTGCTGGTCCGTGATGATGAAGATGATATTGGGTGGCGTTGTCATGGGCACCATGGGGCAGGGGAGGCCGGGAAAAGGGGTCAGATCCAATAGACGCGGTCTGCGGTGTCACGGAGCAGGAGCCGACGATCCCCGGCAGAAAGGAAATCGAGGTGATCACGGACGAGCTCGTGGGAGGACGCGTATGTATGGCCATCCAGCAGCTGGTAGGGGCTGTCGCTTGCCCACATGAGCCGGTGGGGACCGAAGGCATCGAGCAGCTGGCGAATCATGGGCACGAGATCCATGTAGGGCGCCTTTTTTTTCCCCAGGGCATAAAAGGCAGATAGCTTCACGTGCGTGTTGCGATGCCGCGCCAGGCGACAAAGTCGCGTGATATCGCGTTGGCGGATGACGCCATCGACGCCGATGCGGGCAAAGTGGTCGACAACGACTTTCGTATCCGGGTGGCGCCGGCACATGCTATCCAGCGAGCCAAGGTAGGGTGGATCCATCAGGCAGCAGATGGACTGGCCCGTGTCGGCGGCGCAGCGCCACATTGATTCCATGCCGCTCCCACGGAGCCAATGCCGTCCCCTTATCCAGCTCGTAATACGAAAGCCTGTGACGCCCTGTTTCAGGAGGTGTCGCATCGCCAGGTCCGGCGAGGTGGCCAGGTCATCCACCATTCCGACCACGCGAAAATGATCGGGGTGCCGCGCGTAGGCATCGGTCATATACCGGTTATCAAACCCATAAAACTTGTGATGTTGAATCAAGACAGCCCGGGAAACGCGATGGGGGGAGAGAATCGCGAGCAATTCTTCCGTGGTGAAGCTGGCGGGGTCCAGGTCTTCCAGTTGGGCCCCCCCGGATAACGGGTCCCGGGAAAAGTCCCGCGTCCAGATATGGCTGTGTGCGTCAATATCGCCACCCAGCGCGGAGGCAGAGGGGCTGCTAGAACGCTCGTGTCCCTTGCTGGCAGAAAACCCCCAGAACGCCGAAAAAGTGGCTGCAGAGGCACTCTGAAGCCACCTGCGGCGACCCGGGGTGTGCGTTGCAAAGGGTGGGGAGTTTTTCATAGTGGAAAGAGCTTTCCGGCACCCTGACGGCGGTGCAGTGCTAGCATTTTCGCAGACTGGGTAATCTGCGGGCGGTTGTTCCGATTAATTCAAGTTTAACGAAAGTTGGGGCAGAGTGGTGATCGATAGGGTGTTTGACGGTGAAGTGAGTGTCTACGTCATTGTCCCCCCCCACACCCCGAAGGAACATAACGATGCGATGCATCTGCTGGACAGGATTCGTTATTTCATTGATGCTGGCTCTGCCCGTCGGCAGCATGACAGCGGCCCCGCCGAGTAACCCGCTAAGAGGGACCAGCCCTTCGGCTGGGACCATCATGGTCGACCCCGGAACCGGTTACAGCGAACCGGCAGTCATCCGCGGAAAACTCGTAAACCTGGAAGAGGTCCAGCAGGCGGGGTATCCCGGTGAGGCCACGTCGCTATCGGTATTACGCCCAGCGGGTTATGCGGCACCGGTGGTATCCCAGTCCGTGCTTCAACAGTCCGAAACAGCACAGGGGGAGGTCGAGGTACTGCCGGAGCCGTCCAGTGAGAACGGTCCTCCCGACACGGTCGGGCAGCCGTCGGTCCTTTCCGGCGGCACAATCGTCCAGGGCGACTGCGGCTGGTGTGATGGCATGAAACTCGGAATCTGTGCCGATGGGTGCCTGATTCCCTGCCCGGAGATGCACTGGGAAAAATACCAGTTTTTTGCCGGAGTGGCCGGGTTCACGAGTCCAGCGAATCGTGGAGGACATGCAAGTTTTGGTTTTAGTGAGGGGTTTAACTGGGGGTCGGCATTCGCCGCGCGGCCGAAATTGAGTGGGCAAATTGGTTACCGGGCGATACAGAGCAGTTTTTCCGGAACGGAATTTACCGATATCGATCGGAAACAATCGTTTATTACCGCGGGCGTCTTCCGGCGAGCGGACTGGGGTATCCAGGGAGGTGTCGTGGCGGATTACCTGCACGATGACTGGTATTATGATCTGGACGTCATCCAGATCCGGGGTGAAGTCAGTTGGAAATACCCGGATGGCCACGAACTTGGGTTCTGGTTCGCGCGGGCGTCCGACGGTTCGACGTCGACCTCCAAACTGGGGAAATCCAACCCCGTCGGCCAGGTCGAAACATGGGATCTGACAGATCTCTACGCATTCTATTACCGCACGCAACTTGAAGCGGGTGGGGAGTCACGTATTTTCGGCGGCTTTACAGGCGACCAGGACGGTCTTATTGGCGGGGATATTCGGTTACCGGTGAATGGCCGCTGGGCCCTGGAAGCGAACTTCACTTACCTGATCCCCGAAGAAAGCAGCATGACGACCGGGCACGTCGAGGAAGGATGGAATGTGGCAATCGGGCTGGTTTTCTTCCCCGGCTGCAACACCCCCTACACGCTTGATTACAACCGTCCGCTCTTTAATGTGGCAGACAATGGAACGATGTTCCTGTCACCCCGATAGGCGGGAAAGACATCGCCGAACGCATGTGTGGGATCGGGGGGAACAAAAAGCCGCCGGGAATGCCTGTCATCCCGGCGGCTTTGTTATGCGCCGAAAAGTCTCTGCCGCTTCACAGCCCCGGCAGGGAGGGGTAAAATCCTGTTTTCCGACTACCTCTGTTAGCTCCTGTAACCTCTTAGGTCCCCCCTGATGAGCGACGAACAAAATACCGGTGATGGCGATCAAAACTGGGATGAACTAGCCGATTTCCTGGGTGCCGAAGGTGCGTCGGATCAGCTGGAGGCGGATGATGAGGAAGCGGTCTCCGATGAGCTGAGCGGGCCGTCTGCCGACGAAACGCCCGTGGATGCCGCCCGGGAAGAGGCGGAACAAGTCGACACCGACCTCTTAGCCGAGGAAGACGATGGGGAGGAGGAATCGGACGGCGTGGCAGCCGAGGAGGAACTCGGGGACGACATTGAAGATGACGATGCAGAAGAAGAGAGCGAGAAGGAGGAGGGCGACACGGAGGAGGACTGGGATCAGGACATCCTGGTTGCGGACGATGCCGAGAATGAGGATGACGCCGACGAAGCGAGCGACTGGGCGTCCCTGGCCGATGAACTTGGAGTCGTGGTAGAGGACGATGAGGATGATGAGGTCGATGCGAGGGAAGAAGAGCCAGCGATCGGTGACGAATTAATGGACGAGGAGGTGCCGGAGAGCGAGGAAACGGATGACGGATTGGCCGATGCGGAAGACACAAACGAGGGGGCTGAGTGGTCCGATGGGGACGATGAACTGGCGGATGGGGACGATGAACTGGCGGAAGATAACGACGCGGGGGCGGTGGCAGGCGAGGGAGATCCGGACCGGACGACAGATGGAAATAATGGGCTCGATGAGGAGCCACTGTCGGCGATCGATGAAGCGGTAGCAGAGCTGGATCGCCTGTTCTCATCGGACGACGAGGACGTGGAAGAGGAGGAGGACAAAGACAGGGAGGAAGAGGCGGAAGGGTCGGAAGAAACGGACGGAGAGGGCGCGGACAATGAAGGCGCCAGCCCGCGCCGGCGCGGACGGCGCCGGCGGTCGCGGCGAGGGCGTCGCCCCTCAGACCGCAAGGAAGACGAGGACGAGGAGACTCCGAAAGAGGACGTGGCTTCCGAGGAATCGAAGGACACAAAATCGGAATCCGGAGGAAGAAAACGGCGCCGGGGACGGCGGCGACGAGGAAAGGGGACGGAAGGCGGCGAGAAGAAGGCGGACGACAAGGTCGTCTCCTCCGAGGAGGACGGAAGCGAACAACGGAAAGGGTCAAGGAAAATCACCACCTGGACCGAAGTCGTTGGGGTCATCGTGGACGCCAATATTGCGGCGGACCGAAAAGACAACAAACCGAAGGGCCGGCGTCGACGAAAAAAATAGGTGTGCCGGCGGGCGATGGATCAGCGAATCGCAATGGCCTGCTGAAGCGGTTGCAGGACATGCTCCACCAGATGTTCCTGGACCAGGCGGGTGCAGGACTCGTCCAGACGTTTCAGGAGCGTGTGAAAGGTATCGCCCTCGCCCACGCTTCCGGTGTGGCGGGCCGTCAGGTAGACGCTAAGTTGATCATCCGGGTAATTGCCTGTTCGGACGTGGTATGCGTTAGTCCGGGTCTCCAGACTCAACCGGCACTGGATCTTGCATTCCTCGCCGAACGTGAATTCCATCGAAGGCTCGTTGCGGAGAAGGACGATGTCCGGCAAATGTCCGAGGGTTTCGAAGGCCGGGTGAAACCCCAGCGCATCGATCAACAGCTGGTTATGGTTCCCTCGGAAATTAAAGTCAAAACCATAGGTCAGGTTCATCGATTCGCAATCCAGCTCACTCACCGACAGGGAGTAAGGGATCAATTCGAGGATCAGGTGGTGCAGGCGGATTGCTTCCTGGGGAGATTCCGGGTTCACATGGCCGGAGAAAACGCGGCGTCTTTCCGTGCTGACCCAGCGGTAACTGGGTAACTCCTTGTCTTCCTCCAGGACGAAATCCGAGGAATCACGACCGTAAAAATTCGTCATGCCGGGAAAATGTTTTTTGACCTGGTCAAAAAAATGAAGCAGGGTGTCGCGGCTTTCCGGGAGGGCCATCTGCGTATTCAGAGTGAGATTGATGAAGTGGTCATCACTGAGGTTTTCCAGTTGTGGCATCCCTGGTGTTCTCCATGGTGGTTCGAGAAGAACGCGAATTTCCGGAAATGGAAGGCGGGCACCCTGACCCGGTAAGAGCTAGTTTATGATTGAGCCAGAGAAGTGTCAAAGCGGGGGGCGATCGTTGATGGCGAGTGCAGATGACTGGCATGCGTTTCGAACAAGCTGGGGATGGATGGCAAGCGCCTGGCGGGAGGACCAGCTTTTTGCTTTCACTTTTGGGCACCGTCGCAAGGCGGATGCGTTGCAGAGGCTTGGTGGAACGTCAGGTCAATGCGCCGTTACGGAGGCGGCCGTCCTCGAGAAGAGTCTGAGGCGGTACCTCTCCGGGAACCTGGCGGAACTGGATGACGTGAGCGTGGATATTCGAGACTGCACTCCGTTTCAACAGTCGGTTTTACAGGCCTGCCGCCGGATCCCCTGCGGGGAAGTGAGGACGTATGCGGAACTTGCCGTTTCGAGCGGCCATCCCGGTGCGGCACGGGCCGTGGGGAACGTGATGCGGTGCAATAGGCACCCGCTGATCATTCCCTGTCATCGGGTCGTGGGAGCCTCAGGGAAACTGGTCGGCTACTCGGCGCCGGGGGGACTGGAGCGGAAAAGGCAACTTCTCACACGGGAACGCCTGTTTGCGGAACAGGCCTCCACTTGCCAGCAGAAAGGAAAACATTAGGCTAGGACATAACTGGCCGGGAGGCCGGGAAAATGCTCCCGTGGCGCAACTGGATAGCGCATCGGT
>CAYYZW010000232.1:0-4829 GCA_964476375.1 uncultured Pirellulaceae bacterium
CTTCCAGGCCGCCAGCCAGGGGCCACTGATGCCCGTTACCTGGTTGGAAACGGAAGATTGCCCAGCCTCTTGTAGTAACCGCTGTAGACCCAGACAGACAGCAGCGTCCACGTCAGGTAAGAAATGGATGCTCCAATCAACAACGAGTAGAGGGTTTCTGCATTAATCTTGCGCAATCCATCAGCCCCCACGCTGACGAACAATATCCCCAGGGAGACCGCCTGGACGCATGTCACCATCTTAATCCGCCTGGGCAGATGCTCCGCCTTGAAAAACCTGGCCAGCCGGACGAGGAAAATGGTAAAAGCCGTGTAGGCTGCCAGCCAGAGCGGGATCATGATCAAGACCAGCAGGCTTGCCAGGGGCATGTCAAAATCCATGGCAGGATGAATCTGCCCGGCAAATTTCCCGGCAAAACTGAATAACGCGTAACAGACGATGGCGACAATCATTGGCCGCCGCGCCCCTGTCACCGGGGGGACATCGGTACAGAGGGCATTGCCCACGATGGCCAGGCACCCGGAAAGGAAGAGCGGGCATCCTGCAAAACAGAGGAAAGCCATCCCCACGCCAACAAGCAGCCCCATCGCCGTCTGTTCATTGTTGTTGCCAACCTCCTCAAAAAACATCGAATGAAAGGCAAGCAACAACACCAGGCAGAGGATCCCGATCGAAGCATGCACGACCTTGTCGATCAGGAGCAGCAGAATACCCGCCCGAACGTGCTTGATCCTGGGCCAATCGTGCGCCGTGAGCTGCATGACATCGAAAGAATCCGCAGCCTCCAGGTCGTCATATTCTTCATAACGGCCTCTCTCTTCCACGTCCATAGAACACCTGAATTGTTTCTCTCTGCTGGCCTGCCGCATTGCCGACATTCACGGGCGTTCGTGAATATCCTTGGCGACGGTGGGAAGCTGGTCCGCCATTCCGGCCCCGGTGCGCCGTAGTTCTCGTACCAGTGCCTTGCGAAAACGTGTCAGGATGGCCGCATACTGCGGCTCCAGGGCGAGGTTGGTAAGTTCTTCCGGATCCATCTGAAGGTCATAAAGTTCCTCGATCTCTCCCTCTACCAGTGTGCGTATGTACTTGTATTTCCCCTTTCGCAGGAAGACCCACCAGGGGATACCGTTGATATCCCTCTCGGCCGGATCGGAAGGAACCTGGTTGGTATCCGCGCCATAACGTCGACCGGTAAGTGTCAACAGCACCGGGTGTCGCCAGCTGCTTTCCGGACGCGTGAGCAGCGGTGTGAGGTCATGGCCATGCATCTTCCAGGGAAGGCGAATCCCGGCGAATCGAAAAAAGGTCGGTACCAGGTCAACCCCTCCGACCGGCGCATCGACCGTCTTCCCAGCCGGCAGGGTCCCGGGCATGCTGACGATCAGCGGGCTGCGCAGGTTTGCATCATAGGGTGCCAGCTTCATGCGAAACCCATGCTGTCCCCAGGCGAAACCCTGGTCCGACGTGAAGACAACAAGCGTGTTTTCCCGCTGGCCGGTCTCCTCGAGCACTTTCATCAGCCTGCCCACCGATTCATCCAGCGCCAGCACACCCTGGTGATACTGGCGAACCCAGTCCGCAAGCGTGTTACCATGAATTCCCTGGGTGTTCACGGTCAGGGCCTGGAAACCGCCAGTCAGCTGGGGCTGTCCCTGGTCATCTTTCTTCCAGTACTCGACCTTCTGCATGTAGTCCGGCTTGCCGGGTCTCGGAGGATAAATATCCGCCGGAGCCGGTACCTCGATATCGGCATAGGAATCGAGGTGTCTCTCGGCAGGAGTGAAAGGGCCGTGGACGGCGCCGAAGCAGACCCACAGGTACCAGGGCCTGGATGTGTCCCTGTGCTGGCCACGAATAAAATCCGCCGCCCAGTCGGTGTAGTTATCAGTGGAATAGCCCTCCACCAGCTCTGGCTCTCCCCCGTTCGTTTCAATCAGCTCGTCGTAGTAATAGTGTCCGGCGTTCTCGGGATACCGTGGCCGGTTCCAGACCACCTGGTAATCCCAGTCACGACCCGCACCGGTATCTGTCCCCGTGTGCCACTTGCCAATCTGAGCGGTGACGTATCCATGTTCACGGAAGACCGCCGGCCAGAAGGGGCAGGCCTGCGGATCATATTCACTCCCGGGATACTGGCCGACCATCCGCATCGACTGCACGCCGTAGGGGTGGTGACCGGTAAGCATGGCGGCCCGGGAGGGCATACACCAGGTGCCGATATAGGCATCGCTAAATCGCACGCCGGTGGACGCCAGCTGGTCGATATGCGGTGTCCGCACCCAGGGGTAGGACTCGTCGTAACAACTGACCGTGCGATGCGAGTGATCATCGGTGTAGATAAAGAGAATGTTCGGCGGGCCGGCAGCTTTCACCTGATCGGCGGAGACCATACCCAGCAACAAAAGCAAAAGTGGCAGTCTCGATTTCATCGCTGGAGATCTCCTGTTTACCTGCTCTGTTTCATCGGAAGTCGGCATCTTCTGCCGACCCAATGGACCTGGACTGATTCCCTGTTTTACCCCAGCCGGCATGGGGAATCCATCGACTCGACCACGACCACGATCACCAGTTCACCCCGGGCGGGATATCTCCAGGATCACCCGGAAGCCGGTGTCCGGGTCTCCCACCGGGGGTGGATCCGCGGTCCGTTCGGCACTACGCAGGCGGGCGGGCCCACTTCCATACCCTCCCCCACGGATCACGCGCGTCGTCCCCCTCCATGGCCCTCGCGGGTCGACATACCTTTTCCGGTGTGGCTCGCGGTCTCCATACCAGTCATGGCACCATTCCCAGAGATTACCGCACAGGTCGTGAAGTCCAAGCGGGTTGGCTGCCAGCGAGGCCACCGGCCGTGGCCGACCGGGAGCTTCCCGGTGACGGAAATTGGCGTACTGCCTGATTCCATCCTGGTCTTTACCGGCAGGGAACAGGGTGGCACTGCCCGCCCGGCAACAGTACTCCCATTCCGCTTCCGTCGGCAACCGGTATCGCCGCCCCGGATATTCTGCCTGTTCCTGCCTGGAAAGCAGGCGACAGAAGGCAACCGCATCAAACCAGTTGACCGAATCAACCGGAAACTCGGAGGTATCTATTCCGGCGACACGATCCGCCCACGCGCCTCCCGGGCGAAACAGGCTCGGGGTGCTTCCTGTCACCTGGGCATACTGCTGCTGGGTCACCTCGCAGCAGCCAATAAAGAAGGGACGTCGGATGTGGACGTGGCGCCGCCACTCGTCCGGGCTCCTGCCCGGTTCGTCCGGCGGCGAGCCCATCCGAAAAGTGCCGGGGGGGACAAGTCGCAGCCGCATTCCCACGGAGTTGATGATCTCGACGGGACTCCGGACTTCATCCGCCCAGGCCTGCTGGCTCCGCTGCACCTGCTGCAGGTCAACTGGAAAGCCGAGAGCGGCAGGAGGAGCGGCAGTCACCGGAGCAACCACGAGCAGCAGTCCACTGGCAAGCCCCGGCAGGAAAAATCGTGTGCCGGCATCATTCACGAGCGACTCCTGGGCGTCCCCCAGTGCTCCCGGTAACTGCGTCCCATCAGCCTGTTCGCTTCCTCGTCACCCAGGACCTGTTCACTGGCAGGATCCAGCCTGAATCCACGGCCCAGCCGGGTGGCAACATTTCCCAGGTGGCAGAGTGACGAGGTGAGGTGCCCAATGCCGATTTCCGCATGGCATTCACGCCCCTGCCGGATGGCATCGACAAAGTCCCGCACATGGGCCGGGGCATCCTGTTCCACGCGGGGCAGGTCCTCGGCAATCTTCTTGTTGCGGTCCCCGAGAATCTGCACCTTGCCTCTCCGGCTAAGGAACATCTGTCCTTCGGTCCCATAGAATTCCACTCCACTATCCACATTGTAGGGGTAGTTGGTCGACCAGAGTCGCTGTTCATAGATCAGCATGCGTTTCTGTCCCACTTCCCCATCTCCCGGGTATTCGAATGCAACCTGCTGGGTATCGGGAAATTGCTGATCATCGTCAAAAAAGAACTTGCCTCCCATGGCGGCCACACGCGATGGATGCGTGGTCACGCCCAGGCCCCAGCGGGCATAGTCAATATCGTGTACCCCGTCGTTCCCCATGTCCCCCGTACCAAAGTGGTACCACCAGTGCCAGCCACCCTGGACCCGGTTCTGCTGGTAAGGAAGCATCGTGGCCGGCCCAACCCAGAGGTCATAGTCCAGGCCCTGGGGTGGATCCTTCGGGGACTGGTGGCCGATATTTCCCCGTCGCTGGATATTCCAGGCCTTGGAAACCATGACCGTGCCGATCACTCCATCCCGGAGCATCTCGATTGCCTCGATCATGGTCGAGGTACTTCGCACCTGGGTGCCATGTTGCACCACGCACTTGTTCTCCCGGGCAGCCTCCACCAGCATCCGTCCCTCGCGAAGATTATGGGAACAGGGTTTTTCGACGTAGACATGTTTCCCCGCCTGGCATGCCAGGATGGCCGCGGGGGAGTGCCAGTGGTCCGGGGTGGCGACAATCACCGCATCCACGTTCTTATCCCCCAGGATCTCTCGCATGTCCTTGACCGGCCTGGCGCCTCCAGCACTCACCTGACGAGCGGCCGAGGCAAGCCGTTCCTGGTCGGCATCACAGACATATGTCACCTCGACATTCTCGACTTCATTAAAGATCGCCTGCAGATGCATGCCACGGCCCCCACACCCGATCAGTCCCACCGAGAGCTTGCCGGATGCATCCGCACGGGCTGTATTGGAAAAACTCGTGGCGGCCAGGGAGGCTGCTGAAAGCTGAAGAAAAGTACGTCGGATCCTTGACATTACTCAATAACCTTTCTTTGATTCCGGTCTT
>CAYYZW010000233.1:0-10487 GCA_964476375.1 uncultured Pirellulaceae bacterium
CCGTGGCGGAGATGGGCCTGGAGTTTCAGCCCCTTGGAGATCCGCAGCTACTGGCGCGGCTGGGCGGTTTTCCGCTGATGAATGTGGGACGCAGGCAGGAGCTGAAGAACCTGGTGGTGGGGGATACCAGCCAGGGCCAGCTGGCGCTGTTTGATTTTCGCTACATCACCGGCCACGGCAAGCATCAGAAGACCCGTCGCCAGACGGTGATTGCCATGGAGGCGGCCGAGCTGGGGCAACTGCCGGCATTCAACATGCGTCCCGAGGGGTTCTGGGACAAGGTTGGCGGAGCTTTTGGCATGCAGGACGTGGATTTCGATGAACACGAGGATTTCTCGTCCAAGTTCCTGCTCAAGGGGGAAGACGAGGTGGCGGTGCGGGCCCTGATGGACAGGGAGCTGCTGGACTTTTTTGCCGACCGCCCGGACCTCTGCTGCGAGGGTCGGCCGGGCATGTTTCTTTACTATCGCCGCTACAAGCGCGTGGCGCCGGAGGCGCACCTGCTGGAGAGTTTCCTCGAGGAGGGGATGATGGTCTTCCTGGCCCTGATGGAACGGCAGATGCGTGGGTGAACGAGGGAGCCATGGTGTTCGAATCTTGTTCACTCACACGGAAAATCGTCCCCAGGACAAGCTAGAATGGTTCCCATGAAAACACGGATATCCACAACAGCCTGGGCGCTTCTGCTGTCGCTCCTCTGCAGCCCCCTGCTCGTTCGGGCAACCAGGCCGCCATCCAGCAGGCACTACCGCGCCACGATTCTTCCCATCCTGCAGGCCAGGTGTTTTTCCTGCCATGGATCAGAAGTCCAGGAGGGCAATCTCCGGCTGGACAACCTTTCCAGGGCCTCTCTCGCCGACGAGGAAACCCTGGCAACCTGGCAAAAAGCGGCGCAGATGCTCCACGAGGGGGCCATGCCCCCGGAGGATGCCGACCAGCTGACGGAGAAAGAACATGCCATTCTGACCCGCTGGATCGATAGTGAGATGGATCACGGGAAGGCGAAGCTGAACCATTCTGCCGACCGGGTGGTCCTGCGACGACTCAATCGCCTCGAATACCAGAACACGATGCGTGACCTGTTGGATGTGGAGATGGATTACGCCCGGGATCTGCCACCGGACCCCCTTTCACCGGATGGTTTTCGTAACAACGGCCAGTCACTGCAAATGGCCGCTATCCAGCTGGAGTACTACCTCAAGGCGGCCCGCCGTGCTCTGGACCGGGTGATCGTCACGGGCGCCGCCCCGGAGGTGTTCGAACATAAATTTGAGAAAAGTAACGTGGGGGACAAATGGTTTAACTACGAGGTCTCCAATACCCTGGGCCGCTGGCAGGGCTTCTATGGCAAGATGGTCGACAAGTACCCGGAAGAAGGGGACTACCTGGTTCATGTGACAGCGCGTGCGGAGATCCCGGAAAACAGGGGGGCTCCGTTAATGGAAGTTTCTGTCGGTTATCAGCCGGATACCGAGCAGATCTGGAAAGTCACCAGGACGATCGAACTGACAACCGAGGCCTCGACCCGTTACGAGTTCAGCGGGCGAGTGGAGAATCATCCACTACCGGTAAGAGGCCAGGGGAAATTCCCCGGTTTAGTGGTTCGCGTGTTGAATCAGTACGATGACGGCGCCGGAAAGCCCAAGGAAGTTGAACTTCAGCGAGACGGGAAAAAGAAGAAAGGTTTCCCGGCGGAGGACGGGTACCCGGTCATTCATATTGAATCGGTGGAATTCAAGGGGCCGGTCTATGATCAATGGCCGCCGGCGCACCATCGCGCGATACTCTTTGAATCGGAACTTCAGACGACCGATGAGGAGGAATACATCCGCCAGGTACTGGTACGTTTTCTCGCCAGGGCATATCGCCGACCCGGGACCGATGCGGAAATCCAGCGGCTGCTCAGTTTCTATCAAACCATCCGTCCGGACTTCCCCAGCGTGGAAGAAGCGGCCAGGGAAACGCTGGCGATGGCGCTCATCAGTCCGGCCTTTCTCTATCTCCTGGAACCGGCCCGGAACAAGAAACGGGGCCTGACAGACTGGGAACTGGCATCCCGGCTGTCGTATTTTTTGTGGAGTACCATGCCGGATGCGGAGTTATTCAAACTGGCGGCGGCAGGCGAGTTATCCAGGCCTGCTGTGCTTCATGCCCAGGTTGATCGCATGCTTCGGGATGAACGTGGATGGCGTTTTGTAAAGCAGTTTACCGGCCAGTGGCTGAAGCTTGAAAACACGGCCCAGATCGCAATTGACGGGGCAACCTACAGGGGGTTTACACCGGATCTCAAGGAAGAAATGGTGCAGGAAACCAGGCACTTCTTTCAGCAGCTGGTGCTCACCGACCGCAGTGCGCTGAACATGCTGGACTCCACGTTCACGATGCTCAATGAGCCGTTGGCTCGCCACTATGGTGTTGCCGGGGTGACGGGCCAGGCATATCGCGAGGTCACACTGGAAGAGGAAGACCGCGGTGGTCTATTGGGCCATGCCAGTGTGTTGATGCTTGGTTCCAATGGCAAGGATTCCCATCCGATCCGCCGCGCCGTATGGCTTCGTGACCGCTTGCTGGATGATCCACCGGCTCCTCCTCCGGCCGATGTGCCGGACCTGGATGAATCCAACCCGGAGTTTGCCAGTTTATCCATCCGCGAGCAGCTGGAAGTCCATCGCTCCAAGGAGTCCTGTGCGTCCTGTCATCGTGGGATCGATCCCTGGGGAATTGCCCTGGAGAACTATGATGCGATTGGCAAATTCCGTACAGAAGTGAATTCCAGGCCGGTTGGGGCAACTGACAGGCTGCCAGACGGCCAGGAGCTTCAGGGTGCCGCGGGTCTGAAGCAATACCTGCTGGAGCACCGCAGCGAGGATTTTTCCCGGGCGCTGGTGACTCGACTTTCCATCTATGCCCTCGGGCGTGATCTTCAGTCAAGTGATGGGGCCCTGGTGGACGATCTAACGAAGGACTTTATTCGGCAGGATTATCGCATCCTGGGCTTAATCAAGGCGATTGTATCCAGCAAGGCGTTCCAGACGAAATAATCGCTGGCAGCAATCCGCCTGTACGTTAAAATTGGTATATGCGATTATCACCGGTCGAGAAGAAAACCCTCCACCCACCGAAGTATTCAAAATGAAGCATTCATGGCATTTAGATCGTCGGACATTCCTGCTCGGAAGCGGTGTATCGATGGCACTTCCTTACATGGAAGCGATGGGCAACCAGGTGGCCGCATCCGAATTACCGGCTCGGATGTGCGCCATGTACTTTCCTTTTGGAATCAGCCTGCCCAAGGAAGGGAGTGACCTTCACAAGTGGCGGTGGTTTCCGGACGGCGAGGGCAAGGATTTCACCTTTAACGAAAGCCTGAAGCCGCTCGAGCCGGTCCGTGAATCGGTCACCATTATCGGGGGGATGTCGCATCCGAATGGCCGTCGGATGGGGGCCCATGATACAGGAGATACTTTCCTGACAGGGGCGCTGTTTGATAAGAAGCTGTTACACAATACCGTGTCGGTGGACCAGGTGGCGGCCGCGGCCATCGGCGACCAGACTCGATTTTCATCGCTCACCATGTCCACGGACGGCGGGGTGGGGGAACCCACACGCTCCAGTACCCTCAGTTACGATCAGAAAGGTCGTCCGATCCCGGCACTCAATCAGCCGGGGATGATCTTTAATCGCCTGTTCGGTTCAGCCGATGAAGATCTGAAACGCCATCACCGGCGACTGCGGAGTGCATCCAGCATGCTGGACCTTGTCCTGGAGGACTCGAATTCCCTGCGACGCCGGCTCGGTCGTCGTGACCAGGCCAAGCTGGATGAGTACCTGGCATCGGTACGCCAGGTGGAACAGCGGGTGAAACGGACCCAGCGATGGCTGGATATTCCACTTCCCTCCCTGACGGATGAAGAACGGGATCTCCTCAAGCTGGAAGCGGATGCGGAAGCTCCGAAAGAATACATGCGGACCATGTACGATCTGATGTGGCTGGCATTCAAGACGGATTCCACCCGGGTGGCAACGTACCAGATTGCCAGCATGGCGGACGCCTCGAGTGTTGCAGGTCCATTTCCGTTTCGTGAGGGGTTCAAGGCAAACCTGCATAACCTGGCCCATGGCTGGAATAAACCGGACGGGGCCGTCGCGCTGGGTCAGTGGGACAGGTTCATGACCGAACAACTTACCTACTTCCTGGAACGGCTGAAATCCACCCAGGAAGGTGACGGTACGCTGCTGGATCGAACCATGGTGCTGCATGGAAGCAGTAACAGTACGACTCACAACAACAATAACTACCCGCTCATTCTTGCTGGCGGGAACAAGCTCGGCCTGGCACACAATCATTTCGTGAAGGTTGGCAAGGAGATTCCGATGTCCAACTTGTTCGTCACGATGCTTGGAAAGATGGGGGTGGAGGCACCCCTGTTTGCGGACAGTACGGGGGAGCTGAGCGCGATCGAGGTATAAAGCCTCCAGCGTGCCATCGAGGGGTCCCGGCTGGAATCGCGGGCGGCCCATCGGTCGCGAATTTCAATTCCCGGCCTGGTAGCGGACCTGCCCCTCGCCCCAGTTCACTTCGAACGTGCCATTGCATTCGGCGCACTGGTAATCCTGCTGTCCCATCGGATCCTCGACCGGCACGGTCAGCAGCTGGCTGCAGTAGGGGCAGTCGATGTCCGTTTCCCCGGTAATCGCACCGGGAAAACAGAGCTCGTACATCAGGAAGTCGTCGAACAGGTCCATGGGGCCAGCGCCTCGGTTTCATGAAACCGGATTGTACCGCGCGGCTGTTCTTCAGGCACCGCCCGCGCGATCGGCCCGGCGGCGGTCGTTCTTGTGCAGCAGCCGCTTGCGGAGGCGAAACGTCGTGGGCGTGATCTCCAGCAGTTCGTCGTCCTCGATATACTCCAGCGCCGCCTCCATCGACATCCGCCGGGGGGGCTTGAGCAGGATCGCGTCATCGCTGCCGGAAGCACGGATATTGGTCAGCTTCTTCTCCTTGAGCGGGTTGACCGCCAGGTCCTCCTCGCGGCTGTTTTCTCCCACGATCATCCCCTCGTAGACATCATCGCCCGGGGCGACGAACATCTCGGCCCGCTGCTGCAGGCCGTTGAGTGCAAACGCGACCGCCTTGCCGGTGCCGGTCGAGATATAGACGCCGTTGGTGCGGCTGGGGACATCTCCCTCCACGGGCCGGTAGCCCTCGAAGCGATGGTGCATGATCACGGTCCCCTGGGTGGCGTTGAGCAGCCGGGTCCGCAGGCCGATCAGCCCTCGTGCGGGGATGGAGAAGGTGGCATGGGTGAATTCACTGCGGGTGGTCATCTCCTGCATGGCTGCCCGCCGTTCGCCCACCAGTTCCATCACCGGCCCCAGCCGGTCGCTGGGGACCTCGATATTGAGTGTTTCAAACGGTTCTTCCATTGTCCCGTTGTTGTCGCGGGTGATCACGCGGGGCTTGCCGACCGAGAACTCGTACCCCTCGCGGCGCATCGTCTCGATCAGCACCGAGAGGTGCAGGACCCCCCGGCCGGCCACGGCAAACGATTCGCTTCCCTCGACCGGCTCGACAGTCAGCGCGACGTTGCTTTCCAGTTCCCGCAGCAGCCGCTCGCGCAGCTGCCGCGTGGTGACATACTTGCCTTCCTGTCCGGCGAAGGGGGAGGTATTGATGCTGAAGACCATCTCCAGCGTGGGGCGGTCCACGGTCAGCCGGGGCAGGGGGCGGGGATGATCCGGCTGGCAGACGGTGTCTCCGATCTCGACCTGTTCCAGTCCGACCAGGGCGACCACGTCCCCGGCGGTGGCGACCTCGACCTCCTGCCGGCCCAGGTTGTCAAACACGTACAGCTGGGCAATTTTCCCGCTGCTGACCTGGTCGTCGAGCTGCATCAGCTCGACCTCCTGTCCCTGCTGGACGGTGCCCGCCTGGATCCGGCCGATGGCGATCCGGCCCACGAACTCGGACCAGTCGAGCGTGGTGACCAGCATCTGCAGGGGATCGTCCGGCTGGACCTCGGGGCCCGGGATGGAGCGGATCACGGTCTGCAGCAGCGGCTGCATGGAGTCACCAATCGTGTCCATCTCCAGGCTGGCATGCCCGTCGATGGCGGAGGTAAAGAGGGTGGGGACGTCGTCCAGTTGCTGGTCCATGCCCAGTTCCATCAGCAGGGCGTGGGTCTCGTCGAGCACGTCGGCGACGCGGGCGTCGGGACGGTCGATCTTGTTGACGACAATGATCGGTTTGAGTCCGCACTCGAGTGCCTTGGAGACCACGAAGCGGGTCTGCGGCATGGGGCCCTCGGCGGCATCCACCAGCAGCAGGGCCCCGTCGGCCATCCGTACCACCCGCTCCACTTCGCCACCGAAATCGGCATGCCCGGGGGTATCAATGATGTTGATCTTGATCCCCTCGTAATCCAGGGCAATGTTCTTGGCCAGGATCGTGATCCCCCGTTCCTGTTCCAGGTCGCCGGTGTCGAGGATCCGTTCGCCCTTGAGCTCATTTTCGCGAAACTGGCCGCTCTGGCGCAGCAGGCAGTCGAACAGCGTGGTCTTGCCATGGTCCACGTGGGCGATGATCACCAGGTTACGGATATCGTCGCGGCGCATCGGTGTGAGGGGGGAAGGGGGAATTGGGGAATCGCGTATTGTAGCAGAAGGGCGCTCGATCCCCTTAGAGGGGTTTGGCTGCCAGGCGGCGGGAATTCTGGTATGACTAGAGGCGAGGGAATGGATTGGGAGATCGAAAATGGCAACCAAATGGCTACCGGCACTGGTCCTGCTGGCCGGTTTTCAGGTGCCGGTGATGGCGGAGGAGCCACGGAGCTATGCCCGCGCGGTGGAGGTGCTGAGGCAGCAGGTGCAGAGTGCCAACAGCAGCCGGGCCAGGCTGGAGATCCAGATGCGTCTGCTCTCGCCGGACGAGCAGCGGCAGGCAGGCGAATTCGGTGAGATCGAGCACCAGTTGTCCGCTGCACTGGAGCAGCTGGAAAAGGGCACGGTGGCCGGAACAATGGACCTGTCGGGAGATTTCATTGCGGCCCAGGGGTGTGATTACCGGGAGTGGAAACGCGAGCTGCTGCGGATCAAGGGCGTCAAGCAGCCGGGCCCGGCCTGGCAGCTTGGGCAGGTGGCAGCGCTGATCAATAGCCGGCAGTTTGTCCGCGACTGGCAGCCCGCCGGGCGGCAGGTACCGAGGGCGACCCGGCAGATGGTGATCGAGCAGGTCAACGCCCGTCTGCTGGTGGCGATTCGTATCCTTTGCGGGGAATGGCAGCCGGACCGGCAACCGGGTGTGCTGCGTCCGACGCCGCGTTAGCTGGTCATGGCGGCCGATATTCGTTTCAATGGGGTGTTCGGTACTTTCTCAGTTGTGCGGATGTCCGGCCGATGGAAATTTACTGGGTCGTTCTGTTTGTCATCATCATGATGTGGAGTGCTGCGCTGCGGGCGCAGGCGGACGAGGAAGAGAGGAACCCGGACCTGGATTCACCGGGCGATGGCTGGGAGTACAAGATCCTTCGTAGTCCCAGGAAACGGTTCAAGGACCTGGATTTTCAGCGGCGGGTCCTGGCCGAGGATGCCGCGGCGGGCTGGAGCCTGCTGGAAAAATTCGATGACACCCGCCTGCGTCTTAAGAGGCCTGTTTCGGCACGCGAGCAGGATGGATTACTGGACTTTGATCCTTACCGCGTTTCAGTCACTTCCATGTTCGAAGCAATCAAGCAGAGGACCCAGGCATGAGTAGCGAATCGCAGCCCCAGCAGACCGAGTGGGAATACAAGATCCTTGTCAGTCCCAGCGGGAGCTTCAAGAAGCAGGATGTTTTTCAGCAGTCGCTCCAGGAGGAGGCCTCGGCCGGCTGGACGCTGATGGAGAAGTTTGACAACAAGCGATTGCGGCTCAAGCGGCCGGTCTCGGCCCGTGATCGAGACAGTTCGCTGGACTTTAACCCCTACCGCACGATGACCCCTTCGATGGTAGTTGCGACACGAGAGGCGAACAGGAATGCCTGGCTCTGGATCGGTGTGATCGTGTTCGTCGTCGTGATCGCTTTCATCCTGCTTGCCAACTAGATCGCGAGCGCGGATCTGTGGGAAACGAGGTTGGAAGAGAGGGGGGACGTCACTCGCCGCAGGTCTTCATCGCTTCGTAGCCGGCGTCGGTCAGGCTCCAGGCGCCCTTGAAGTTGTCCTTGCGGAGCAGGTCTTTCCTGGTCAGCTTGTCCAGTGCCGCCTCGTGTTTCTCGAGGTTCGGCCCGAAGAAGCAGAGCATTTTCCCTGGGGTGACCAGGTACATCCTGAAAGTGCGAAGTGCGGCCTGTTCAGCTGCGGATAAGGCGGTGTTTTCCGACATGATGACGTTTTCGTCCTGAACAAGTTGCGGGGGATCCATCACCTCGTGATGACTGTCTTTCTATAGTAGTTTGCCGGGGGCGATGTCGCAAACCACCCTAGCTGCTGGCAGCGGTCCGTTTGACCGCTTTGATCTTCTTGCCGGACCGTTTCGTCTTTTTTCTCCGCTTGGAGGTGCCTGCTGCGGCGCCTCGCCGGGCCTTGGTCTTCCGTCGATTATTCTTTCGCGAGGTCCGGGGTTTTCCGTTTCGCGGTTTCTTTTTCGGGCCCGGGCTGCCCTCCGGATTGCCGGCCTGGTCAGGGTCGATCGGCTCGGGACGGCGGGTCATGGCCCGCAGTTCCTGGGAGAGGACTGGCATCTTCTGTACCGGCACGGGTTGTCCGGTCAGTTTCTCGATCTGCCGCAGCTGGCCTCGTTCATCGCTGGAGCAGAGCGTGATCGCCTTGCCGCTGCTTCCGGCCCGTGCCGTGCGGCCGATGCGATGGACGTAGATCTCGGGGGTGTTGGGCAGGTCGTAGTTGATCACGAAGGAGACACCCGAGAAGTCGAGTCCGCGGGCGGCCAGGTCGGTGGCCACCAGCACCGGTGGCCGTCGGGAGCTGAACTGTTTCATCACGGCCCGCCGCTTGGCCTGGCTCTTGTCGCCATGGATCGAGACGGCGTGGATGCCATCCCGCAGCAGCCGGCGGGCGATCTTGTCGGCCCCGCGCTTGGTACGTGAGAAGATGAGTGTTTTCTTGCCATCCTGTCCCATCAGGAACTGGGTCAGCACGCCCTGTTTTTTATTTCGCTCGACGTGGTAAACGGCCTGCGAGACCAGTTCGGGGGTGGAGGACTCGGGCGTGGACTGGACCTCGGTGGGGCGGCGCAGCCACTGCCTGGCCAGCGAGCGAATTTCGCTGGGCATGGTGGCCGAGAACATCAGCGTCTGTCGCTCGTGCGGGACCTCGGCGACGATCTTCTGCAGGTCCTTGATGAACCCCATGTCGAGCATCTGGTCGGCTTCGTCGAGGATCAGGATTTCCACGTGATCCAGGTGGATGAAACCCTGTCCGATCAGGTCCAGCAGTCGTCCGGGGGTGGCGACGAGGATATCGACACCGGCCCTGAGTGCCTTGACCTGTGAGTGTTGTTTGACGCCACCGTAAACGACCGTGTAGGCAAGGCCGGTGAAGGCACCGTAGTTGACCAGGCTTTCACCGATCTGGGCGGCCAGTTCACGTGTGGGGGTGAGGATCAGGGATCGGATCACGCGTCGGCGGGATCGCTTGCGGCGTTTGGCGGCGCCGGTGGTGGGGCGGTTAGCGGACTCCATCAGTCGCTGCAGGGTGGGGAGTGTGAAGGCGGCGGTTTTCCCGGTCCCGGTCTGGGCGCAGCCGAGGACATCTTTACCCGCGAGGGCGTGGGGGAGCGTTTGCTCCTGGATCGGTGTGGGCTCGTTGTAGCCCACGGCTTCGATGCTTCGAAGCAGCGATTTGGAGAGGGAGAGTGATTCGAAATTCATAATGGTGGTCGTGTACTTTCAAAAAAATAGAGCCTGCCGCCGGCCTCTTTATAGGGTGGGCGGTGAGCTGGTTGTTCTCAGTGCGAGTTTCATCGACTGATCGCTGCACGATAGTTTACCTGGGAGACGTTCCCGGGGATCGGCAGCAGGTGGGAATGGGGGGTAAGAGGGATCAGTCGCGGTCGATAGCAAGATACCCAGGGTTCTCCTGTCCGGGCGTTATTGACGGGTTCCAGGGTGTCCGGGTGGCCGCAGTCTCGAAGTTGAATGAACACGGGAAAAAGGTTTCACGTGTTGCTCTCACGCACCAAACTTTGTCTTCTTCCACTCTAGCATGCGGCCGGGACTGGTCAATGGCGTAAACTGGGGGCATCTGGCCTCTTTCCCGGGACAATCGCCATTGTTTTCGGCATATTCGTTCTCTTGTATCGCGGAATGTTCTGGTGGCGCAGCACGGTTTTTATATATTAAGGATACGAGGAGAAGCGGTAACAGGAAACGAATTGCAGGGACGCACACTTTAGACGGCCTCTCACCTGTCATTTCTTATTCGTAATTCCATGAAGAAACGACGTTCCAAACGTCGCAGCCGCCGTCGGCGTGGATTTCTGGATCCACAGGG
>CAYYZW010000234.1:0-55744 GCA_964476375.1 uncultured Pirellulaceae bacterium
GAAGTTGTAGATGTGGGCAAAGTGGAATTGTTTCCCAGGTGCCGCATGGGGTCCGGAAAAATTTGGCACCTCGATATAACAGAGCCCATTGTCCGACATCAATTCTCGTAATTGTCGTAACGCCCTGGAGGGATCATTCAGGTGTTCCAGGACATGGACAAGCAGGACAAGATCCTGGTCGCCGTTCCCTGGTAGCTGTTCAAGCGAGGATGAATCGATATTGGCTTGCAACTGCTGGCGGGAAAACTGGCAAAATCCCTGGCCTGGTTCAATCCCCGATGCCTGGAATCCAGCCAGCTCAAAGTTCTTCACGGTGCAGCCGATGCCGGAGCCGATTTCCATCACCCGGCCAGTAGATGGAAGCCGGTGGCCAAGCAGGGCAACCAGTTGCTCTCCCCGTTTCCATTCTCTCAGCACACGGTAGGGGGAGGGAGTAAATTCTCCATGGTAGTCCTGGCGATATTGTCCCTCGTAGTACTCGGACAGCTCCTGGTCACTGGGAATTGCCCCATGCGAGACCAGTCCACACACCTGGCAGAGGACCGTTTCAAGTGGGTTTCCCCGGCGATCCAGGTCGCTCACACGAAGAAACTGTGTCCCCCTGCAGAGATTGCACGGATCGGTCCGGCTTGAGATGGGAAAAGGTTGTCCAATGGCCAACGGTTCTATTCTCCTCGCTGGGTTTTTATCGGCCTTCCAGGCAACAGAAACAGCCCGCAAACGATATACGGGAAGGCACTTAAGGTCAATTCCAAACACCTCCCTCCATGGTCCGGTAAAGAACAGAAATCTTGATTTCCTCAGTTGGGGAAAACTGGTAAAGTCAGCCCTCCGTGGAAGCCCGACAGCAGTTGAGAAGACTGCCAGGTTTTATCGCCACAAGGATGTGACGGAACCGATGCGACAGATCACCAGGTATATCGTTTTTGAGCTGATCAAGATTTTTTTTATTGTCTTGTCTGCATTGACGATCTTGATGCTGCTTGTCGGCCTGGTACAGCGCGCCGTGAGAGAGGGGATGGGGCCACTGCCGGTGCTGCGGCTGATTCCGTATCTTCTCCCGGATGCCCTCCGTTTTGCTATTCCAGGCACAATGCTGTTTGCCGCCTGCTCGGTCTATGGACGCATGTCGGCGGACAACGAGATCGTCGCTATCAAGAGCCTGGGTATTTCTCCGATGGTGGTTGTCTGGCCCGCGGTGGTACTTGCTTTTGGCATCAGCCTTTCGGCGGTATGGTTCAATGATGTGGCTGTTTCATGGGGACGCCAGGGGATCAACCGGGTCATCCTGCAATCGGTCGAAGAGATTGCCTATGGTACCTTGCGCAGCCAGCAATCGTATTCAACCCGTCGATTTTCAATCCATGTGAAACAGGTCAAGGGTGCAAAACTGATTCGCCCGACAATCTGCTTCCATGCCCATGGGGATTCACCACCAGTGACGCTGGTGGCCCGCCAGGCGGAATTACGGTTTAACCCGGAAAGCAACCGCCTGAAAATCATGATCGAAGATACCCAGTTTGATATTGGTAGTAATACCCATGGGCAATGGCCGGATTTGCTGGAATATGAACTTCCATTGGCCACGATCTCGGGAGACAACACGATGGAACCGGGACCATCCCAGATTGCGATGCGAGATATACCCCAGCGTGCGGGGCTCCAGAGAAACGAGATTCAGAAGTACGAGCAGTCCATGGCAGCAACTGCCGCCTACCAGATGTTGACGGGCGATTTTAGCGGGCTCCAGGATGTGCAATGGAATAACCGGTATGAAAAGCTGGCTTGGCAAAAATTTAAACTCAATCGGCTGAACACGGAAGTCTGGCGACGTTGGGCAAATGGATTTAGCTGCCTGGCATTTGTGTTTGTAGGAGCCAGCCTGGCAATCTTGCTGCGAACGGCTGATATCTGGACAAGTTTTGGTCTCTGCTTCCTGCCGATCTTGATTGTTTACTATCCGGTTATGCAATTTGGCGTGGACCGGGCAAAAATTGGAGAGTTACCGGTTTACAGTGTTTGGATCGGCAACCTCGTGCTTTTCTTCCTGGGTGCTTTGTTTCTTCGCAGGGTGAACCGATACTAGAAGGTGGAAAAGTGCTCTAGAATAAGACGGCTCCACAGGTTCACTCCATAACAAAGTGCTGGATGGTATGGCTGACGCAGGCCCACAATGGGAGTCGATGCTTGAGTACACGGCATTGTCCGATCAGGGTATGCGCCGTACCAACAACCAGGATTCGCATGTCGAGGTCCTGGTAAGCGATAAAGTATCATGGCAGCAGCGGGGCCACCTGTTCATTGTGGCTGACGGGATGGGGGCCCATGCAGCCGGCGAGCTGGCCAGTGAAATGGCAACCCAGGGTGTTTCTCACCAGTATTACAAGTACCGTGATTTGTCTCCGCCGGAGGCGCTCCGCAAGGCAATTACCAATACCAACGTGGAAATCCGTCGCCGTGGTGCGGAAAACGTGGAATTCCACAATATGGGAACGACGATCAGTTCCCTTGCATTGTTGCCCCAGGGGGCAATTATCGGGCACGTTGGAGATAGCCGAGTTTACCGGCTCCGGAATGGCCTGCTTGAGCAACTCACGTTCGATCATAGCCTCGTCTGGGAGATGCGCCGGTCCGGGAAGTTGCCGAAGGACGGAAGTGGTGATGCGGCTATTCCCTCCAACGTGATTACCCGTTCGCTCGGCCCTCACGATTCTGTAACGGTGGATCTGGAAGGCCCTTTTGAAATCCAGGTGGGGGATTGTTTCCTGCTCTGTAGCGATGGCCTCAATGGCCCGGTACCAGAAAGTGAATTCGGTCCGGCAATGCAGTATCTCGAACCGGCGGAGGCAACCCAGTTTCTCATTGATACCGCTAATATTCTCGGTGGTCCGGATAATATCACTGCAACCGTGGTCAAAGTCCTGGATGAAGCGATCGCCACGCGCCCTGAAGAGGTCGCCAATATGGCTGCTGCTGTACCGCAGACTACCGCCGCCAGGGTGCATCCAGGACTGCTGGTGAGTGGTTTTCTCGCCATGCTGGTCGGTTTCGTTATCTACCTGGCTCTCGATAGCGGCGCTATTTTAGGAGGGGGTGTTGCCCTGCTGGGCCTGCTTGCCCTGCTCGCGGGGCTGATCTATCCATCCATGAAATCCCAGCCCGAGCGAGCCCGGATTCCAGAAGGTGAACGATTCGGGAAAGGGCCCTATACGAGTTGCAAGAGCACGCTCGACAAGAATCTCCTGGATTCCATCGTGGATCGCTGCAATCAACTACGCCAGGTTTCCGAGACAACCAATCTTGAAGTGGACTGGTCTACATTTGATGAATATTGCCTGGCGGGGGCAGAACACAAGCAGGACAATGCCATACAGCAGTCCTATGTTCAGTACGCTCGGGCGATCTCTTACATCATGAAGTGTTTTCGTAATACGGGCGGGGTCGGCCCTGGTCTCTCCAGCGATTGAAGTGAGCCGACCGACGACAACGAATCGATCTGGCCCTCGTTCCCGCCGACTCCTATACTTCCCGCCTGGTCAGAAGTTCACTTCTCTGTCAGGCCCGGGACGTAGACTGGAATGAAAACAGTACTGCCAAGTAAATCTGTTTGGTCCAAGCACCTGCGAGGGTGCCTTCTGCCAATCCTTTTTCTTTTGTTGGCCAGTCCATCGCTTGAAGGCCGCGTTCGCCGCCGGCTGACAGTTCGCAGTGATCCTCCCGGCGCCCTGGTATTTATCGATGACCAGGAGATTGGTATCACCCCGGTCTCCACGTCGTTTACCTTTTATGGGACGCGGAAAATTCAGCTTATCAAGGATGGCTATGAGATGGTCACGGTCAAGCGGACATTTCGGGCTCCCTGGTACCAGATCACGCCGTTGGATTTTTTTACCGAGAACCTGTTGAGCCATGAATTGCGTGATGAACGGGTACTGGACTTCAAGCTGGCACCGCAGCGGATTCGAAGTGATACGGAACTTCGCCGGCGTGGAAACCAGCTGCGAGGGCGTGCGGAAAAGGGAATCGTGGCCCCACCACCAGGAGCAACGACTGAACCCGCGCCGGGGCCGAGGCAGGGTTCCGGGCTACTGCCCCCTGCCAGGGTGGCGCCCGCTCCGCGGACATCCACTTTCCCGCGCCGTTAGGGGGCTGGGCACGAGTGTGAGAAAACATGCCAGGGCTGGTCTAGCCCGGGGTATCCTCTCCCTCCTTGTCGTCGTCCGGTGAACCGACCGTCGATTCGACGGTTTCCTTTTCTTCGGACTCCACTTCCTGCCCGTTGAAGTCGAGCCGCACGATCTGCTCATGGTTGTCATCCCAGATGGCGTCGACAAGGATCAGGTTCTTTCCTTCGAACGTTCCCTGCAGGAGCTCTTCAGAGAGTGGATCTTCGACACGGTTCTCAATAGCACGCCTTAACGGCCGTGCACCAAAATCGAGGTTGGAACCCTGTTTAATCAGGAACTGCTTTGCGTCATCGGTAAGCTCCAGTTGCAGACCCCGTTCACTGAGCCGTTTCCGGACCTTGGCGAGCTCCAGGTCGACAACCTGGTTGAGGTCACTGAGGGTCAGGTGGCGGAAGATAATCGTGTCATCCAACCGGTTAAGGAACTCGGGACGGAAGACTCGTTCGATCTGTTCATTGACCCGCAGTTTCATGGATTCGTAAGAAGAATCATTGTCGGGTGCCTGGAAACCAAAGGCGGATTCATTCTTGATCGCCTCCGCTCCGGCATTCGTCGTCATGATCAGGATCACGTTTCGGAAATCGACATTACGTCCGAAACTATCAGTCAGTCGACCTTCCTCCATGACCTGCAGGAGCATGTTGAAAACGTCTGGATGGGCCTTTTCGATCTCGTCGAGCAGGACCACGGCATAGGGCCTTCGTCGAATCTTCTCGGTCAACTGGCCGCCTTCCTCGTAGCCCACGTAGCCGGGAGGGGCTCCAATCAGACGGCTGACATTGTGTTTCTCCATGTACTCACTCATGTCAATATGGATGAGCGCATCCGCATCCCCGAACATGAATTCCGCAAGGGCCTTGGCGAGCAGTGTTTTTCCGACACCCGTCGGCCCGGCGAAGACAAAGCACCCTGTTGGCCGCTTGGGATCCTTCAGGCCACTACGGCTTCGTCGCACGGCCTTGGCCACGGCGCTGATCGCTGCTTCCTGGCTCACGACCCGTTTATGCAGTTCCTCTTCCATCTGCATCAATTTCAGGCTGTCCTCGGTGGAGACACGCGTGAGTGGGATGCCGGTCATCTTGGAGACCACTTCGGCAATCACATCCTCATCCACGACCCCGTCTGTTTCCTGGGACTTTTCCCGCCATTCACGGGTGATCGTGTCTTTTTTCTTGCGCAGCTTATCGGCACTGTCGCGCAAGGAGGCCGCTTCCTCGAAGTCCTGGTTGGCAACCGCGTCTTCCTTTTCCTTGTTCAGCCGATCCACTTCCTCGTCAATATCCTTGAGATCCGGGGGGCGAGTCATGGTCCGCAAGCGGATTCTGGCACCGGCTTCATCGATCACATCAATGGCCTTGTCCGGAAGGCAGCGGGCTGTAATGTAACGCTCTGACAGATCAACTGCTGCCTTGACAGCATCATCGGTGATCTGGACACGATGGTGTTCCTCGTATCGTTCTCTCAGTCCCTTGAGAATTTCCACGGTTTCATCGGATGATGTGGGATCTACCAGGATCTCCTGGAATCGGCGTGCCAGGGCACTGTCTTTTTCGATGTACTTGCGGTACTCGTCGAGCGTGGTGGCACCGATGCACTGGATCTCACCGCGTGCCAGGGCAGGCTTGAGAACATTGGCGGCATCAATGGCACCCTCGGCTCCACCCGCTCCAACGAGCGTGTGGAGTTCATCAATGAAGAGAATCGTGTTCTTGGCCCGCCGGACCTCGTTCATGACAGCCTTGATGCGCTCTTCAAATTGCCCCCGGTACTTTGTGCCTGCCACCATCATGGCCAGGTCAAGCACAACAATCCGCTTCTCAGCGAGCAGTTCAGGAATATCGCCGTTGACCACTTTCTGGGCAAACCCTTCCACGATGGCGGTCTTGCCAACGCCGGCCTCTCCAAGCAATACAGGGTTATTTTTGGTTCGTCGGCAGAGCACCTGGGTGGCCCGTTCGATCTCACGTTCCCGGCCGATAACCGGGTCCAGTGTCTTTTGACGGGCTAGCTCGGTCAGGTCACGGCCAAAGCTGTCCAGCGCCGGGGTCTTGGATTTGCTCCCCTTGCCTGAGGGGCCATCTCCATGGCCGGCTT
This sequence comes from uncultured Pirellulaceae bacterium, assembly GCA_964476375.1. Classification (GTDB taxonomy): domain Bacteria; phylum Planctomycetota; class Planctomycetia; order Pirellulales; family Pirellulaceae; genus SAT2750. Next base: position 6,282 of record CAYYZW010000234.1, read on the forward strand.
CTCGCCCGCCTCGCTCGGGGGAATCGCCAGTTTCAAGGCCGTGCCCAAGGAGGTTCAGGACTTCCTCCCGAACCTCTTCCAGCTTGAGTCCCAGGTTCATCAGCACCTGGGCGGCAACCCCGTCCTGTTCTCGAAGCAGGCCAAGCAGGACATGTTCGGTACCAACGTAGTTATGGTTCAGATTCCGAGCTTCCTCCATCGAGTACTCGATGACTTTCTTGGTGCGTGGGGTTTGAGGCAGTTTCCCCATGGTGACCATTTCCGGGCCACTCTGGACGAGTTTCTCGACCTCCAGTCGAATCTTGCGAAGATCCACATCCAGGTTTTTCAGTACGTTGGCCGCAACACCACTTCCTTCCTTGACGAGACCCAGCAGGATGTGTTCCGTGCCAATGTACTCGTGGTTGAATCGCTGGGCCTCCTGGTTGGCCAGTTGCATCACCTTGCGTGCTCGATCAGTAAATCTCTCGTACATTTTCTTTCCCCTTTTCCTGCATGGACAGGTTGCCTCCTGTCCAGTTCCACCCGTGGTTAATGATTTGTTTATCAGGCTGCCGGTTGCAGCGATTTATTGGAATCCGTTTCGTCCTCGTCGACCAGGGATGCGTTCTTCAGCAGCATCTGTTGTTGTTTAATCTCAAAGTCCCATTCCTGGGAGGCCTCGCTCCGGCTCGCCCGCTTTAACTCGACCTCTGCTTCTTCTCTTCGCCCGTTATGTCGGTAAAGGGCTGCCAGCATCAGTCGAGCATGTATGTCACTCTCACAGGCCTGCAACAATTTCCGAAGAAGTGTCTCTGCCTCGTACCAGTTCTGTTTCAAGTATTCCTGTTGGGCTGATTCAAACAAGTCCTCGTCATGACCGTCCGTCAGCACCTCATCTTCTGTTTGTTCTTCGTTGCCGTCTCGACCGCCTGCTACCCGCCTGACCGGTTGGGAAGCGGTCAACAGTGGCATCTGTCGCCAGGACTGGAAAAAACCATGGATCCAGAAACCGGCTACGCCAGCCCATAGCGACAGGGCCAGGACTGGTGGAAGTAATTCAGGCCAGATAAATCGGCTGGCAATTGCCAGGTTTAGCAACCCTGCAAACAGCAGGGACGCGAACAGTCCCGACCAGTGCCCCTTGATCCAAAGCCGGGACAGTCCCGGCCAGAAACAGGTTAGCCAATTTGCACGTTCCATCCCTTCACAACTCCGGCATCCATTGCCTGCTTCAGGGGTAATCCCAATGATCCCATCCTGTCTGTGCTGCCGAATTCTAGCCCCCATCCAGCTTAGCGACAAGCCAAGTTGCTTTCCCTATTAGGGTTAGGGGAGATGGTCCTTTCGTTTGAGCGCCTTTGGAAATTTGTATTCTGCCAATGGGTGCATGCCAAATTGGCAGCAAGGTGGCATAATAATCCATACCAATTGCGCCAACGTCCGGATATTCGCCATGGCATGACATCCGGTTATCCCGTGGGGGATAAATAGAGCAAATGGCATGCCGGAACATGTCGTTCTGGTTGCCAGTGAATTACCAGGGATGACGGTCCTCGACAGGTACTGCATGTCCAAGAAGCCAGATAACTCGACAGCAGACGGGTCCGTACCCCAGCAGGAATCGGATCTGGAGAGTGATTGGCCCCGTATTGCCCGCATCCTGGATGCGAATGCAAACCGCGCTGAAGAGGGCTTGAGAGTCCTGGAGGATTGCTTTCGATTTGGACGGGACGACCCCTTTCTTAGTGGACAGTTAAAGCAATTGCGGCATCAGCTGGCCGAGGCCCTGCAGCATCTGCCCCGCTCGGACTTCCTGCTGGCAAGGGATACGCTGGGCGACGTAGGGACGACCCTCGTTGCCACCGGGGAATACGACCGCAGCTCCCTCAACGAGATTGTGGAAGCAAACATGCACCGGGTTCAGCAGTCACTTCGTTGTCTCGAGGAATACAGCAAGCTGGTTTCCTCGATCACGGCCGGCCAGCTGGAGCAGTTACGATACGAATCGTATGACCTGCACCGGTCTCTTGCCACGAGTGAACGAGGACGGCAACGGCTGGAAGATTCTCGCTTGCACGTTATCGTGGATGCTGCTGAGAGTGATCAGGATCCGGGGCAACGATGGAAAGCACTCCTGGCGTCCGGTATCGACATGATCCAGTTGCGTGACAAACAGGTGGAAGATCGTGTGCTCCTGGGCAGGGCGGAAGTGATTCGTGGTCTGTTGGACCGACAGCGGGAAGCCGGCGAGCGAGTTCCGCTATTCATTATCAACGATCGTCCGGATATTGCCCGGCTCTCCGGCGCCGACGGTGTTCAGCTGGGGCAGGATGATATATCAGTCCGCCAGGCCCGAAAGATCGTTGGCATGACGGCCCTCATCGGTGTTTCAACCCACACGATGGATCAGGCTCGACAAGCGGTACTCGACGGTGCCGACTACATCGGATGTGGCCCGACTTTCCCGGGACAGACCAAGCAGTTTGATGCTTTCCCCGGGCCAGCATTCCTGGAGCAGGTCAGTGCGGAGATTCGTCTGCCCGCCTTTGCCATCGGGGGCATCACGCTGGAGAACCTTGACGAGGTGCTTGAATCTGGCGTGCAACGGATTGCAGTGTCCGGTGCGGTCGCCAGGAGTGATACTCCGGCGGATGCTGCTCGCAGATTCCAGGATCGGCTCTCTGCAGCCAGTTCATGGAAACAGGAATAGCAGGTTGCGGGAATCGAAGGCCTCCATGGATGATGCCCTTTATGAAGTCGAGCAGAAATTCCCCGTGGATGGCTTTTGCTCGATCCTTGCGCAGTTCAAGGAACGGGCAATCGTGATTGGTGATACTGTCGAACAACACGACAGGTACTATGCCCACCCGGCCAGGGATTTTTCGGTGACCGACGAGGCACTGCGAATTCGTCAGGTGGGGAACCAGTCCTGGATGACATACAAGGGTCCAAGGATGGATACAGGGAGCAAGACCCGGCGGGAAATTGAGATAGAGCTGTCGTCCGGTGTATCGACGATGGAGGAATTTGACCAGCTTTTACTTCTGGTGGGATTGAAGCATGCTGGAAGCGTGGTCAAAAAACGCCGTGCCGGCAGGATTCCGTTGCCTGGCTGGGATGTCAGCGTGGTACTGGATGAGGTCGTATCGCTTGGGTCTTTCGTGGAACTGGAGACGATTGTCCGGGAAGAGAGATTGAAGGACGCAGAACGGATGATTCATGAGCTGGCGGCAGAATTCGGTCTTTTTCAGGCCCAGCGTGCCAGTTATCTTGAGCTGGTGCTGGCCAAAGAGTGATTTCCTGCGAAACTATGATGCTTCTGCAGGGTATATTTCTCTAGAGACCCCCGGTTGCTATTCCAGGGGAAGAGGACGAGGAGCAGGGGCGCGACATATCACGGAGTAGATTCATGAAGCAACTCATCATGCTTTTGACCACTGCGGCCATGTCCCTGGCCCCCGGCATGTCGTCGGCGCAGGACCAGGCCCCCCGCAAGAATTTCCAGGAATTGATCAAGCGCTTTGACCGTGATGGAGATGGCCGCCTTAACGAACAGGAACGGCAGTTGATGCGACAGGAGATGGAGAAGCGTGCGTCCACCGATACTGCCACGCGGCCGAGTCGTGAGGAGATCATCAAGAAGTACGACCGGAACGGGGATGGTCGCCTGGATACCAGGGAACTCGCTGCCATGCGTAGCCAGATGACCAGGACGAGAGATGGAGCGGGAAAAAGACCTTCAGGTAACAATCGCCCGGGCGGGGACAATCGGGCCATGATCGAGCGGTTTGATACCAATAAAAATGGCCGGCTGGATCCTCCCGAACAGCAAAAGATGCGAGAGGCTCTTCAGCAACGGCAAACGGCGAAACCTTCCCAGTCGCAGCGTCCGGCCCAGCCGGGAAATCGTTCCTCAGGAGCCAATCGCCAGCAGGCACTCCAGCGATTTGATGCCAACGGAAATGGACGCCTTGACCCGGACGAACAGCAGAAGGCGCGAGAGGCTTTCGAAGAAGCCCGGCGACGGGGCGGAGGCCAGCGTGACTCCTCGAGGACCCAGGGAATCCAGCCAAGCAGTCGTCAACCACGGTTGAAGACATCATCGTTGCTGGAAAAATACGATGCCAACAAGAATGGTCGCCTGGATGCGGACGAGAGGAAACTGGCCCTGGATGCCATGCGAGCCCGGTCGGGCAAGTAGGAATGGCTGAGGAGTCCCACCTTACGGAAGGGGTGGTCTCCGTTACAATGGGCGGATGACCCCCCCAGGATCCTTCCCTCCTCGTCATCCCAGTGATTTCCCGGCACCTGAAATAGTGCCTGGTGATGGAGGGGGTGGCGACCTTTCCCCGGTTGCAGTTGAACCGCTGGCGGCAGAAGCGGTCGAATATCACCGCCATAATTTTTTCGTGGTAGTGGTTTACCAGGTGATCCTGCGATGTGGCTGGATTTTCAAGACCGAGAGTATCGTCATGCCGGCCGTGTTTCTTTCCCTGGGGGCACAGGGCTGGCTGAGAGGTTTCCTGCCGGCGATCAGTCGTTTTGGGATGTGTGTGCCACCGCTGTTGCTGGCATCGAGGATCGGGGCTGTTCCCAGGAAAAAATGGCTTGTATTCGTCTGTACAGGGATGATGGCAGCTTGTTTTCTTACACTTGCTGTCACCTGGAAAGTTGTCCCTCTCAAGACGTCCTGGCTCCCCGCACTGTTCCTGGCAGTTTATGCACTTTTTTTTGTGGCCGTCGGTGTCAATAACCTGGTAGGGAACACGATCCAGGGGAAGCTGATTAAAGTGAAATCCCGCGGGCGGCTTCTCAAGCTGGCTAATTTCTGGGGCGCGGCCTTTGCAATCGTGCTGGCGGGGCTGCTGATGCCCGGCTGGTTGAAGGGAGAGAATGGGAGCTTTCAGTGGATTTTCGCTTTCACGGGCATCTGTTTTGTCATCGCTGCCTTTTGTGTCTTCCAGCTGAAAGAACACCCCGATGGTTTTCAGCAACGGGCAGGTCAAACGAGGAGATCGCTAGGGGAACTCCTGGCACCGTTGCGCCAGGACCCTCCGTTCCGTCGGCTTTGCCTGGTGGGTGGATTGTTCAGTTTCTCAGTGATGCTGTTTCCCCATTATCAGCCGATGGCCGAGGCTGAACTTGAATTTACTCTCAAGAGCCTGGTTCTCTGGGTGATGGTACAGAACGCGGGGACGGGCCTCTTTAGCCTGATTGTCGGACCTATTGCGGACCGGCATGGCTATCGACTTGTGCTGCGGATGCTCCTGATCGTTGTCGCATCGACACCACTCCTGGCAATCACACTTGCCAAGAGCTCACTCGGGGCAGGGGGGGGGTACTGGTCTGTATTCGTGCTTGTCGGCTTGACTCCCGTGGTCATGAAAACCCTGCATAACTACACGCTGGAAATGGCATCGTCGGCGGATCACACCCGGTACCTGGCGATCATGAGCCTGTCGATATCCGGCCCCCTGATGGTATCACCGGTTGCTGGTTTCCTGATCGACCGGTTCAACTACCCCCCGGTCTTCATCGGGGTTGCCCTGGTTGTCAGCATTGGCTGGCTGCTTACCTTTACCCTGCTGGAACCTCGCCATCGGCGGTGAGCCGGTACCAGTTTGGCCTGTCGAAGTGCGTTGTGATATCATGACGGTCTGCCCTGTACCGGAGACCACGAACCACGGGTGTTTCGATGACGAACTGGAAGCTGCTCTGCCGTGAAATAGTTCATCGGAAGATGAATTTCCTGCTCAGCCTGGTTGCCATGACCGCCGCGGCAATCCTCTTTATTGCCGGCCCCACGCTGATGAGAGGCTACCAACGTGAATCGGATGAGCAGTTCCGTGCCATGCGCGAGGTCACAGACGAGACGCTGGACGAGATGCAGGGCAAGGCGGACGCGGACCTGGCGAACCTGGACAAGCGGACCAAGCGTATCATGCGTGATCTGGGTTTTAACCTCCGCATTGTTCACAAGAACACGGATCTCTCCAGCCTTTATGCGAGTTTTGTCTCGTTTGATATGCCGGAAAGCTATGTCACGACGCTTGCCGAGGCCCCGGAAATCACCAAGATCGTCCATCTCGTTGCCACGCTGAAACAGATGATCGAGCTGGAAGGGAAGCCGAGGCTGCTGGTTGGTTTTGCTCCCGAGGCGACCCAGTCGCATATCGAGCAGAAAGCCCCCATGGGTTTTCAGATCAAGCCCGGCACGGTCTTCCTGGGGCACCTGGCGGGCGAGGGGTACAAGGTGGGAGAGTCGATCGAGGTGATGGGCACATCCTTTGAGATCACCAATATCCTGGATCCACGTGGGACACGTGACGAGGACATCTTTGTTGCCATGCACCTGAAGGATGCCCAGCGGTTACTGGAAAAGGAAGGCCTGATCAGCGAGATCGTGGCGCTGGGATGCAAGTGCAAGACCGTGGACCGGGTCGAGGAGATCATGGCGCAACTGGAGGGGGTTCTGCCCGAGGCCAAGGTTGTGGAACTCAGCACCCGGGCGATTGCACGCGAGGAACAGCGACAGCTTGTTAGTAATCACTATGAGCAACAGATGAGTGACTACAGGGTAACCAGGGAGGAGATCCTGGATAGCCAGCAAGAAAGCCATGCCCGGATTCTCGACGTGCTGGCCGGGTTGAATAATTACGTGGTGCCACTGATCGTGCTGGTCTGTGCAATCTGGGCGGGACTACTTGCCTGGTCCAATGTCCGCCAGCGGCGATCGGAAATCGGGCTGCTGCGTGCGCTGGGAAAGAACTCCACGGGTATTTTTGCGCTGCTTATCGGGAAGGCTCTGATCGTGGGGCTGCTTGGAGGAATCCTGGGCTCCCTGCTGGGACTCCTGATTGCTTCACAGCTTGCCCAGTCCGAGTTCCTGGCTGTTTCGGCAGAAAATTTCCAGGCACCGACCATGCTGCTTGTGGCGACGATCGCGGGAGCACCCCTGTTGGCGGCACTGGCAAGTTACCTGCCGACACTGGTGGCTATCCAGCAGGATCCGGCCGTCGTCCTGATGGACGGCTAGGAGCTGGATTTTGATTATTGCTCCTCTTTTTGCTCCCGCTTTCTCCAGTAGCCTGCCAGTATGGTTCCCGTGAACATGCAGCCGAAAGTGTAGAAAGCTGGCGGGATGGCGCTGGTGTCGGTGAAGAGTGTCAGTGCCAGCAGGGTTCCAACGCCAGCGTTCTGCATGCCGATTTCCAGTGTCAGCGCTCTGCCCATCGAATCGGGGAGCTTCATCGTGCGAGCCGCCAGGTGTCCAGCCGTGTAGCCGGCAAGGTTCAGAAGCAGCAGTGCGGCGAGGATCTTCAGGGGAAGATCCTCGAGCTGGGTTCGGGTACGGCCTACCACAACAGCAATGATGGCCAGGATGGCCAGGTTGGCAATTAGCGGGCAGAGCTGCCGGGCACGCCGTTCCCAGCCGCTGAAGATCCGTCCTGCAAGGAACCCGGCAATGACCGGCGCGACCACGGTATAGCAGAGCTTGACGCTGGACCGGGCGTAAACGCCATCCCCGGCTGCCTGTTCAAGCAGATCCATTTTGCCGCCCAGGAGCGCGGCCACCAGCCGCATGGCAAGAGGAACAGCCAGGGGGGAAAGAAGGGTTGCCACGGTTGTCAGGCTGACGGAATAACTCGCGTTGCCACGGGCATTGATCGTCAGCACGTTGGAAGCCATCGCCCCGGGGACACAGCCAACCAGGACCATGCCAAGCAGGTAATCCCCCTTGAGCTGAAAAAGAAGCCCGCAGCCCAGTGCCAGCAGGGGCATGGTTGCATACTGCACCAGCACTCCACCAAGGACGGTCTTCCAGCGGCGAGCCACCTGGTCAAGTTCATTCCGGGGCAGCATCCAGCCGATGGAGAACATCGTGATGACGATCAGCCAGTCCAGGTAATAACGGCTGATCTCCTTGCTGAATGGATCTATCCAGTCCGCCGGCCAGAAATAGGCCAGCAGCGATGTCAGCACCAGCAGCGGCAACAGGAAACGCTGAACCATGGATCTATTGGCTATTCCCGCACGATGTGCTTATTCTTTTTCGGCAGGAGATGTTTCACGGAGGAGCTTCGTCATCTCGTCAATCAGCTTCTCCGCTTCGTCCGATCGACCGCGTTGCAGCAAGGAACCAATCCGCTGCATTCGCAGGTGGACCAGCTGTTGCATCTGCTTGATCTTGGCCTCCAGTTCCGGCGGTGGCGGAGTATTCCGACGGGGCATCGGCTGGGGCCGCGGGCCTGGAGCATCCAGTTGCTTTCGGGCGCTGTCATAACGTTTTTGTATGAAGATTTTCATCGACGCGACAATATCTTCATAGCCGTGGTCATTCGGGTTGGTGTGGCGGCTATGAGGAAACGGGTCTTTCTGCAAGTCCTTTTTGATCAGGGCGTACTTGGCGTCGATCACGCGATGCAAACGTTCTGGTGTAAAGTACTTCTCCAGGATTTCAGTTGCCACCTCACGGTACCTGGCCAACAGCGAGGGGTCCGCAACGATTCCGTTCAGCAGCGGGTTCGGTGTACCGTTGGGAGCCACAGGCCAAGCCGCGTTCCAATCCTCCAGTACGTGAATGTGGCCAAAGGCGACTTCGCAAAAACCAACGTCCAAATCCCACGGCAAGTAACGCCAGCGATCGCGTTCACGGTCGTGGTACAAGTAATAGTTGTGAGGATTCCAGCCGGTTAACTGATCGAAGGCTCCGGAGAAACACATTACCGCGGTCACCTGCAAGAAATCATCGAGCTCCATTTTCGACTGGAACGTTGCGGCAACATCACCTTTCTGTGCTTCGTTCAGAGTCCTGATAAAGCCGACCAAGGAAGCGAGGTCTTCTTTTGATTCCTTGTTTTTCGGCTCGAAGGCTTTCTTGTACGTGGCGGAGTCGTTGCCGATAAACTGCAAATTGCTGCCCGGTCCGCCGAGATCACACTTGTACAATCCACCCTTGGCATCTGGCAGATGGTTTGCGATGAACGATTCGTCAATTCGTTCGACATTCGTATAGACGCCGTGAAACGTGCCGTTCAAGTAAATGCGAGCATAATTGCAGCGATGCGTCTTGATACCTTGATCGCGAAGAATCTCGGTAATGATTGGCTCGCTGAACAAGCTGCCGAATTGGATGCCGTTGTCAAACGACACACGTTGCAAGCCAAGAAACAGCTGCTGCTCCTCGTACTCGTTGAACTTGACCAGGAAGCTGCGTTTATGCCGTTGCCGCGGGTTGGAAGAACTGTTGCCTTTATAGCGGACGGCGACTTTACTGATCGAAACGTCTCGCCAACGAAAAGTTGCCGGCACATAGATTCGTTTCGGCAACGCCGCCACCATTTTTTGCAGGTCCGTTTCCGCCACGTGCAAGTGAACGGTTTGCACGTGATCCGGTTGATAGAATTCCTGCACGCGGTTTTTTACTTCATCCGCTTGAGCGAAGGCAGTTCCAAGGAACACCACAGCAACAGGGAGCATGCTTCTGATCCATTTCATAAGCCGACCTTGTTTGGAAACAGTTACAGGATGGAGGTTTCGGGAAGGAAGGAAAAAAGTGTTCCTCCGAGAAAGTATAAACCGATCTCATCACACATCCCATTGCCGGAGTGTTGTCCGCCGGGCCGCTGCCGTCCATCGTGATCTCGTCAAACCACCAGGGAATAACAGTGCGAATATCGCCGCATGACCAGGGAATGTCGTCCGGTGATGGATGATGGTTGCAGGAGTCCCCCGGATGAGGGGTGAAATATCGACAAAGAAATAGGAGAAAATCAGGTGTTTTTGATATTGATGGTTTGACGTTAACAGGTAGAACGGACGATAATCTAGTTTCTGGATTCGCCGACATACCTTGTGTACAGAGGTGGCAGATCCGGAAGTGTTGCAACTTTTTTCCACGTGGTTTTTTTTAAGTGAGGAGTTCTGATGAAACGCTTTATCGCATTGATCGCGACTGTCGCCTTTCTGTCGACAGCGTCGCTTTATGGTGCCAAGGAAGTGAAGCTTGACGGTATCAAGTGTCCGGTGTCGGGCAAGGCTGTCAAAGCGGATCACGCCGTGGCTTACAAGGGTGCAAAAGCTTATTTTTGCTGCCCGAATTGCCCCAAGGCTTTTGCCGGAGCCACTGCCAAGTTTGCTGCCAAGGCAAACCAGCAGCTGTTTGCAACCGGTCAGGCCAAAGCTGTTGCATGCGTTTTCACCAAGAAACCGTTGAATGCAGCTCAAAAAGTTTCCATCAATGGCAAGGATACGGCGTTCTGCTGTGGTGGTTGCAAGGGCAAGGTTGCCAAGGCTGAGGACAAGATCACTCTTGTCTTTGCTGATGCAGCTTTCGCCAAGGGTTTCAAAGTGGCCGTCGAGAAGAAGTAACTTCTTCCCTTCTGCAATTTTGATGTCCACAAGGCATTGAATAAGGCGGGATACCTGGCTTGTCCGGGTATCCCGTTTTTTCATGCGCCAATGGCTGGCAGATGCTCCTGGAAAATGAACTTCCACAAGGATGCCGGTTTTGCCATACTGCTCGCCAGTGAAAATTTTCTGTGCCGGGAAGTTTTGCCGGCCTGATCCTTCTGTTGGCATGGCCTGGGCAGCTCATGAAGATCTTCTTTTCGGTGGGTGAACCAAGTGGCGACCTGCATGGCGCCAACCTGGTCCGGAGCCTGCAGAAGCAGTATCCGGGTCTCCGCTGCGTTGGCTATGGAGGCCCACGGATGGAAGCGGAGGGGTGCGAACTGCACGAGGATCTCACCCGTTATGCACTGATGGGATTTCTTCCGGTGATTGGCAAGCTGCCGATGTTCTACCGGCTGATGAAGCGTGCGGAGAAGTACTTTCAGGATCACCCCCCTGATGCGGTCGTGTTGATTGACTACCCGGGATTCAACTGGTGGATAGCCCGCAAGGCAAAGCAGTGTGGGATTCCGGTTTTCTATTATGGGGTTCCCCAGATCTGGGCCTGGGCCCGCTGGCGCGTGGGCAAGATGCGGCGGCTTGTCGACCACGTGCTCTGCAAGCTTCCTTTTGAAAAGGAGTGGTATGAAGAGCGAGGATGCAAGGCAACTCATGTCGGCCACCCTTATTTCGATGAATTGATCGAGCGGGAGCTGGACCAGGATTTTATTGACAAGCAACAGAGCCGGCCGGGCCGATTGGTCACCATTTTACCTGGATCTCGCAGGCGGGAAGTCAGCCGGCAGCTACCGGTGTTCTTGAAATCTGCCCGGCTGGTCCGTGAGCAACTGGAGGATGTTCAGTTTTCCATCGCCAGCTTTAACCAGGAACAGGCAGAAATGGCCAGGCAAATGATGGAGCATGCCGGGGTGGAAGCTGAGATTCACGTGGACAGGACCGGGGAGTTGATCGAGGCCTGCCACTGTGCGATGGCATGTTCTGGAAGCGTCTCGCTGGAGCTGATGTACCATGAGAAACCGGCAGTCATTCTCTACAAGGTCAATATCATGCAGCGGCTACTGACTCGCCTGCTGGGTCGTGTGCGTTACATGACACTGGTCAACCTGATTGCCTCCGGGAAACGATTTGATTGGCTGCTGCGGGACTACGACCCTGAACGGCTGGAGGGGGCAGAGGTACCACTGCCGGAATACCCGACCTGCCGGGACAAATCGAAACCGATTGCGGTACACCTGGTGCGTTGGTTGGAAGATGAAGGTCAGCAGCGACGAGTGGTCGACTGGCTGCATGCGCTGTCCGAAAAGTATGCCATTCCCGGTGCCACCCAGCGTGCGGCAGAGTACATTATCGAGATGCTTGACCAGGATTCTTCCGGGGCCAGGCCGGAAGCAGCCTAGGACCTGATCCTGGGCAGCGTTGGGCGTGAAGGGAAATCAGACGTGTTACTCGGCGAACCTGCTCGAACACCCTACGATCTGCATTTTCGGCTGCTCGGATTCCCCATTCGCATCCATCCGGCTTTCTGGGTTGTTGCCTTGCTGATGGGGTTTTATGGCGGTGACAACGAACCGTTGACAGTCCTGGCCTTCATGGTAGCGGTCCTGGTATCGATCATCGTCCATGAGCTGGGCCATGCACTGATGTTCCGCCGTTACCGGATTGAATCGCACGTAGTGCTTTACCATTTCGGTGGCCTGGCCGTGCCCGATTCGATGGATTCGGTGGCCGGTTATGGAAGATCGAGCCGGTACCAGCAACTGATGGTCAGTATTGCCGGGCCGCTGGCGCAGCTGTTGCTTGCCATGGTGGTGATCCTGGGCCTGAGACTGGGAGGCTATACCGATGGCGTGGTATCGCGCTACCTTCCATTTCACTACACCGCGGATCCGATCAAGGGCCCATCCTTTTTTGATCGCCAGGCAGAACGGGAGAATGCCTATGCCGGGGAGAACATCGTCCCGGATAGAATCCAGGGGATTTCGGAGCGAGACAAGCGGGCACTGGCCGGTTGTGATGAGGATGCCGACGGTGAAATCAGCAGGGCAGAACTGTCCAGGATAGAACTGGCGTATTATCTGCCCAATGAGCCTGCTGCGAACTTTGTCTTCTCCCTGGTTTTCGTGAGTATTTTCTGGGCTCTGCTCAACCTGATGCCCGTCTACCCACTCGACGGAGGTCAGATTGCCCGGGAATTGTTTCAGCTCAGCGGTACGTCAGCAGCGATCGAAAAGTCCTTGATGCTCTCGATTGCCACCGGTGGCATTCTCGGCGTACTCGGCTTCAGGGCTCAACAGCCGATGGTTGCCTTCATGTTCCTGATGCTGGCCTGGTCAAGTTTCCAGACGCTCCAGCGGTATCGTGGCATGGGGGGCGGTTACCGGGGTGGCTGGTAACGGAAGGATGGCTTTAACCCAGGACCGGTAACTGCGGGCGAACCGGGTTCTTGGCAGATTCCGCTGCCTGGTTGCGCAGAAGCGAGAGCACGATATCGTTATAGTACCCGGCCACAACCTCGTCCTCGAAGTTTGCCTTGCTCTGGCCGGCATCTCCTCGCACCCGGATATCAATATGGATTGGTATTTCTCCCAGCAGGGGAATATCGAGCCTTTCGGCTTCCTGGCGTGCTCCTCCGCTCCCAAATATCTCGTACCGCTTGTCGCAATCGGGACAGATAAAACCGCTCATGTTTTCCACAACTCCCAGCACCGGGATGTTGACCTTGCCGAACATGGTGATCGCCTTGGAGGCATCCAGCAGGGCCAGTTGCTGGGGGGTGCAGACGACAATGGCACCGGTCAGGGGGATGGACTGGGAGAGCGTCAGGGCGATGTCCCCGGTCCCTGGCGGCATGTCGATGATCAGGTAATCCAGTTCTCCCCAGTCCGTATCCCTCAGGAACTGGGTGATGGCACCGTGCAGCATCGGGCCTCTCCAGATGACCGCTTCATCCTTGGGAACCAGGAATCCGATCGACATGACCGGGATACCCTCTGCATCAATCGGTTGCACGCGGTTATCGACCACCTCGGGGCGGCCGTCGACTCCCAGCAGGTGCGGGACGCTTGGTCCATAGACGTCGGCATCCATCAGCCCCACCTGGCAGCCTGATCGTTTCAGTGCCAGGGCCAGGTTGACAGCGACCGTGCTCTTGCCGACCCCTCCTTTTCCACTCCCTACCGCGATCACGGACTTTGCCGTCAGGCCAACCTGGCCCAGGGGCTGCGGGGCACGGGGGAAATCCACGTGCTCGACCGTGACCTGGGAAAGTCCCGGCAGGCGGTCCCGGAGGAGATCTTCCAGGCTCCGGCAGGTTTCCTCCCAGAGAGGGGCACTATGGGTGGTCAGGCCCAGCTTGAGCCGAAGTGAGTCACCCTCAAGCTGGATATCCTGGGCCTGGTTCGTAGTCACCACGTTTCGGCCGGTTTCTGGATCCTTGAACGTCGACAGGATCTCGTTTACGGCTGCCAGGTCAATCGATTCTGTCACTTTGCTGACTCCCTCACGTGTTCATTCTCGCAGGATTTTCAGGAGCTGCAGCCTGTTTGCTTAATTCCGGACAATCATCAGGCGGCGTCTCGCACATTGAGCAGAGGGGGTTCCCCTGGTCATCTTTCATGTTCGCCAGGCCTCCACAGCTTCCCTTGAGTTTTCGGTTACCCAGGATGACACCAATGGACATGCCGGCCAGCGCCAGGGAAAAAATGACCACACTTGCCAGGATCACTTTCCACATCATGTTGCCTGAGTTTTTCGCCGGCTGGAGTTGCTCAAAGTGAGGGCTCTCCCTGGAGGTCAGTTCCCGGTCGCTGCGAACAATCCAGCTGACGGCTATTCTCAGCTCACGTGCTTTATCATAGGCCACATCCGGAGGGCTGGCCATGAGTGCGGTGGCCCAGGCGTCGGCCACCATGCAACTTTCGGCCAGGACCGATACCGATGTCACCGGATACTCGACAGGCCACCCGGTGCGTGGATCAATGGTGTGGGAATATTGCCTGTTGCCGAGCACGAAGAAATTCCGGTAATCGCCCGATGTGGCGAGTGCCATGTCGGCAAGGACAAGTTTCCGGCTTACCGTGCGTTCTCCAGGACGGGGAGATTCAATGCCCGCCTGCCAGGGAGTTCCGCCGGGACGAACCCCCGCGGCTCGAAGTTCCCCGCCGATCTCAACCAGGATATCCTGGAAACCCTGCCGGTTGAGCAGGTCGCATATCTGGTCAACAGCATACCCCTTGGCAATTGCCGAGAGGTCGATTTGCAAGAGTGGAGTATCTTTACGAATGGAGGGTGGCTCTCGCTGACAGTGAAGATGCTGGTACCCAACATGTTCCAGAAGCTGATCGATCTGTTGCTGCTCCGGGATGGTCTCCGGCTGGCCATCTGGACCGAAACCCCAGAGATTGACCATCGGCGCCACGGTAACGTCAAAGGCACCGCTGGAAAGGTGACTGACTTCCTGGGCCTTTTGAATCACTTCGACCAGCTCGTGCGAGGCGGGTTGCCAGTCGGTACTGGTAGACTGGTTGAAAAGGCTGATCTCCGAGTCCGGCCTGTATGTCGACATGCTGGCATTGATCTTCTCCAGTTGATCCTCGACCAGGTCCTGGAGGTCCGCCAGGGATGGACCGCCATCGGAGCGGTTAATGACGACAGAGTAGGTCGTTCCCATTGTTTCGCCTTCGAAACGATCCGCAGGGACCGGCCTGGTTTCACTACACCCTGCCAGGTGCGCGAGTATCAAGAAGCTGATGGCGAGCAGGGCTTTGTGGGGACCATTCATGATGAACGGGAAATAAGAGAAAGGCACAATATGGTTCCAGGCGGGATTCTAACCCCCAAAGTCATCGAAGAGAATATTCTCTGCTTCCACGCCAAGCTCATCAAGCATTTTCAGGACTGCCTGTAACATCAGGGGGGGGCCGCAAATGTAGTACTCGACATCTTCCGGGGCCGGGTGGTCTGCCAGGTAGTTGTCCAGCAGCACCTGGTGGATGAAACCGGTGTATCCCGACCAGCTGTCCTCCGGGAGTGGATCGGACAGGGCGATATGCATCTGGAAATTGTCAAACTCGTCCTCGATGGCCTGGAATTCATCGAGGTAGAAAAGCTCTCGTTTACTCCGGCCACCATACCAGTAGGAGACCTTTCGATCAGTCTTGCGGTCCTTGAACAGTTCAAAGATATGGCTTCGCAGCGGGGCCATGCCTGCTCCGCCACCGATGTAGATCATCTCGGTGTCGGTCTCCTTGATATAAAACTCTCCAAAGGGCCCGGCGATGGTTACCTTGTCACCAGCCTTGAGGTTGAAAATATAGGAGGAGACCTGGCCGGGAGGAGCATTTGGAGCATTCCGAGGGGGGGTGGCAACACGGACATTGAGCTTGATGATGCCTTCTTCACCAGGGTAATTCGCCATCGAGTAGGCCCGGAACACGGGCTCCTCCACCTGGGAACGCAGCTTCCAGAGGTCAAACCGGTCCCAGTCCACACGGTATTCTTCTTCGATATCAAAGGTCGTGTAGCTGAGCTCATGCGGTGGCACCTCGATCTGGATGTAACCACCCGGCTGGAAATCCACCGGATCTCCAGCTGGTAATTCAAGTACCAGCTCGGTGATAAATGTGGCGACATTGGCGTTACTCCGTACGGTGCATTCCCATTTACGGGTTTCCAGAGCTTCCTCGGGCACCTCGATCTGCATGTCCTGCTTGACTGCCACCTGGCAGGAAAGCCGGTAGCCCTCGCGGGCCTCGTGGTTGGAGAGGTGGTTCTTCTCTGTCGCCAGGATATCACCCCCCCCCTGGAGGACCTTGACGACACAGAGGGCACAGGTTCCACCTCCACCACAGGCCGAGGAGACAAAGATCTCACTGTCGGCGAGGCAGCCAAGCAGTTTTCCACCTGCTGGTACGATGAGTTCCTTGCGTCCGTTCACGACCAGTGTGACATCGCCACTGGCCACGATCCATGACTTGGCCACCAGGATGATGCCGACAAGCGCCAGCACGACCGTGGTGAACATCCCGACTCCAAGGATAACGTCAAGCATCTCTATTTCTTCTCGTGGCGGTTTTTCAGGTACGTGTTCCGGTGCTAGAGCTGGATGCCGGCAAACGACATGAAGGCCAGTGCCATCAGTCCGACAACGATAAAAGTAATCCCCAGTCCGCGGAGGCCGGCCGGGACGTCACTGTACTTGAGCTTCTCCCGGATTCCTGCCAGGGCGGCTATTGCCAGGGCCCATCCAAGACCGGATCCGAAACCAAAGATCACGCTTTCGGCGAGATCATAATTCCGTTCGACCATCAGCAGGGATCCGCCCAGGATGGCACAGTTGACGGTGATCAAGGGAAGGAAGATACCAAGGGTTTCGTGCATCCTGGGGAAGTACCGGTCCAGGGCCATTTCCAGGATCTGGACCATTGCTGCAATCACACCGATGTAGCTGATTAATCCCAGGAAGGAGAGATCAACCTCTCCCGCCCCGGCCCAGGCCAGGGCTCCTGGTTTGAGCAGGAACTGGTAGATCAGGTTGTTGACCGGAATCGTTATCGTCTGGATCAGGATCACGGCGGCTCCCAGGCCAACCGCTGTCTTGACGTTCTTGGAGACTGCCAGGAAGGTGCACATTCCGAGGAAGTAGGCGAGTGCCAGGTTCTCAACGAAAACAGACTTTGTCAGCAGGCTCAGATATGCTTCCATGTCTAGTGGTCCTCCTGTTGATCAGGTTTCCAGGTACGCAGTCCCCAGATAATGAAACCGATCAGGAAAAAGGCGCTGGGGGGGAGTAACATCAGCCCGTTCGGAACGTACCATCCTTCTTCACTGGCAAGTGATAGCAGGGGATAACCCATCACGCTGCCGGAACCAAACAGCTCGCGAAGCAGGCCGACCACGAGCAGGATGAAGCTGTACCCGAGTCCATTTCCGATCCCGTCAAGAAAACTTGCTTTCACCGTGTTCTTCATCGCGAAACCCTCGGCGCGTCCCATCACGATACAGTTGGTAATGATCAGGCCGACAAAGACCGTCATCTCCTTGCTGATCTCAAACATGTAGGCTTTCAGGATCTCGTCCACGACGATCACCAGGGAGGCGATGATTGTCATCTGGACGATGATGCGGATGCTGCTGGGAATATGGTGTCGGATGAAACTGACAGTGGCATTGGAGAGTGCCAGCACGAAGATCACCGCGGCACACATGACCAGCGACGTTTCCAGCTTGGTAGTGACTGCCAGGGCGGAGCAAATACCCAGGACCTGGAGCGCAATCGGATTGTCGGAAAAGATCGGCGTCAGCAGGACGTCTTTTGATTTTTTCTTTGCCATTGATCCGTTTTCCTGGCCCTAGCCACCCGCTACCGGCAGTTTTTCTATAAAAGGGCGTTTGTCGAGGAAGACGCCAAATCCATCAGGCCCCAGCCAGAACTCAACGAGGTTGGAGACTCCACGGGTGGTGATCGTCGCCCCGGCCAGTCCATCAACCTGGTAACTGGGGTCGGATGCCTTGCCCCGTACGACCTTTACCTTCACATCTCCATCGGGGGTGAAAGCGGTTTTACCGTGCCATTGTTGTTTCCATTTCGGATTATCTACTTCTCCCCCCAGGCCCGGGGTTTCCTTGTGCTCGTAAAAGGTAATCCCCTGGATTTTTTCCAGTTGTGAGTCGAGTGAAATGAACCCGTAGAGCGTGGACCAGAGCCCGTAACCGCGGATCGGCAGGATGATCTGCTGGAGCGTGCCCTGTTCACGGTAGAGGTAGACAACGGCATATTTTTCCAGCCGTTTGATCGATGCCTTGTCCCGGTCACCGTCCAGGAGGTCGTAGAGATTCTCGTTTCGCAGGATCTTCTTGATGTCATAGGAAGCAGGATCGATTCCCAGCTTGCTGTAGACAGTGGAATCGACAAATTGTCCGCTGGCGATTTCCACCACCCGGCGTTCGATCTTGTCTTGAAAGACCTGCTTGATATCAACTGTTTCGCTGGCAAGTCCACAGCACTCGAGGATGTTCATGGAGAACTCCTTCTCGGCATTCTGCCTCTGCCGCGTGCGCAGGGCCACGGCGGTCACCGAGACAAGGACAGAGCAGACGATGCAGAGCACGCCGGCTACCAGGATCGTATTGGCGACGCTGTCACGGCGCATAGCGGGCCATCCTCTTCTTGATATGGGACTGGACCACGAAATAGTCGATGAGCGGGGCAAAGACGTTGCCAAACAGGATGGCCAGCATGATTCCCTCCGGGTAAGCAGGGTTTAACACGCGAATCAGAATGGTCATGGCCCCGATCAGGAAACCGTAAATCCACTTCCCGGTGGTTGTCATGGATGCGGAGACCGGGTCCGTTGCCATGAAGATGGCGCCGAAGGCGAGACCACCGACAACCAGGTGCTCCCAGGGCGCCATCTGGAACATCGGGTTGGTGTCGCTTCCGATTGACCAGAGCAGGGCGGAAAAGGCCATTGCGCCGCCGAAGACGGCTGTCATGATTCGCCATGAACCGATCCCGGTGATGACCAGCAGCAGGGCGCCTGCCAGGCAGGCCAGGGTGGATGTCTCCCCCAGGGATCCGTTTGTCCAGCCGAGGAAAGACGCAAGCCAGTCAAAGTGGATGGCCTCCAGGGCGCTGCCGGCAGGAGAGGCTGCAGACAGTTCTCCCAGGGTGGTGGCTCCACTCACTGCATCCAGCTGGCTGCCGGCGGCATTCCAGATCGAGTTGTCGCCGGTCAACTGGCCGGCATGGGCGAAGTAGAGGAAGGCGCGGCCGGTAAGGGCCGGGTTGAGGAAATTCTTGCCGGTGCCACCAAAAACCTCCTTGCCGATGACGACACCAAAGCTCACTCCTATTGCGACCTGCCAGAGTGGAATGGTGGGGGGAAGTGTGAGTGGAAAAAGGATCCCGGTAACCAGGAATCCCTCGTTCACCTCGTGCCCACGTATACAGGCGAAGAGGATTTCCCAGGATGCTCCGACCGCCATGCAGACGATGTAGACAGGCAGGAAGTAGAGCCCCCCGTGCACCAGGTTGCTGAGCGTGGAAGTGGGATCCAGCTGGAGGCCGAGGCCGTGCAGGATGGTTCCTCGCCAGCCTTCCAGCATCGTGACTCCCTCAGCATGAAAGACCAGGTTGGCCTGGTAGCCAGTATTGGCAAAGGCCATGTAAATGCAGGGGAGCAGCGCGACCAGCACCATCCCCATCATGCGTTTCATGTCCAGGGAATCACGCACGTGCGACGGTCCCGGCGTGACCGTGGATGGAGTGTAGAGGAAGGAATCGATCGCCTCGTAAATGGGATAGAGTTTTTCGCACGACCCACCTTCTTGAAAGCGGGGCGCCTGCGAATCGAAAAAACGGCGAAGAAATCCCATCCGTTACCAGTCCACCTATCCCTCTTTTTCAATCCGTCCCAGGTTTTCACGCAGGATGGAGCCATACTCGTATTTTCCCGGACAGACAAATGTGCAAAGAGCAATATCTTCCTCGTCCAGCTCCAGGCAGCCTAGTTTCTGAGCCTGCTCGGTATCACCCACGATCAATGCTCGCAGCAGGAAGGTGGGCAGGATATGGAGTGGCATGATCTTTTCGTAGCTGCCAATCGGGACCATTGCCCGGGGGCTTCCTTCCAACGACGTGGTGAAATCGAAATTCCTCTGCCGGCTGGACAGGGCAGACGCAAAGACACGTTTCACGGAGAACTTGTTCCAGCCGGGCCGCTGCCAGCCAAGGAACTCTCGCTGGTGACCCTCGTGCAGAACAGAAAGCTGGTAATGGTAGCGACCCAGGAAATCCACCGGTTCCGCCAGATGACGACCAGAAAAAACCGATCCGGAGACCATGCGGATTTCGTTTTCGGGTAGCCCTTCCTCGAGCTCCCCCTCTGCAAGCTGGCGAAGATTGATTCCCAGTTGTGTTTTGAGCAGGCGGGGATTCGTAACGGCGGGACCAGCCAGGGAAATCACACGGCTCGCATCGATTTCCCCGTTTCGAAACAGATTCCCGATCGCGATCACGTCCTGGTAATGGACAAACCAGACGGTGCGGTCGATGTTGACAGGGTCGATAAAATGGATGTGGGTGCCAGGAAGGCCTGCTGGATGAGGTCCTGCAAACTCGTGGACCTCCACCCTGGGAATATTCTCTCCGGGGATGGAGGAGCCGGGTGCGATGCAAAGGTGGGTTGGTCCGTCACTGAGCCTGCTGATAACCTGCAAGCCGGCCACGAAAGCATCTTTCTGAGCATCAATAATGGACTGTGGATCTGCTGCCAGGGGATTGGTGTCCATGGCAGTCACAAAGATCGAGCGGGGAAGAGTGGATGGGTTCGGAACCTTGCTGTAAGGACGGGTGCGCAGTGCCGTCCAGGCACCACTGGAAAGGAGTTGCTCGATGACGACTTCACGAGTGAGCTGGCTGGTGTCATCACCGTGGGCCGTAAAGGCCTCCTGTTCCTCCCCGTCGACATCAATAACCAACGACAACAGTTTTCGCTTATCACCCCGCGCGATGGCTGCTACGGTTCCTGTCGCCGGAGCAGTGTAACGCACCCGGGGATTTTTTTTGTCGGTGAAAAGCAACTGCCCCTTGATAACCCGGTCACCAGGCTGAACTGCCATCGTCGGCTTCAGGCCGGGATAATCATCGCCCAGTAACGCCACCTGGCTGGCGGAACTGGCGTTTTCAATGACCTGCTCTGGTGCACCGAGGATGGGCAGATCCAGCCCTCGCTTTGTGTGGATCACCATGACAGCCGTCCCCCGCAGAGTTTGTGAATTAATTCACAAATCAGTCTGTTTAGAACCGAATATTTCACTTTGGATAATCCGCCTATTGTGAAAAAAAGAACAATGTCATGCAATATGGTGAGGCAGATTTCGTGGGTTAAACATGGACTGGGGCTAGCTGCAGTGGAGCTGGATAAACTGCCCGAGAATCGCGGTTGCCTGGTGCAGCTGGTCAAGTTCAATCCACTCGTCCACCGTGTGGGCCTGGTCGATACTGCCAGGGCCGAAAACTACCGAGGGGAAATCTCAAGAAGAAAAGGCCTCTGCATCCGTACCGAAGGGGACGCCGATCCACGTCCCGTCGTGGCCGCATTCCTTGATCGCCCTGCTGAGTGATGTAGCCAGTTCCGAGTTGTGTTCGTCCGAGAGTCCTGGCTTTGCCAGGTAGGGATCCTCAAACTCAATTCCGGTGTCCCCCTCCGGAACATGTGCGTGCAGGTATTCCTGCACGTACTCGACGGCATGTGCGTAGGCGGCCTGGGCGTTATCCCCGGGTAACACCCTGCGGTCAATCTCGATCTGGCAATGGTCCGGCACCGTATTGACGCTGATCCCGCCCTGGATCAGGCCCACGCTGATTGTCGGTATCCCTACCAGGGGATGGCTCCCCAGGGTTCCCACAACCTCTGCAGCGTATTTTTCCAGCGCCTGAAGAACGTGCCCCATTCTGTATATCGCGCTGGTGCCCAGCTGGGGCTGGCTGCTGTGGGCCGCTTTCCCATGAGCATGACAATGCCCGCGGGCTGTTCCCTTGTGGGCTACAACGACGTCCAGCAGGGTCGGCTCTGCCACGATAACCCCGTCCGGTTCACGAGGAAGCCAGCCATCGGTCTCCCACAGCTCGGCCATCGTTTGTGCTCCTGAAAAACCATATTCCTCGTTCACAGAACAGGCCATCACCAGGGTGGGCATTCCCTCCGGTCGTTCCTGGATACAGCGTGCAAAGTTGGAGAGCATGCAGGCCATGCCGCCCTTGATGTCGCACGAACCACGGCCATACATGCGACCGTCCTTGATGACCGGGTCAAAGGGTTCGATCGTCATCCCCTCCACCGGTACCGTGTCCTGGTGGGCTTCGAAAACCAGGATCGATCCGCCGTCGAGCGGATCTTGATCTCCATCAATGCGGGCGATGATATTGTCTCGCTTTGGTGCAATCGTCTGGCGGCACCAGGGGACACCCAGCTCGGTAAACCATTTTTCCAGCTGGTCGGTGACGGCATACTCGTAGTATTCATCCCCACTTACATCGCGTCCCATGGGATTGACGCTGGGGATCTTGACCAGTTGCTCAAGCAGTTCGATTACTTCCCAGGACATCACGAGCTCCCCTTCATCAAAAACTGGTCTCTTGACCGTGTGACGGTATTATTCGCCCATCATAACGAACAGAACGTGCTTCACAACGTCCCTGTTAAGGTGGTGAACTTTACCGGTTTTGTCGGATATTCCTTCAATTCCGGGTATTCCGACTGCCGATCCTTTCTTTGGATAATCGATCTTCATGCATGCCATGCGCCATGCAGTGAAGCAAGAAACAAAAGGGACCAAAGCGCATTTAACGGGGGGGGAATTTCCATGGTGCGCCGCAGTCTCCTGGTCATGGTATGTGCCATGCTGTTTTCTGGCAGCATGATGACGACAACTGGTGATGCCGATGAACGGGCATACGGTCGTAACTGGGGGAACGCCTACAGTAATCAGAACTGGCAGCGTTTCTACCACTACCCATACGTCTACTACCCAAGAAACTACTGGGGTCAAGAATACTACCAGAGTGGTCAGAACATGTATCACCGCTATCCGCCGGAAATGCGGATCCCGGTCTACAACAAGAGCTGGCACAATTACTATCCCGGTGCCCGCAGGTACCATTCCGGCCACCACTTCATCCTTGACGTTTTCTAGTCCGGGTGAAGCCAGGTCAGGATGGGTTTTGTTCTGGAGTTCGCCCCTCGGCGATCTCGCGTTCCCACTCGTCCATCAGGGGCCAGTCGATGGCGCAGGTACCAAAGTCGGCCATGTGGAGATAGGACTCTAGCCGGCTGATGGTCTTTTCAAGGAGATCCTCGTCCTTGCGAAAGACCGGGCCGTGGCTTGGGAGAAGCCACTCCACGTCACTGGCGCGAATTCTGCGTAGCGACTTGATGAAATCTGTCAGGTCACTTCCGTGGTGCGCATCGATTGCACCAACACAGCCATCTCGATAGATGTTGTCCCCGCTAAAAAGCAGGTTGCCGAGCCGGAAAGAGAGCTGGCTATTGGTGTGTCCCGGTGTGAGCCAGACTTCCAGCTCCAGTTCGCCGACCTGGATCTTATCTCCCTCGTTGATCGTGGTATCGACTTCCACCGGAGGCATGTCCAGGTCAAGGCCCTGGGCTTCAATCCTGGCGAACGTCAGTAGCTTGTC
Organism: uncultured Pirellulaceae bacterium; assembly: GCA_964476375.1. Taxonomy (GTDB): domain Bacteria; phylum Planctomycetota; class Planctomycetia; order Pirellulales; family Pirellulaceae; genus SAT2750. The sequence continues at coordinate 29,875 of CAYYZW010000234.1, forward strand.
CCCCTCGGCAAGTGGCTTGACCGCCAGCGGATGAGAGAGGACTTCTGTTCGGAGCACCTGTTTTGCCTTGGCCATGCCCTGGATATGGTCGACATCGGCGTGAGTCGCAATCAGTCCACGGCATTTCGAGAGTGGAAAATCAAGCTGGCGGATTAATTCGATGATCTCGTCAACCGCCTCCTCGTAGCCGATATCGATCAGTACCCATTCGTCCTGGCTATAGACCAGGTAAACGCTACAACCGATCAGATGACCCGCCTGGTGGTTCATCTCGATGACGTGTGGAAAGATTGGTTTTCGTGCGAGCATGAATAAAGTCAGTTCCTCAGATGAACTCAAGGCGTCAACGCGATTCTAAGACTGATTTCCATCATCTTCAACCGCTGCTTTCCCGTCATCCGTCAGTATTGCCGCCAGTCCGCTGCGAAAATCCGGGTAGTCCAGTTGCAGGCCCAGTGCCTGAAGCATCGCCTGGTTCGAAACACGCTTGTTTCCAATGGCCCGTTGGGCTGAAGGAGAATCTGTCTCGGGATCCCCGAAATTGGCCGCTGGAGCATCCAGTTGCCGGCATAGTTCCTTGAAGTAATCACCCCGGCGGAGCGGGGATCCATCGGAAACCAGGAGCAGGTCCGGCAGTGAGTCGGCATCCGCAGCTGCGATGACAACCCTGGCAGCGTCGTCGACGTGAATCAGGTTCAGCCACGCTGTCGGGGATGCAGGAATTACCTTGCCTGCCTGTAAATCCTCACGACGTGGGATCCGGCCCGGCCCGTAGATACCGGCAAGACGCAGACGGCAGCTATCTATTCGTGGATCTCCCTGGCGGAGCAGGTTTTCGGCATCCAGGCAGGCCTTGCCTCCCTCACGAACAGGAGCACAGGGTGATTCCTCGTCGACCCACCCGCCATCATCCTGTCCATAAGTCCCGGTCGAACTGATGTAAATAAAGCGGCCTCGAGGAACAGGCAGCTCGGAGAGGACGTTTCTCAGTCCCTCGACGAAGACATCCCTGATGGTCTGTTCACCAGTCCGGTCAAAGCCGACGGCGTAGAGAACCGTGTCAACTTCCGGAAGCCCTGCCAGGCTTGAAACATCGTGGATATCTGCGACGAATGGAAGAATGCCGTCGCGATCAAAGGTGGCGGCCCGGGCCGGGTTCCGTGTCAGGGCAAAGACGGTATCTCCCGCTGTAACCCAGTGGCGTGCAACCCGCTGCCCAAGGTAGCCACATCCAATAATAAGCCGTTTCATAAGCCGTAACCGATCCAGGTAAAATCGTACCAGCCCTTGTAACTGTCAGAACCTCTCTGCACCATTCGCGCGCCGCTAAATGTATAGGATCTTTCGGCCCGCGGGTCGAGAACTCAACAGCTTTTTCGCTTATCATGGAGCCAGTGGAGTATTCTGGGGGACATTCTCTCAGGCATGACTGTTTATTTTTTCCGAGACGGGAAATGGATATCGTGATACGAAAAGTTCTCCGGACCGCATTTTTTTCATGGTTTCTGCTTTTCAGCTTGACGCTGACACTTGTCGCCCAGGACAAACCCCTGGAGGAAACATCCAGCGAGGACCAGGACAAGGCGGAAAAAGAGAGCCGGGTGTCACTGGTTGCCCGGGGCCGACTGCAGAAGATATTCCAGGGCCAGGCCCCCAAGGATACACATGACATCAAGTTGATGCAAAAACATGTGCAGTTGCTTGTGAAGGAACTTTCTCCTGCCACGATCGGTGTGGGGGTAGGAGCCGCCCAGGGGAGCGGTGTGATCATTAACAAGGACGGACTGGTCCTTACCGCCGCTCACGTGGCAGGGCGACCTGGCCGACCCGCCACGGTATTCATGCCGGATGGGAAACGTTATGCGGCCACGACGCTGGGAATGAACAGGGCGATGGATTCCGGGATGATCCAGATCCGGCTGCCCGAATCCGAGGAAGAACGGTCGAAGATAGAACTTCCTTTCGTGGCGATGGCAGATGCGGGATCCGTGAAGCTGGGCCATTGGTGCCTGGCTCTGGGACACCCAGGCGGCTTTCGGCCTGAGCGTCCTCCGGTGGTTCGGTTTGGCCGGGTTGTCCATCATTACAAGGATGTGATCACGACCGACTGCACGCTGATTGGTGGCGATTCAGGTGGCCCCCTGTTTGACATGAGCGGCAGGGTGATCGGAATTCACAGCCGGATTGGCCCCCAGTTGGTGCACAATGTTCATGTTCCGATCGATACCTTTCATGACTCGTGGGACCGCCTTACCAGTAGCGAGAGCTGGGGCAAGCCTCCCGGACGACCCTTTATAGGTGTCAGTGGAAGTGATGAATCAGAGGATCCGATTGTTACCGAGGTCATGGAGGGAGGCCCGGCAGACAAGGCTGGCATCCAGGCTGGTGACCTGATCGTCCAGTTTGGCGAGCAGCCGATCGATACCTTCGAGGCCCTGGCCCAGGCAGTCGGCGTCCGCCGGCCTGGCGAAAAGGTCATGGTCGTCGTCGAGCGCGAGGACAAGAAGCTGGAGCTTGAGGTCCAGGTTGGTGAACTGGGAGGCACTGCCCGGCCAGGGCCTGCCCGAGTCCTGCCGATCCGGACAAGTGGCTATCCCGGGTTGTTCCAGTACATCGCCATGTACCGTCCGCCGGGAGTGAACGAGAAAAACCACGAGAATATCAAGAAAGCGTTTGCTGCGGTCAGCGCCGAGGCAACTCGTGCCACGGTCCGGATCAGTGAAAAGAAGAAAGGCCTGGCGCTGGGTGTCATCGTTTCGGAGGATGGGCTCATCGTGACCAAGGCGAGCCAGGTGGTCGACAAGGAAGGGGAACTCCGCGATGTGCTCTGCGAATTGAGTGACAAGCGGGACTTCAAGCCCAAGTTGCTTGGGCTGGAGGCAAAGAATGATATTGCCCTGCTGAAGATCAATGCCAGGAAGCTCACGGCGATCACCTGGTCAAACGAATCCGAGGGCCCCAGCCTGGGGAGCTGGGTGATTACCACGGGAATCCGTCAAACACCGGTCAGTATCGGCGTGATCAGCGTCGGTCCGACCGAGATAAAAGGTGGTGTCCTGGGTATCCTGCTTGGTGAATCTGATAACGGCACCTTCATTGAAAGAGTGATGCCCGGAGGGGGCGGCCAGCAGGCAGGATTGCAAGCAGGTGACATCGTGACCAAGGTGAACGATGAGGAAATGAAAGACCGGCAGATGTTGATCGATACGGTTCGTTCCCATTTGGCAGGTGAAGAAATTACACTGGAGATTCAACGAGGTGAAGATCAACTGACAATCAAGGCGGTACTCGGTCGCATGTCGGATCTCACTGGCGGCCGTCCAGTGGTCCAGAACAACCTGGGCGGTCCGTTGAGTGAACGCCGCACCGGTTTTCCCTCGGTGTTGCAGCATGATTCAGTGGTTCAGCCGAACCAGTGCGGGGGGCCCCTGCTCGACAGCAATGGGGACGCAGTGGGAATCAATATTGCCCGGGCCGGACGCATCTCGACCTATGCCCTGCATGCAGATGTCGTCAGACAGGTTGTCGAAGACCTGACATCGGAATAAAGTCCCGGAACGCTTCGCCCATTTCAATCGAGCGAACCAGGCCCTTCCGTGGAACGAGCTGATTCCAGGTAGGCAGAGAGGATAAACTGGGCGGCTACCTTATCGATGCGTTGTTTCCTTTGCTTCTTGGTAAGGGATGCTGCCTCCAGGGCTGCCTCTGCCTGGGCCGTGCTGTATCGTTCATCGTGGAAAGCAACGGGGATCCCGGCCATCTGCGATAACCACTGACCGAAAGCACGTGCCTGCTGGCTTTTTTCGCTCTCCGTGCCACTGGCATAGACCGGCAGCCCAACCACCAGGCCGACCAGCGATTCCTCCCTGACGATCCGTTGGAAATACTGCGCGTCGTCCGATTCGCTTCCCCGCTGGTAAATATCCAGTGGGCTTGCCAGTTGCTGGCCGGCATCGCAGATGGCAATTCCAACACGGCGGGTGCCGAAATCAATGCCTGCCAGGCGTCCCTCTTTCGGTAGTGGATCTCCCGTCACGCTGTCAGTCATGGTCGTTCCGCCTCGGTGCGAGTAATTGGGGCCCGGTGTGATTCACTCACAAAATGACCTTTCTCAAGGAACCGGGATGTGTATGCCTTGGTCTGGGCATGATTCATGATGCGACCGTGATAGGAGGGGACGATAGCAAAGTCTCGTGCCCCCTCAAGCCTGGTTTCCTCGACGCGCAGGACCAGGTCGTCCTCTCCCCTGATAAAGGGGTTGTTGAAGAAGGGCTTGATATTGCCCCCGGCGATAATTCCAAATTCGCATTCCGGTGTCGCCAGGGTCTTTGCCAGCCTGTCCCAGTTCACGGCGATCTGTTCACCACTCGTGCCCCAGAAAATCTGGAAGAGGTGGTTGTCCTTGAAAAGCGTCGCCAGGGCAGATCCCTGGTTGGGAGGGGCAAGCATCACGATCCGCGCGACTCGTGGATCGGGATTGTTTTTACCGGACAGATAATAACGTATGACCAGGTTGCCCATGCTGTGCCCCACGAGATGAATCTCGTGGGCCTGGGGAATATTCTTGATCACGCTGGAAAGTGCTCGGGCATGCTGCTCGATCGAGGCCCTCGTGCTGGCATAGGAGAGGCTTAAAGCGGTGAATCCAGCTCGCTGATCCAGGTGCTTGCGAAGCTCTTCCATGGAGCCACGCGAGCGTCCCAGGCCATGTAATAGCAGCACCACCTTTCCCTTGACCTCGGGGAGTTTCTTTTTCGTTCCGATTTCCAGCAGCGACTTCCTGCACTGCTGGAAAGTACCCCAGGTATACCGATAGTTTTCAGCATTCAGCAGGCGATAGTGGTTCGTGACCTCGTTTTTCTGGATTCGCCATTGATGCTGAACGAGGTAGTCCGTCCAGAACTGCTTTCCTCCAAGTGTCTTGGTGCGGAGATTGAAGCGGAAAACACTGTCGGAAATCTCGTTGATTTCCTTGCCTACCTTCTTCCCTGTCTGGGTGATGCCGTCCGCAGGGTCCTTGCCTGGTAACGACATGGCTGTCCCAAGCAGGACTGCCAGGGAGACCGCGATGGGCCACTTGTTTACCATTCTTATTCTCCTGCAATACGGTATTCAGGGAGCATGCTAACAGGCTCTTGCGCGGCACAGAAATCCCATTCTCCACCGCTTCAACAGGGCCGGGGTCGATTTCAACCTGTCGGCCTTAGAGGTACTTGTCCAATCCCTTTTCCCTGAGTTGTTCGACCATCTGGCGGATTGCTTCCTGGTTGTCACGATGGGCAATCAGGGTGGCATCGTCGGTATGGACGACAATGAAATTATCCAGTCCGATCGTGGCCACCAGGTGATCCTCGCTGCCACGGATGATCGAGTTGGTCGTTTCGATTCCCTGGTGTTGTCCAATAATCGTATTTCCCTTTGCGTCCGCTCCCTGGATTCGTTCCAGGGACTGCCAGTTACCCACGTCGTCCCACTGAAAAGGTGCCTCGACTACGAGCACGTTGTCATGGCGTTCCATCACGGCGTAATCGATCGAGGTGCCTTCGATCGCCTCGAATTCACGGCCCAGCACTTCCGGGAAAGAATCGCTTCCGATCGCCTCGGCGATCACCTGGATGTGGGCAAAGATATCGGGCTGGAACCGTTCCAGGGCGGAGAGGATCGTCGCGGCTTTCCAGACAAAGATCCCGGAGTTCCAGTAAAACGAGCCTGCATCAAGGTATTGCCTGGCAACATCCGTCGAGGGTTTTTCGTGAAACTGCTGGACCGCGAAAGTTGGGATCGATGATGCCGTGCCGGTTTCCGTTCCCCTCTCGATGTAACCAAAGGAACTGGCGGCATAAGTGGCAGGAATTCCAAAGGTGATGATCCTGCCTGGATCCTGGTCGACCAGGTCGATCGCGTGGTGGATTGCCTTCTGGAAAACATCCCTGGGGCTGATCAGGTGGTCCGCGGGCATGATGACCATCGTCGCATCCGGGTCGGTTGCGGAGACCATCGCGGCGGCAAGGCCGACGCATGGAGCGGTATCGCGCCGGCACGGTTCTCCCAGGATCTGTTCCGTGGGGACGTCCGGAAGTTGATGGCAGATCTCATCAACGAGGCTTCGATTCGTGATGATGAGCAGCTGCTCTGGCATCACCATGCCGGCCAGCCGCTCCACGGTTGCCTGCATCATCGTCTGGTCACTGGCAAGTGCCAGCAATTGCTTGGGGCAGGCTTCTCGGCTCGCGGGCCAGAACCGTGTTCCGGATCCGCCGGCCATGATCATGGCGTGTAGCATGGAGGTGCTTTCCGTTTCCTTTAGTCGTGTGGATTGTCGGTCGTGTTATCTCTTGTCAGCAGTGTCGGCTCGTGAATTGCCTCCGGCAAACCGGGGTGTCCGGGCAGATCCTCTGCACGTAGTGCCCAGGAGGGATGAATTTCAACGGGAACATCGTCGTCGATCTCCACACCTGCATCAAGCAGCCATTGTCGATGCAGGGCGATCATGGATTGTTGTGCGGTCGTGGGAGTATCTGGGCCACTGCCGTCAGCATTCTTCACTGGTGCAAAGGCAGAGGCTCGTTCTACTTCCACGACAAGGGCATTTTGTGCTCTCGGCAAGAGATCAAAGATGAAACGCTCAAACTTGACCGCATTCTCCTTCGCTGGTTCCAGTACATCTCCATTCTCATCGATGAACGGCACCCGTTTGTGAGCATGGTGAAAGGGGAGCCAGTCTCCTTGCCGGGCTGCCTCCTCGAGCAGGCTGCGTGAAAAAACATGCACGGCAATACTGCCGGCCCAGAACCGAAGCTCTCCCTCGGGGCAGGTCTCACGGGCCAGGGATTCGGGCAGTTCACTGTACTCGATCACCTCCAGGTGATCTTCCACGGTAACAATATTGCCGGTCTTTTCCATGGCATCATTTTTCTTTACCGCCTGGCTGGTCAGCTCCGACTGGGCTGCCAGGTGATAGCCGATCAGGGCGGGATCACAGACCTGGGCAAGTGGATTGTCAACCTGGGCATAAAAGATGATGTCCTGGTGCCGGCTGGCAAGATCATCCAGGAAACCACTTCGTCCAAGTGCTTCGACCATGCCCCCGTGCCCATCAGGACTGAGAGCGACCACTCCGGGTGTCGAAAGCAGGATCTTGCCGGTTCTGGCATCGACCACCGGGATGGAGCCCTGGCAAAACAGGAGGCAGTTGTTCGCATCCAGCCCGAAATAATCATTCGCGAGGACGAACTGTGAGGTCGCTTCGTGTACCGAAGGGCTGGTCATAATCATCAGGGGAATCTGTGATCCGTAACGGTCGGAGATCGCCTTGATGCGGTCGATCGTAATCTGCAGCAGGGATCGGCCGGAGAGAGGGCCGATAGGAAGCAGTCCCTTGGGGACACGCAGCCCAAGCCGGCTTCCCTGGCCACCGGCCACCAGGACCATTGCTACCCGCCCCTGGCGGAGAGCATCCTCCCCGATTGCTATCGCATCCTCGAGCGATTCATCCGGAAGTTGTGTCGTTCGAGGCTGGCCGATCCGAATCGCATGGGGAGGCGCCATTTGCCCGGGCAGGAGACCGGGGCGATCGTTCTCTCCTTCCAGCAGGCCGGCAAGCTGATCAAAATCGATGGATCTTAACTGGTCGGCTAGTTCCTGCTGCTGGTTGTGATCATGTTGATTCCAGAAGCGGAGCAGCTGTTGCTGGCCCTGGCCAGTGAGCAGGGTCTGGAGCTCATCAAAAGTCTGGTTGACCATCTCTCGTCCTGGCTGTTGGCGACCCGTGTCGTGGATCCTAGAAGATCAGGCCCCGTACCCATGCCCACGCAAGCAGGCACAGGAGTGGGAAGAGTAGAAATATAGATGCATACGTAAAAAACGTCGTCCAGGTTTTTCTTGGCCAGCGTGCCATGTTTTGTTCAGTATGGGAAAGAGATATTTGTCCATGTTTTTGGGCCCTGCTAACATAATCGGGTAGCAGAAATGCTCCAAGACCAAGCGTTCCTCTTTCACCTCTCTCTTTGTTAGCGAGATAGAAATACCATGGGTATCCCATTCCGCGTCTGCCGCCTTCTTCCGACCCTGGCCGTCCTCCTGGCTGTTCTCCCGGTCTCTGTGGATCACGGTCATGCGGCGGAGGACGAGGAGAGTTCCTGGCTTACTTACCGTGCCAATGCATCACGCACTGCCTTCCATGCTTCATCGCTGGATGACAACCTGGCACTTGCCTGGACATACCAGTCCCGCATGGCACCACGTCCGGCCTGGCCTCGAAGCATTCGGATGCCATTTGATCGGGCCCAGCATACGGTGGTGGCCCGTGGCAAGGTGTTTTTTGGAAGCAGTGTGGATGGCCGGGTTTTTGCGCTGGACCTGCTGACCGGGAAACGGGCCTGGACAGTAGCAACCGATGGCCCGATTCGTTTTGCCCCGGCAATCTGGAAGGACCGGCTGCTGGTAGCGAGTGATGATGGTTTTCTTTATGCACTGGCACTGGCCGATGGCAGGCAGTTGTGGAAGAAGCGTGGCGGACCGGATGGTCGCATGGTGATGGGCAATGGCCGGCTTGTTTCCAAGTGGCCCGCTCGTGGAGGCCCTGTTGTGATGGACGATGTTGTCTATTTTGCAGCGGGCATCTGGCCCACGGACGGGATCTACCTTTATGCCCTGAACCCGGACAATGGAGAGACAATATGGCTCAATAGTGAATCCGGATCCCGTTACATGGCCCAGCCTCACGGGGGTGCCGAAGCGATGAGCGGTGCCTCGGCACAGGGGTACCTGGTTGTTTCCGGAGACCAGTTACTGGTTCCCACGGGCCGGGCGATTCCCGCCTCGTTTAGTCGCAAGGACGGGACACTGACTTTTTTCCACCTGCAGAAGTACGGCCATAACGGGGGAGCACCGACCATGGCGGTCGGTGACATGTTCTTTAACAGCGGCATTGGTTTTAATCGCGAGAGCGGTGACCGGGTCGCCAGCCTGGGAACAGGCCAGCTTGCTGCCATGCCAGGCGGGCTGGTTCGAGCGGTCGATGGAGTGGTGACCGGGTACCGGTTTGTCGAAGTGGAAAAGCCGGATCGCAAGGGGAACCTGGTGAAAGTACAGGCACTGGAACCCGCCTGGATCGTCAAGGATGCCCATACCGATGCCTCGCTGATCGTTACTGGTAACCACGTGGTGAGCGGCAGCCAGGGGCAGGTTGATGTGATTGATATCACGCAGCAGAAAATCGTTCAGTCCCTGGAGGTGGAAGGGACTCCCTATGGACTGGCTGTTGCCTCGGGGCGATTGCTCGTCAGCACGGACAAGGGGGGAGTTTACTGCTTTGGGGCAACAGATCAACCGGCGGTTGTCCATCGAGAGACACAGGAGTTGAATCCTTATGGCTCCAACACCGGCATGGCAACTTACGCGGGAGAGATCATCAAGCGGACGGGAATCGTCGAGGGCTTCTGTGTCGATGACGGCTGCGGTGACGGGGCACTCGCCTTTGAGCTGGCTCGCCAGACCCGCTTGCATGTTTTTGCCATCGACCATGATCCGGCCAGTGTGCGGGAGGCACGAGAGAAAATGATTCGAGCCGGTCTTTACGGGAGCCGGGTGACGGTCTTGCTGCGTCCAGAGGGAGAAGCCGGTTTGCCATCCTATGTGGCGGACCTGGTTGTTTCTCAGCGGTCCGCAGGGCGTACTGTCGAGAAGGACTGGATCGACAAGCAGGTTCGACGAATCCAGCATCCTCATGGCGGCATGGGCTGTGTCGGTACGGCGGATAATTTTCTCCTGGACACACGGGGATCGCTTGAGGGAGAAGGAAGCTGGACGCACCAGTACGCGAATGCCGCCAATACGGTCAACAGCCAGGACAACCGAATCCGTGGTTCCCTGAGCATGCTCTGGTATCGGGATATCGATTTTGATATTCCGCAGCGACATGGTCGTGCTCCCTCGCCGCTCTATGACCGTGGTCGCCTGTTCCACGAGGGCCTCGACGGGATTATTGCCGTCGATGCCTACAGCGGGCGAGAACTCTGGCGACACGAGATCAAGGGCCTGCTACGAGCCTATGACGGTGACGAGTTAATGGGGGTCTCGGGAACGGGAAGTAATTTTTGTGTGCACGGGGACAGTCTTTATATCCGGGATGAAACACGGTGCCTCAAGCTGGATGTAAAAACAGGAGCTCTTCAGGCAGAGTTCTTGCCACCGAAAGGAGAGGATGAAAAACCAAGCCGCTGGGGGTATATCGCCTGTGTCGACGGGATCCTCTACGGGACAGTGGCAAATCCTGAACATGTTGTGACCTACCGGTACGTTGACCGTGGGGGTGACATGTCACGGCTGTTAACGGAATCAAAGAGCCTGTTTGCCATGGATGCGGCCAGCGGGAAAGTTCTCTGGCATTACAGGGCGACCAATTCGATCCGTCATAATGCGATTGCGATCACTGCCGGAAAAGTGTGCCTGATTGATCGCCCCCTGGCACTTTTTGACCGCAAAAAGAAACCAGACTCCAAGTTCCAGTCTCCCGGCATCATGATGGCGCTGGATGCCCGGAGCGGGAAAACTCTTTGGAAGAATGAGGACGACATCTTTGGTACGACCGTGGCAATCAGTGAGCCGCACAAGGCGATCGTGATGAGTTATCAACCAACCCGTTTTCGACTTGACTCGGAGATTGGTGGACGGATTTCCGTGCTTGGACTGGAAGACGGAAAACCCCTCTGGGAGGCCAAGGCAAGCTACGAATCACGGCCGATGATCAATGACCGCACGATCTATGCCCAGGGTGGAGCATGGGACCTGCTCAGTGGAGAGTCCGTACCCTTTAACTTTTCACGGTCCTATGGTTGTGGCATCCTGGCCGGGAGCAGCAACATGATGTTGTTTCGGAGTGCCACGCTGGGATATTTTGACTTTGCTGAAAACAAGAAGATATCCAGCTATGGTGGGATGCGTCCCGGGTGCTGGGTGAATGCCCTGCCGGCAGGGGGTATTGTGCTGGTTCCGGATGCATCCGCAGGCTGTCAATGCAGCTACCTGAACAAGGCCTGGATTGCCCTGCATGGGGAAGAATAGCAGGGGAGGCCACGGGTTGTCGTCCCCGGCATGTCTCAGGCTGCTTCCTGGTGGTTCCCGGGTGCCACGGCCTCCACCTGGACCACGATGTTGACCTCCTCCACTGGCAACCGGGAGAGCTTGAATTCAAGGCGAATACCGAAACGCTGGGACTCGGAGACCGAGATTGAGCACTCGGGCCCTGCCAGCTGATGGCAGGTGACGTCCGGCACGTCTGGCAACGGGGGATGGATTGGCAGGTGCGCGAACTGGCTTCGCTGTCCCGTTGAGAATGGAAGCCGCATCAGGATATCCAGTCTCTGGCCCTTGTCAGTGGTATTGGATCGCGACACGCGACGGGACATTTCCGGAGGTAGTAGCTCGTTCAACTCTTCCTCCATAGCATCACTGCCCAGTTCGTCGTGCAGGGCCTCCATCTCATCCGGAGGGCTGATCAGGAGAGTATTTCGGGCTGGTTTTTCATCTCGTGATCCGGTCGATACTGGTTTTTCAGATCCAATGGAAAACCAGGCAAGCCACCAGCCAAACTCGGTTGCGACAATCACTGACCAGGTCAGGCCCCAGCTGATACCACGGATACCGGGCAGGCTGGTAGCGGCGGCAATAAAAAGGAAGGCGATGGTGGGACTTGTCCAGGCAATGCAGGCAACGATCGTCTTTCCAGGCTTCCCGACCAGGATCATCAGCCGGATGGCACTTGTTGCACCCAGAAGCAAGATGGCAGCCACAATCATGCCCGGCCCCGGAGTAGACAGACTCGCCACGCTGGTCTGAAGTCGTGCCAGAAGTCCTCCTGACACAAGCAGGAGGATCATGGCCGTGATGACCGCGGAAAGCGAGAGCAGTCGACCGAGGTCGTCGGCATGGCTGCGACGGGTTGCCTGTGGTAATGCGATGGTAAGCCCCGTGACGGCTGTGCGGGGCAGCACCGTGGCAGGTGCTAGGCCCCGACGTGTTCTTTTAGTTCGCTGGCCCGGTCTGTTTTTTCCCAGGTAAAGTCTGGATCGGACCGTCCGAAGTGTCCACCGGCGGCTGTTTTCTGGAAAATAGGCCGCCGAAGGTCGAGGTAATCGATAATGCCCCCCGGGGTCAAGGGGAAAATATCGCAGACCGCCTGGCAAATAAGCGCATCATCGACAATTCCCGTCCCTTCCGAGTTGATATTCACACTGACCGGATCGGAAATTCCAATCGCGTAGGCAAGCTGAACTTCACATCGCTCGGCAAGTCCGGCCGCCACAATATTCTTGGCGACATGGCGAGCCATGTAAGTGGCGCTGCGATCCACCTTGGTGGGGTCCTTCCCGCTAAAGGCACCCCCGCCATGTCGGCCCCACCCCCCGTACGTGTCAACAATAATCTTGCGGCCGGTCAGCCCGCAGTCTCCATGAGGACCGCCCGTAACGAATCGGCCTGTTGGGTTGACATGGTATGTGATTTCTCCCTGGACAAGTTCTTCCGGGAGGCAGGGTGTGATCACTTCATCGATCACGAAGACCCGGATCTCTTCATTGCTGACGGATTCATCGTGCTGCGTGCTGACCACCACGGTGTCGATACGAACTGGGGTATTGCCATCGTACTGGACGGTCACCTGGCTTTTACTGTCCGGACGCAACCAGCTCACTTTTTTTCCGAATCGAGCAGCATTTAACTGTTCCAGGATTCGATGGGAAAGGGCAATTGGAAGTGGCATCAGCTCCTCGGGAGTGTCGCTGCAGGCATACCCGAACATCATCCCCTTGTCCCCGGCTCCGAACCCCTTGCCCGCATCATCGCCCGCATTCCCACCGTGGGCGATTGCCAGACTCTGCTGGTCGATATAGACCTCCACGGTGCAGTCATCGGCCGAGATCCCTGTTTCCTCATCGGTGTAACCGACATCCCGCATCACCTGTCGTGCAATCTCGGCATAATCGACCTTTGCCTGGCTGGAGATCTCTCCGGAAATAATGGCACGCCCGGTTGTCACCATCGTCTCACAGGCAACCCGGCTCAGAGGATCTTCCTTGATGAGGGCGTCCAGGATGGCATCGGAGATCTGGTCTGCCAGCTTGTCGGGATGTCCCATGCTGACGGATTCACTGGTAAACAGGTAGGTGCCAGTTGCCACGAATTTTTCTCTCGTTTTGAAATACAGGAAAGCACCCGAACCTTACCGGGTGAAGAGCGGTCAGGAGCCGCTGCAAGTAGGCGATTATAATGTGGTCAGAAAGGGATGGAACCCCATCGCAAGGTTGCAACGGATCAGTCCGTACCCTTCCCCTCGCGATCCGGGATCACCAGGGGCGAGACGAGCTGAAGTGTTCGTTCGGTTGCTCCCAGTTGTTGCTTGACAAGCTGTTGCGCACGCATTCCCAGCCGGCATGCTTTTTCCGGATCCTCCAGGCAGTCTTCCACGAAAGCGCTGAATTCCTGACCGTCCTGGACAACCCGTGCCGCATCCGCGGCGAGCATCAGCTGGACGACATCGCGAAAGTTCCCTGTTCGTGGTCCGAATGAAACAGCGGCTCCGTAGGCCGCCGGTTCAATCATGTTCTGCCCACCACGTGACCCGAAGCTCCCTCCCACCAGGGCGATCTGGGCACTTCCCCACCAGGCCCCGAGTTCTCCCACCACGTCGACAAGCAGGATCCGGGAGACCTGGGAGGGGTCCTGTTTTCCGCTTAGCTCACTTCGTCTCTGCCAGTTGTGGGGCGAATGGTCCAGCATGGCCGCGACCTCATCAAACCGTTCCGGATGACGCGGGACGATCACCAGTCTTAACCGCGGATAACGCTGGAAGAGCTGGTCAAAGGTGGCAAGGGCTATCCTCTCTTCCTCTTGTTGTGTGCTCCCGGCCAGGAGCACCGTCTCCTCCTGGCTCAATCCAGCCAGGGCGGCCAGTTCCATGGTTTTCTTGTTTTTTCGGTCAGTGATCGCCCCGTCAAATTTCATCGACCCGGTAACATGCAGTATCTCCTCGCTGGCTCCCAGTGTTCGGAAACGATCGGCATAGACATCGTTTTGAACGGCGACCAGGTTCAGTCGCCGGAGCATGGATCTCACCAGCGGACGGATGCGTCGGTAACCCCTGGCGCTTGATTCGCTAAGACGACCGTTGATGAGGGCGACGTGAACGCCCTGCTTGTGGGAATAGCGGACAAGGTTTGGCCAGAGTTCGAGCTCGACAAGAACCAGCACGGTCGGACGGATCCGGCGGAGTGCCGACTTGACGGACCAGCTGAAATCGAGCGGGGAGTAAAAAACAGTCCGGGGGGCATATTTCTTGCGAGCAAGTTCAAAGCCGGTGCGAGTGGTGGTGGAGATCACGCATTGCCAGTCGGGATGCTGCTGCTCGATCCCTGCCAGCAGGGGCTGGAGCAGGTTGACCTCTCCAACACTTACCGCGTGTAGCCAGAGGCAGGGTTGTTCGCCGCTACGGGAGGGGACCTGTCCAAACAGTCGGGCACCCAGGCCCTGCCGGTATTTTCCGTGGCGCACGGTACGGTAAAGCAGCCAGGGAGATACCAGCAGGAGCAGGAGCAGGTAAGCCAGGTTGAGGAGATAGGGCATGTGTCCTTCCAGGCCCCGCTTTACTTACGCATACAGCATTTCTTGTACTTCTTGCCACTTCCACAAGGGCAGGGATCATTCCGACCAACCGAGGGGCCGACACGGCGGGCAGGCTGGAAGTCGACAGGCCCCTCGCTGGACTCGATGGCAGCTTCCTGCTGCTGCCCAATGTCGGACGCCGCTGATGCATCCGCATGGGTTGCAGACGTTTCTACCCAGGTTGAGCCAACAAACCCCTCGTCCAGTTGCTCGATCCGGAACACCAGGTCTGTCACGCGTTCACTGATCGAATCCCACATCTGGTCGAAGAGCTCGCGCCCGAGTCGCTTGTATTCGACCTTGGGGTCCTTCTGGGCATAACCCTGCAGCCCCACGGCACTTCGCAGGTGATCCATTGCCAGCAGGTGGTCCTTCCAGGCGGCATCGACGATCTCCAGGAGCAGGGTCCTTTCCATGCGACGAATTTCTGGGCAGAAACGATCCTCGATTGCGTTTACAAGCCGAACTTGCATCCTGTGCCGGTTCAGCTTGGCCAGTTCCTCGCTACTGGACTCCACTTCGAGCTTCTCCTTGAGCCAGCCACTAAGCTGGTCCAGGCTTCCGTTATTTCCGCTGACCTTGCCTGCCGTGATTTCTTCATCCTCGTCGACGAACATCTCGTCGACGTGCCGGTGAACCTCGGCGACCATCTCCGCTACCTTGTGCTGGTTATCCAGGCTGCATTGCATCAGGATTTCACGGATTTCCCTGCGTTGCTTGCCCCGCAGGGTTTCGATCGAGATCTCTGCCTGGAATCGCTCACGAGCCCATTCCACAAGCCCTTCCCGGTCAAGGTGTCCGGCATCCCCGCTCCCCTGCGTGTACCGGAGGAGTCCGGCCATCACCGGGTATTCTGCTTCCCGCAGGGCATAAGACTGCTTCGCCCTTTCCAGGACGAATTCCTTGAACTGCTCGGGCTCTTCTTCAATGTCAGCGATTTCCGCCCGTTCGATTTCGAGACCAAACTTGTTCTGAATCCACCCCAGGGTGGTGCGAACCGAAAAGTCAGGTTCCAGGAAGAGAGCCCCTTCCTCCAGTTCGATCCCGTTAATCGCAGCCCGGGATTTTTCGATCAAGAATTCTGCCACGTCATCCACGCCAATCCGTTTCAGATCCCGGTCTCGCAGCGAGAGCCCCCACTGGCGATTTGCGTAATTGGTAAGTGCTTCCCAGTTCCATTCATCGGCATCAAGATCTGGGTCCAGGTTTTCGATAATCGTGTCCTGGACCATTGTCTCTGCGGAGCGATTGGCCTCATCCAGGGCAAAAGATTCGGCGGTTCGGAAGTCCATGCCGCGAAAATCACGACCGTCGAGGTTGGTTCCGAGCAAGTTCCCTGCCCATTCGGCAAAAGAGTCGCCACCAAAGTTGATGTCGAGAAAATTATCGATATGGAGATCGACCTGTTGCTCGATGCTCTCGATCACCATGGAATTGACATTTTCACCGTCCAGGATTCTCTGGCGGTAGGAATAGACTCGTGTCCGCTGGTAATCCATTACCTCATCGTACTCGAGCAGGTTTTTGCGGATCTCGAAGTTCCGTTCCTCGACCTTCTTCTGGGCACCCTCTATTCGCCGCATGACCAGCCGGCTTTCGATCGGGTCGTCCTCTTTCATGCCAAAACGTTCCAGGAAGGTACGCATCCAGTTGGGTGCGAAAATCCGCATCAGGTCATCTTCCAGGCAGAGGAAGAAACGACTGCTCCCGGGATCTCCCTGCCGTCCACAACGCCCTCGTAATTGGAGGTCAATGCGACGAGCCTCGTGCCTTTCCGTGCCGATCACGTGAAGCCCTTTAATCTCCTTGACTATTTCCCCCTCTTCGCTCATGGAGAGTTCATCGTCCACCTCGGTAATCGTCGCTTCCCATTCCTCGTGGGGAATATCGAGTCGGCTCTCGTATTTTTCCTGTAATCGGGACCAGGCGAGCGTTTCAGGATTGCCTCCCAGGACAATGTCGGTACCACGACCTGCCATGTTGGTGGCAATTGTCACACCACCGAGTCGTCCTGCCTGCGAGACAATCTCCGCCTCACGCTGGTGATGCTTGGCATTGAGCACCTCGTGCTCGATCCCCCGCTTTGTCAGCAACTGTGAGAGATGCTCGCTCTTTTCGATCGAGACGGTTCCGACCAGGACCGGCCGCCCCTTGGGGTGAATGTCCTCAACACCGGAACGTTCTATAGCCCGGGCTTTTTTCTCCCCCCGCGCACGGAACTGGATTTCCTTATCGCTCTCGCTGATGATCTCACCGAGCAGTTCCTCGTCATTTTCCAGTTCCAGCACATCCCATTTATTAAGCCGTTCGATCTCATCTGCCACGGCCCGGTATTTCGCCTTCTCAGTCAGGAAAATGATGTCGGTGTATTCCTGACGCTGGAGCGGACGGTGGGTGGGAATGACAATGACTTCCAGCTCATAGATCTTGAAGAACTCCCCGGCCTCGGTGACAGCCGTCCCGGTCATGCCGCTGATCTTCTCGTAGAGCTTGAAGTAGTTTTGCAGTGTGATCGTTGCCAGGGTCTGGGTCTCTTCCTTGATCTTGACCCCCTCCTTGGCTTCGACCGCCTGGTGCAAACCGTCACTCCACTGGCGGCCCTCCATCAAGCGGCCGGTGAAATCATCAACGATGATGACGCCCCCGTTCTTGACGACATAATTGACATCGCGTTTGTAGAGGTAGTGGGCCTTGAGCGAGTTGTCCAGCAGGTGAGGCCATTCCATGTTGCCGGCCGTGTAAAAGCTCTCCACGCCCGCCAGCTTTTCGGCAGCCCGGATGCCCTCGTCGGTGAGATTGGCAGACCGGTCTTTCTCGTTGACAGTGAAGTGTTCTTCTCGTTTGAGTTGGCGGGAGATGCGGTCCGCCGCCGAGTACTTGCGAATGTCGTCGTAGGCCGGGCCAGAAATGATCAGGGGGGTCCGGGCCTCATCGATGAGGATATTGTCGACCTCGTCCACGATCGCGTAGTGAAGCCCTCCCTGGGATTGCTGCTGCCGCTTGTTGAAGCGGTCATCCCCTCTGGCCGCGGGGCGCATGTTATCACGCAGGTAGTCAAAACCTAACTCATTATTGGTGCCATAGGTGATGTCGCAGTCATATGCCGCCTGGCGGTCCGCGACATCCATGTTGCTCTGGATGGCGCCGACTTTTAACCCCAGCCCCAGGTAAAGTGGGGACATCCATTCCATGTCGCGACGAGCAAGGTAGTCGTTGACCGTGACCACGTGGACTCCCTTTTCAGAGAGTGCGTTCAGGTAGGCCGGGAGTGTGGCAACAAGGGTCTTTCCTTCTCCGGTTACCATCTCGGCAATGCCCCCGCCATGCAGAACCATTCCACCAATCAGCTGCTCATCGTAATGACGCATCTGCAGGTAACGGATCCCCGCCTCCCGGCAGACAGCAAATGCCTCCACCAGCAGGTCGTCGAGAGATTCCCCTGATATTAATCGCTCCCGGAAAAGTGTTGTCTGCTGTTTCAGTTCCTCGTTGGACATGACCTGGTAAACCGGTTCCAGGTCATTCACGGCAGCAACCTTGGGCTCCAGTTGCTTCAGGTGGCGGGCATTGGCGGACCCCACAACCGAGGTTACCAGTGTCTCGAAGAGCGAAACCAATCCTGAGCTCAGGAATGTGACGATTTCCCAGATTCGTTGCAGAGCACCCATGAAAAACCGGTCGCAGGAACCAATGGAAGGTTGGGAGTCGTTTTCCACGCTGGAAAGAGAAAAAATGCCAGGCGCCGTATGAACCTGGCATGGTGGCAGCACATGAATGGAGGACTTATCGTAGCTTATAGCGATCCTATAAATCGGTCAACTGTGACCTGTTCGAGGAGAAATGGTCGGGATTGCCATCTTTCGTATCGCACCCTCCTGCTTGCCAACTCCCCGTTGATCTGTAAACCTGCTCAGGGACAGAAAGCTTGGTTTTTGGAAGGGAATGTGGGAGTCGATCACGCCGTGTCGGGAAAAAAAGATAAAAAGCCCTTTGTTTCAGAGGATATCCAGGGGGAAATGATCCTGCTTGGTACCGGCACCTCGGTCGGTGTGCCAATGATTGGCTGTGGATGCGACGTCTGCCAGAGTGATAGTCCAGAAAACAAGCGAACCCGCACGAGTGCCATTCTTGGTCTGCCCGGGGGAAACCTGCTGATTGACACGCCGCCGGACCTGCGGGGCCAGTTGCTCAGGGAGCAGATCGGGGTCGTGGATAGTGTCCTGTTCACCCACGAACATGCCGATCATATATTCGGCCTGGATGATCTGCGGTTATTCCAGTTTTACCTTGGGCATGCCGTCCCTCTTTATTGTGAGGAAACGGTGGAGAGGCGAATCCGCGCATCCTTTGACTATGCATTTCGCTCGGACAGGCCGACCCATGCAGGCTCCACCCCGCAGCTTGAATTCCATCGAATCAGCACGGAACCATTTGAAGTTCTTGGAACCACGGTTATCCCGATTCGCCTGAAACATGGGCCACGCTTTGAGGTGCTCGGTTTCCGCATCGGGGATATTGCCTACTGTACCGACACCAACGAGATTCCGCCGGAGAGCCTTGCCCTGCTGGAAGGACTGGATGTGCTGATCCTCGATGCACTCCGCCGGAGCAGCCATGTCACCCATTTCAGCCTGGAAGAAGCAATCGAGGTGGCTCGGCAGGTGAGACCCGGCACGACTCTCTTTACCCACCTCTCCCATGATCTCGACCACCAGGCGACCAACCAGGGACTTCCAGAAGGTATGGCACTCGCCTACGACGGCCAGCGAATTCCGCTGCACTAATTTCGCCAGTCGCCCCGCCCCTACTGCTCACCCTGCGCCGTACGTCCGTCGAGCAGGTCGATGTAGTCGGTGGCGATTGCAAGGACTTCCTTGTTATAGAAGGTCATCGGGAAGATCTCTTCGTCCTGGTTTGTCGCCTTTTCCAGCTCCTTGCGGTTTTCCTTGTCGACATCAATGTCTTCCCGATCCGCAAAGAACTTCTCCTCGTTAATCGAGAGATGGACACTGTCCCGCTGGGACTTGTACTTCTCGATGTTCTCGCCCAGCTCCTGGAAATCCTCGGACTTGGATGTCCGCTTGGATGATCGCTTGGCAAGCTTTTCCACCAGGTCCTCACTGACCATCTCAAAATCAGCATGCTTGGCCCCCTCGACCTTGTCGAATTTGATCGGGTAGTCGAGGTCGGACTCGCGTACTTTCATGTGGTTGCTGATCGAGGCCAGGACGATATCCGCCGGGACCCCTTTCATCTGGGTGCTCTCCCCGTTGGGGCGGTAAAACTGCTGCATGGTCAGCTTCAGGGCTCCCAGGTTGGGCGCGTTATTGAGACCAAACAGCTGGGAACCGAGGTCCATCAGGCTTTGCACGGTTCCCTTTCCATGTGTTGACTCGTCCCCGACGATGATCCCGCGATTGTAATCACGGATCGCCCCAGCCAGGATTTCACTGGCACTGGCACTGAAACGGGATGTTTTGATCACCAGCGGGCCGTTCCAGGAAAGACCTTCCTGGACATCGTCGTACTTCTGCACCTTTCCATCTGGCCCCTTGACCTGGACGACCGGGCCGGTGTCGATGAACAAACCGGTCAGGTTGATTGCCTCGGTCAGGCTCCCGCCACCGTTCTGGCTCAGGTCCAGGACCACGATGTCCACGTCCTTGCTGTTGAAATCATCCAGGATCACCTGCACATCGCGAGTGGTACTCTTGAAGTCCTTCTCGCCACGTCGAGCAGCATCCATGTCCATGTAAAAACTTGGCAGGTTAATTACACCGACCTTGATGGACTCGGATTCGCTTCCCTCCTTCTGGTCAATAATCGTCCCCTTGGCTTCACTATCCTTCAGCTCGATGCGGGCTCGTGTGATGTCATAAATATTTGTCTCGGCACTTCCCTCGGAAATGACTCCCAGCCGCACGGTGGTACCGGCCTTTCCCCGGATTCTCTTGACCACGTCGTCAAGTTTCATATCGACAACATCCTCCATCTCGCCTCCCTCGCCCTGGCCGACACTGACAATCCTGTCCTGGGGTTTGAGCTTGCCATTCAGGTCTGCAGCGCCCCCGGGGATGACCTTGGAGACCACGGTGTATCCATCGATCAACTGGAGGGCTGCTCCGATTCCCTCCAGCTTGAGTCGCATCGAGATCTCGAAGTTCTCCAGGGTCCCGGGCGACATGTAAGAGGAGTGCGGATCATAACTGGTGGCAAAGGAATTGAGGAAAATCTCCAGCAACTCGTCACTGTCGGTCTGGTGCATCTGCTTGGAGAAACTGTTGTAACGACGGTGAAGGCGTTCCTGCGCTTTCTCTCCCTCGGTCTTTTCACCCTTGAGGGCAAGGAAGTTGAATTTGATTCGCTTGCGCCAGCGTTCCCGGGCTTCCTCGTCGGTCTTGGCAAAGACCATCTTCTCCGGATTGCTGATAATCGTCTCCTCGACGGTGAAATCATGTTCACTATCGATCCACTCGTTGGCCATTGCCACTCGCTGGTCAATGCGGTTGAGCAGTCGCTCATAGACGGTGTAAACGAAGGAGACGTCTCCTTCCACGACCATGTCATCCAGTTCATTCTTCTTGGCCGTGAATTCGTCGACGTCGGACTGGAGGAAATAGAGTTTGAGTGGATCAAGCCGCTTCATCAATGACTGCATGGCCCGTCCAGCGATCTCATCATCAAGCGGGTGTTGTGACAGATGGAGATCTTTCAAACGCGAGTGGACAATCAGGGCGATCCGTCGATCCTTGGGGGAAGGACCGGTAAGTTCGTCCCCCTGCAAGGGGAAAAAGACACCCGCAATGATGGCGAATCCAAGGATCAGTGCCAGGGGAAAACGGCGCTGGGAAAGCTGTTTGCGCATGAGATTATTGTCCAGCTTGAAAGAGCTATTAAACGAGGTCAGCGAGCGTAAGTGCTCATGCCTCCATGACTTGTCGGTTGTCAATGGTATCGGGATTGGGCCCCAGAAACAAGCTCCGTTAAATCGCTCCAATGTGGCCTGCCGGGGATGGCAGCTGGCCAAACTCGTGCGGGGAGGTTCTCTCCTGCTGCCTTTGTACCCAGGGATCACTTTCTCGCTGACTTGATTGAGGTGCTACGACAGTTTTATTAGGATTGGAGCATGATGCCGAGATCCCGGATCGTTGAACTGTCCCGGTGGCGTGATCTCGACCGACTTGTTTAACACCTGGTTGCCATTGAGAGGTTCTCTCCATGAAGCGTTTTTTCGTTGGCACTTGTGCCCTGGCCGTGATCTGTATGGTTTCATCCCTGGCACATTCCCAGGAGTGGACCCGCTTCCATGGCCCCAATGGCCAGGGAGTGAGCACGCTCAAGTCCTTTCCGGCCCAGTGGACGGACAAGGATATCAACTGGAAAGCCGAACTCCCGGGTATCGGCCATTCCTCGCCGGTGGTCTGGGGAGACCAGGTCTACCTGTTCAGTGCAGATTCCAAGACGGCCGAGCGATACGTGCTTGGGATCCATGCCAAGGACGGAAGGATTGTCTGGAACCGGACATTCAAGTCCGAGGTGCACCACCTGCACCAGCGGAGCAGCTTTGCCTCCTGCACACCGGCGGTCGATGAAGAAAGAGTCTACGTGGCCTGGTCGACGCCGACCGTGACGACCTTCAAGGCTTTTACCCATGCGGGAGATGAAGTCTGGAGCGTGGATCTTGGTCGCTGGGAGAGCCAGCACGGTTTCGGTACGTCCCCGATGATCTACAAGGACCTGGTCATCCTTTCCAATTCACAGCAGGCGAACAAGCTCAAGGAAGGACAGAAGCCGGGTGAAAGTTTCATGATGGCGTTTGATCGTCGCACGGGTGAACTGCGATGGAAAGTGGCCCGGGTAAGCGTCAATGTCTGCTACTCCGTACCCTGTATCTATACCCCCAAGGGAGGTGAGGCAGAACTGATATGTACCAGTACGGGGAACGGGATGTTCAGCCTGAATCCTGAAACCGGGGAACAGAACTGGGCAGTGGGGGATGCGTTCTCCATGCGTACCGTGAGTTCCCCGCTGATCGTTGGCGGGCTGCTTTATGGATCCACCGGATCCGGTGCTGGTGGGAACTACCTGGTAGGAATCCGACCTGGGAAAAACGCCGAGGTGGCCTTCAAGATTGACCGGCAGGCGCCTTACGTGCCGACCTCGGTGGCCAGCGGGAACCTGATGTTTCTCTGGTACGACAAGGGTATTGTCACTTGTATCGATGCCCGGAACGGGAATGTCCACTGGCGAGAAAGGCTCGACACGGCCTTTTCCGGTTCACCGATTCGCGTCGGCGACAAGATGTTTTGCGTGGACGAAACCGGTGTTGTCTGGGTGCTGGCAGCCGAGAAGCAGTACAAGTTGCTAGGCAAGTATCCCCTGGGCGAGGAAAGTCGATCCACGCCGGCTGTTTCCGGGGGGCAGATGTTCCTGCGGACTTATTCCCATTTGATCGCGGTGGGCGCCAAGTCACTCTAGGTTTGCCCTGTGGTGACCTTCATGTGACCTGCCGGCAGGGGACGATTCATGGGCGCGTCATCCAGCGAATCGGGAGCGTGGGAATTCTGGATTGATGTCGGGGGTACCTTTACCGATTGCCTAGCTCGCTGCCCGGAGGGGACCCTGCAGCGCCAGAAGCTGCTCAGTAGCGGCCAGGTTCCAGGATCGATCCGCTTGCCGGCTCCAGATGGGTTCCTGGCTGCAGATGCGGGGCACCTTCCGGATCAGTTCTGGCAGGGAAGCCGGCTGGTCATCGACCCGCCTGGAAAGGAGCCACTTTTTGAATCCCGTGTCGTGGATTTTTCCGGCCAGGAGGGGAGGTTCGAGCTGGCGGATCCGCTTCCCAGCTGGGCCCAGCCGGGGACTCCCTACCGCCTTCTGCCGGGCCTGGACGCACCGCTGCTGGCGATCCACATGGTGCTGGGTCGGCTCCCTGCAGACCCGCTTCCGGACTGTTCCGTACGACTTGGGACCACGCGTGGCACCAATGCCCTGGTGACACGACGTGGGGCGGTGACCGCCCTGGTAACGACCCGGGGCCTGGGGGATCTCTTGCTGATCGGAAATCAGGATCGGCCACGGCTATTTGACCTGGAGGCACGGAAAAAAAATCCCCTGTTTTGCTCGGTGGTGGAAATCGATGAACGTCTTTCAGCGTCCGGAGATGTCCTCGTGCCGCTGGATGAAAAGCAGGCCCGGGACCAGTTGGCCAGACTTCGGAAGGACGGTATCGAGTCGCTGGCTATCTGCCTGCTCCATGCCTACAGGAACGACCAGCATGAACAACAGCTTGGTGAAATCGCCCGGCAGCTCGGGTTCCGGCATGTCAGTCTCTCCAGTGTGGTGGCACCGCTGATCAAGATCGTGTCGCGTGGAGACACGACCGTGGTGAATGCTTACCTCGATCCGGTGCTGGTGGACTATGTCGGACGGATTCAGGCCGGACTCTCCAGTTCGTCAAGATTGCGGCTGCTGACCTCCGCCGGGGGGCTTGTTTCCCCGGCTGCTTTCATGGGCAAGGACAGCGTCCTTTCAGGACCTGCCGGCGGGGTGGTGGGATACGCTGGAGTGGCCCGCGCGGCCGGTTTTTCGCGGGCAATTGGTTTTGACATGGGGGGTACCAGCACCGATGTCTCCCGCTTCGATGGACGTTTCGAGTACGAGTATGAGACCGAGAAAGCAGGGATTCGGCTGGTTACACCCATGATGGCGATCCAGACGGTTGCTGCGGGAGGAGGATCCCTCTGCCAGTTTGACGGTGTCAAGCTGATCGTGGGTCCGGGAAGTGCCGGGGCGGAGCCCGGGCCGGCCTGCTATGGACGGGGTGGCCCCCTGGCACTGACCGATGCCAACCTGCTGCTTGGCAGGATCCGACCGGAACAGTTTCCTCTTCCACTTGATGAGCAGGCGGCCCTTGAGCAGGTCTCCGGTCTGATTGAACGCATCGAGCAGGCTACCGGGAAATGCTATCAACCCAGGGAGCTGGCAGATGCTTTTGTGCGTATTGCCAATTCGAACATGGCCGAGGCCATTCGTTCTGTCTCCGTGGCTCGTGGTTATGATCCCGCTCAGTACCTGCTGGTTGCCTTTGGTGGTGCCGCCGGGCAGCATGCCTGTGAGCTGGCCCGGCAGCTAGGGATCCGACAGATCCTCAATCACCCGGATGCAGGTATTCTCAGTGCCCTGGGAATCGGCCTGGCAGATGTCCAGCGGCATGTCGAACGGGGAATCTACAAGCCGGCTGACCAGATTGACCGGGACACACTGGCGGCAGTGATCCAGGAACTGAGGAACCAGGCCCGTGACCAGGTGCTCCAGGAGGGAGTTCCCGTCGGAGAGGTCACAACACGTCTGTCCATCGATCTTCGCTACCTGGGCATGGATGGAGGGCTGACGATCACGCAGCCGACTGGAAAAGAAGCGGAGGACTGGCTGGATCCCTACCTGGCAGGATTCCAGGAGCACCACCTGAGCCAGTACGGTTACCTGCACCGGCAGCGGGCACTGGAAGTTGTTGCCGTGAGAGTGGAAGCGACGGGTTCTGCCGGCCCGCAGGCATCCCCGGATGTGGGAAATGCCGATTTACCAGCTGGCAGGATTCGCCCGGCCAGGAAACATGGTCCGGTCTGGTTCCAGGGAGAGGAGCTCGACAGCGGTATTTTTCGCCGGGCGGATCTCCAGGCAGGTGACCGGATCCTGGGTCCCGCGGTCATCCTGGAAACGCTGGCAACCACGGTGATTGATCCGGGCTGGCAGGCAGAGGTACGGGCCGGTGGGGAGTTGATCCTGGAAGATACCACCCCCTCGACCACGCTGGCCGTTGGTCTGGAGCGGGCAACTGGAGAAAAGGCGGATCCGGCAGCACTGGAGATTTACAATAACCGCTTTGCCGGGATTGCCCGCCAGATGGGAATCACCCTCCGCAGTACCTCGGCAAGCGTGAACGTCAAGGAACGACTTGATTTTAGCTGTGCCCTGTTCACGGCGAGCGGAGAACTGGTGGTTAATGCGCCCCATATTCCGGTTCATCTCGGGGCGATGGGGGAGACGGTTCGAGCCCTGCTTTCGGATAACCCCTCTCTGGCCCCCGGCGATGTCCTGGTGACGAATGATCCCTACCGGGGAGGGTCGCACCTGCCGGATATTACCGTGGTCACCCCGGTTTTCGCTTCCGCCGATGGCGAGCCGGAGAAACTGGTTTTCCTGCTGGCAA
>CAYYZW010000235.1:0-24809 GCA_964476375.1 uncultured Pirellulaceae bacterium
GGTCGCGGATATCGGTGCGCAGGATAGAACGGGTCTTTTTCAGTCCCTGTCTGAAACGGTGCCAGAGGCTCATCTCACTGCTCCCCTACCGGTTGCTGGCTGTCGTGTGAGACGGGCCCCTGTTCCAGATCCCCTCGCAGCCGGTCAAGGATGGCGTTGACAAACCCTGCCGACTCCTCGCTCCCGTAGCGTTTGGCCACTTCCACGATTTCGTTTACCACCACCGGCCCCGGGGTCTCGGTATGGAGCAATTCAAAGGCACCGAGCCTGAGACAGTTCCGGTCGGTCACGGCCATTCGCTGGAGTGTCCAGTTCCTGGTTCGAGGAGAAAGTGCCTCGTCCAGCTTCTCCCGGTTCGCACGGACTCCTTCGAGCAGGCCCTGGGCAAAGGCAACCAGTTCACGATGTCCCTCCAGCCGTTCCCGAAAGAAATCCATATCCCGACTTCCCACTTGGTCGGGATTCAGGTCTTCCTCGTAGAGGATCTGCAACACCGCTTCACGAGCATCACTCCGGCCAGGCATCCACATCGTCCTTTCCCTGTCAGTCCCCGAAAAGGGAACGGCAGGTCACTCGATCACTTCGAACAGTCCCATCATCTCCAGTGCTGCCTTGGCACACTCGCTGCCCTTGTTTCCCATGCTCCCCCCGGCACGATTCAGTGCCTGCTCGAGGGTCTGGCATGTGAGCACACCAAACAGGACCGGCACATCGTACTGGAGTGCCAGGCTGCCAAGACTGCTACTGACCTGCTGGTTAATAAAGCGGTCGTGGCTGGTCTCCCCCTGGATCACCGCTCCCAGGCAGAGAACGGCCTTGATCTCATCACGGCGGGCAAGTCGCTGGGCGGCCACCGGCAACTCCCAGGCTCCTGGTACCCATGCGACGTGGATATCATTTTCCCCCACTCCGCCTTCGGCCAGGGTCTGCAGGGCTCCTTCCAGCAGACGATTGGTGATGGCGGTGTTGTAACGGGAGACCACGACACCGACACTTCCAGCCGGCGGATTTTCACTTTTCTTGTATTCCATTGGCATACTCTTTGCTCTTCAACCTGGGGTGTTCCCTAGAAGCGAGAACTCATGAATCCAGTTTCATGCTCATCAGGAATTCCGCATTCGATTTCGTCAGTTCCAGGCGAGAAACAAGTTGTTGCATCGCATCTGGAGGGTTCATCTCGCTCAACCCACGTCGCAAAAGACAAATGCGGCGGTACTCTTCGGGATCCAGGAGCATCTCCTCTCGCCGGGTCCCGCTGGCACTGATATCGATCGAAGGCCATATACGGCGATCCACCAGGGAACGATCCAGTACGATCTCCAGGTTTCCCGTCCCTTTAAATTCCTCGAAAATGACATCGTCCATCCGGCTCCCGGTCTCCACCAGGGCGGTTGCCAGGATCGTCAGGGACCCCCCCTCTTCAACCTTGCGTGCCGACCCAAAAAAACGTTTCGGATACTGCAGTGCATTGGCATCCAGACCTCCACTGAGGATCTTTCCGGAGGAGGGACACTCGGAATTCCAGGCCCTGGCAAGTCGGGTGATGCTGTCCAGAAAAATGACTACATCGGTCCCAAATTCAACCATCCGCTTGGCTTTCTCAATCACCATCTCGGAGACCTGCAGGTGACGGGTGGCGGGCTCGTCAAAGGTGGAACTGATAACCTCACAGTTTGGCCCACGAACCTCACGTTCCATATCGGTCACTTCCTCCGGTCGCTCATCCACCAGGAGCATGATCACATAGGACTCGGGGAAGTTATGAAGAACGGCACGGGCCATTTTCTGCAGGAGTATTGTCTTGCCGGCTCGGGGTGGGCTGACGATCAGGCCACGCTGGCCAAAGCCGATCGGGGTCATCATGTCTGTCACACGTGTGGACAAATCCTCCGCATCCCATTCCATGATGATCCGCTGTTCCGGGTGGAGTGGAGTCAGTTCGTCAAAGGGAATCTTGGAGGCGGCCAGGTTCGGGTCCTGGTAGTTCACCGCTTCGACCCGCAAGAGAGCAAAATACCGTTCGCTTTCCTTGGGCGGCCGAATCTGCCCCGAAACGGTACTGCCGGTCTTGAGACCGAATCGACGGATCTGGCTCGGTGAGACGTAGATGTCATCCGGGCAGGAGACATAATGGTATTCGGGACTGCGGAGAAAACCGAATCCGTCAGGCAGAATCTCAAGCGTCCCCTCCCCAAACATCAGCCCGTTCGATTTCACCCTTTCCTTGAGAATCTCAAAAATCAGCTCCTGGCGTTTGAGCCCTGACACTTCCTGTACCTGGTCGACCCGCGCCTGTTCAATCAACTCAGGCATCGACAATTGCTGCAGCTGCGTGATGTGGGCATCCCCCTGCTTGAGCTGGTCATAGCGATGAAGAGGGTCATCCACCGGTGCATCGGTAACCCGATCCACTAGAGGATCGGACTCATCAATCGGTTTCTTGGCATCGTCAGGGGAGGCCATGGAAAGAGCTCCGGGATACAGACCCCAAGACAATCGGTAATGGGGGGATGTCCAAAATTCATGGATCAGGAGACTTGTTTCTCCAGATCCATGGTCTGCATGGAAGTGTGATAGGTTGGAAAAAACCCGAACGCGCTGGATGCACCTCGAAAAACAGCCTGCTCGCTTGGACTCCCGACTTGATAGGAATCATGCCAGGAAGGTGGAAATGTGGGGAGGGAGAAAGAAGCACGGGATCGAGCCAACGCTGCTTATCGCCCGGTGTGTGTTATCTATTATCTCCCATCAGGCTATTCACGTTAAGTCCCTAATGGCTAGATTTTCAGGAATCCAGTCTGACCCTGTCACCAAATATCTCGTGCAGGTGGGACTGCAAGGCACATTCATCGGAGTTGTTGTCAACCACGAGCGAGGCCCTCCCCCGCTTCTCGTCAAGTGACCGCTGGGATGCCTCGCGGGCCTCCCACTGCTCACGACTCCAGCCTCGCTCCTGGCAGCGTTCCCAGCGTGTCTCCGCATCCACTTCCACGAATAACAGCTCATCACAGGCAGTCTCCCACCCAGCTTCCAGAAGCAGGGCCGCATCGATAACGGCCAGCCGAAGGTCATGACGCTGCTGGACCTGCTGAATAAAAACCTCCAGCTCCTGCCCAATCCGGGGGTGCGTGAGCTGCTCCAGGAATGCCAGTTCGTTCTTGGCATTGGGGCCCTGGAAGACCTGCGCTGCAATCGCTTTCCGGTCAGGCTGGCCATCGGTAGTCAGGATGCCGTCTCCCCAACGGGCCACAAGTTGTTCCCTGACCAGGGGATCATCCAGCAGCTGATGACCGACATCATCTGCCGAGAAAATATCGGCCCCCATCTGCAGCAGTATTTCAGCGACCAGGCTCTTCCCACTGCCGATACCACCCAGGATACCGATCACGGTCACTCCGGAAGAGTCGTTTTTCATTCCACCTGCCATGGCACGCCTTATTCCTTGACCACAGGCATACAGGAACCCCAGTTATCTCCTGTCTTGATATCCACCACCAGGGGAACATCGAGGTTGGCACCCGCGGCGATCATCTGCTCCTGCACGAGCGAGAGCATCTGCTGGCATTCCTCCCCGGGAACCTCGAAGACCAGTTCGTCATGAATCTGCAACAACATCCTGGACTGCAATTTCTGTTCCGCCATGCACTGGTAGATGCGGATCATCGCCTGCTTGATCAAGTCCGCCGCAGAACCCTGGATCACGGTATTGATGGCAATTCGTTCCGGGAGATTCCGAAACCGTGAACCATCCCTCTTTTCCGGTCGACGAACTCCCAGGACCGGACGCTGGCGTCCCAGAATGGTACTGACGAACCCATCCTGGCAACACTGATCAAGTGTCTCTTCAAAGAACCGCTCAACCCCCGGATATTCCGAGAAGTAGGACTCGATGAAGGCCGCGGCGTCCTCCTTGTCAATATCGAGGGTCTTGGCCAGACCGAAGGATGACTGGCCATAGATCACGCCGAAATTAATTGCCTTGGCACTGCGGCGCATGTCCGGCGTCACCTCCGGCAATGCCACACCATACACCTCACTGGCAACGCGCGAGTGAATGTCAACGCCCTCTTCGAAAGCCTGGCGCAGGGAGTCATCCGCCGAAAAATGGGCCAGCACTCGAAGCTCAATCTGCGAGTAATCCGCTGCCAGCAATTGCCAATCCTTGCGGGGATGAAAAGCACAGCGAATCTGGCGTCCCTGCTCGGTACGGACAGGAATATTCTGCAAATTCGGATCGGTGGAACTGAGTCGTCCCGTGGCGGCAACGTCCTGCTTGAAGGAGGAATGGATCCGACCGGTTTCCGGATGGACGAGCTTCGGCAGGGCATCGAGATAAGTACTCTTGAGCTTCGCCTGCTGACGATACTGGATGACCATCGCCGGCAAAGAGCTGTCGGTTCTTTTCGAAAGTTCGCCCAGCACCTCGGCATCGGTACTCGGCCCCGTCTTGGTGCGCTTGATCACCGGCAGTTCCAGCTCCTCAAACAACACCTTCCCGAGCTGGATGCGGGAATCGATGTTGAACTCACTTCCCGCCTCCTCATAGATCTGTTGCTTGAGCTGATCAATTGTCCCCTCCAGCTCCGAACTCAGCTTTCCGAGATGTTCCACATCCAGGCCGATTCCATTGAACTGGAGCTCGGCCAGGATCTCGATTAACGGCATTTCCACTTCCTGGATCAGATCCAGCAGCCCCTTCTCCTGCAGCTGTTCATGAAGCTGGTCGGCAATACGGATCGGGACATCGGCATCCTCCGCCGCATATTGAGCAACCTGTTCCACGTCAATTTCGTCCAGCCGCTTCTGCTTCCGACCGCTGCCAATAAGGTCACTTATCGGGATCATCACATGGTTCAAGTACCGGCGGGAGAGGTCATCCAGGCTATGGCTGCGTTGGCCAGGCTTGTCCAGGTAATCCGCCACCATGGTGTCAAAGGAGACACCCTGAAGTCGAATTCCCTCGCTCCGCAGGGCAACGATATCGTACTTGAGATTCTGGCCGATTTTCTGGATCCCGGGATCTTCCAGGATCGGTCGCAGCGCTTCGCGAACCTCCTCCGGGTCCAGCTGAGGTTGCCCTTCCGGGGCCTTGACCGGGACATAATAAGCCTCGCCTGCCTGCCAGCAAAAACTGTAGCCAATGATCGTAGCCTGGCGGGGATCCAGGCTGGTGGTCTCGGTATCCACCGAGATTCGCTGCTGGCTGGAAAGGGAGTCCACCAGCTGGTCCAGCTGGTCCCTGGTTCCTACCAGCTGATAGTCCGCTTCCCAGACCGCCGGACTTGACGCCTGCTCCATCTCCAGCAGGCGCTCCTTGAGACGGCGGAAACCAAACTCGTCACATAATTTTTCCAGCTGGTCATGATCCATGCCGCCCACATGGGCCTGTTGCCAGTCCAGCTCAACCGGCACATGAGCGTCCAGCTTGACCAGTTTGCGGCTGAGCATGGCGTCCTCCCGGCCCGCCAACAGGTTCTCTCGTCGCTTCTTGGCGGTTACCTCCTCAGCATGGTCCAGAACACTTTCGAGCGTTCCATATTTCTCCAGCAGTTCCCGGGCCGTCTTCGGCCCGATCTGGGCAACCCCGGGGATATTATCGACCGAGTCACCTACCAGGGCCTGGAAGTCAACCACCTGCTCGGGACGCACACCCCAGCTTTCCATCAGGGCCCCCGCATCAAAAACAGCATCCTTGCGAATATTGTACATCTGGACCCGGTCGGTGATGAGCTGACGACAGTCCTTGTCACTTGTCACCAGCAGGCAGTCTCCGCCACGTTCCTCGACCTGCCTGGCAACCGTGGCAAGAATGTCGTCCGCCTCGAAACCCGGCATGCTGATTACCGGGATGGCCATCGCCTCCAGAAGCTGCTGGATGATGGGGAGCTGCGATCGCAGATCATCGGGCATGGGGTCACGCGTCGCCTTGTACTGGTCGTACATCTCATGCCGAAAGGTATCCCCGGGAGCATCAAAAGCGCAGAATATATAATTCGGTTGCCGATGCTCAAGCAGATCTGCCATGTCCCGGATGAAACCATGAACGGCCCCTACGGGTTGACCGTTGGGGCCAGAAAAATTGGGCATCGCGTAGAAGACCTGGTAGATCAAGGCAAAGGAGTCAATCACGTAAACAGTCTGGTCATCAAGCAACTCCCCTGCCGCCGCGGGCACCTGCTTCTGCTCACTCGCCAGCTCTTCACTTTTTGCAGCCTCCTCCGGCTCCTCAAAACCCTGGAGTACCGGCTGGCAGTCAGATCCTCGTTTTCTCTTTGCCATCGGGATCTCCTGGAGCCATCTTTTCCGGTACCGGGCATGTTAGGAAGCGGGGAAACAAAATGTCAACTGGCTCAACCCGCTTCGTGACCAGCGGAAACAAGGCAGCGGCCCGGAATCCCCGGTATGCCCTTTTCCCGGCTCGATGCAGGAATCTCCCTGCTGAAAAAACTACCTAACGACAACAACCCGTTTAGCTCATATAAACCGAACTGTCCCCTTTTCCGAGATTCCCCGCCTTCCAATTTCCATCCACCACAATCTATTTCCGGGCTGACTTGGAAAGGATTCCTGGAGAACACATAACTCCTTCCCAGAATGGGACTTACCACACAAAAAGGATTCCGGCCCAAGGCTGGCCACCTGTAGCTTCTCGGATGGAATCGATCTGCGGGGATCGGTGAAATCCTGTTATTGCGTGACACAAATGAGCCCCAACCCCCGGTAAGCCGTCCCACCACTTCGAGAGTTGCCCAAGACCGGGCACTTTTTTTGACCCCGGATGGACGATAAATAAGCAGGTTCATTCCCTTGTTGGATACAGTTTTTTTTCCCGGGAAAAAGAACACGCCGACGAAACGGAGTGGATAGAATAGAGCCAGTTGGAATCATGTTTGTTCTTGAACGGCATTCATTTTGATCTTGGCTGCCTGCCAGCATGCTGAAATCACCAGGAGTCCTATACCATGGCATCGCGTGAAAACACGACCATCCAGGTCGCCCTTATCCTCTCGGTCATGTTAGTGGTCGTACTCGGCGTGTTCACCTACTTGTTCTGGGACAAGTCCAAAACGAGCGTGGACGAGCAGAAGCAGTTGCAGAGCAAGGTCAACGACATGATCAACAAGAACAATGTCAACGAGGTCAAGATCATGAGCTTGAAGTTCATGATCGGTGACCCGCAAATCAAGCGTGGCGAAGTCGATTCAAACATCAGTGCGCTCGAGGTAGCAGGGGGACTGGATGACGTCTCGGCCTTGCTGACCAAGTTCGATGGCGACATGGAACTTTACGGCCAGGGAATGCCCGAGGAAACTCGCAGCTATGCGTCCATACCAGAGAATCTGCAGCAGACGCTCAAGCAGCAGAATGACCTGAATACCAAGCTGGAGAAAACGAATCGGCAGCTGGCCATCGACAAGTCCACCACCGTGCAAACCGAATCCGAGTTAACTGCCTCGGCGCTGACGGCCAAGTCGGCTGCGGAATCCGACCGGGATTCCGAAAGAACGGCATTTAACACCGACCGACAACGGATCACCAAGGAAAAGGTGGATCAGAAAACCACCCAGGATCAACAGATCGCAGCAGCCAACCAGAAGACAGCGACTTTCAAGGAGCAAGTCGACGCGCTGGAGGTGGACGCGGAGACACTTCAGGGAACGATCACATCGATGAAGATCCTCCGCCAGCCCAAGTCCGAGCGATTTGAAAACCCGGATGGTCGGATCACCATGGTCCACCAGCAGAACAACACGGTCTGGCTTGACCTGGGTGCCGCACATGGCCTCAAGGAGCTCACCACGTTTAGCGTCTATGACATCAAACAGCCGGGCGTGATGCATGAGAAAAGTGACATCAAGGCCAAGATCCAGGTGACCCGTATCCTCGACCTGCGTCTGGCCGAGGCCCGGATCCTTGAGGATGACATTACCAATCCGATTCTCCGCGGCGATCTGATCCACTCACCGGTTTTCCAGGCAGCCACCCAGATCCACTTTGCCCTGGCAGGCTTCTTTGATCTGGACAGCGACGGTGAAGATGACTACGAGGCTGTCCGAAGCATGATCTCCATGGTGGGTGGCGTGATCGATGCAGAAATCAAACCGGATGGAGAACGTGTTGGAAAGGTGACGGTCAATACACGTTACCTGATCAAGGGGTCAAAGACGCTTGAAAACAACAAGACTTACACCGACCTGATTCGAGAAGTTCATGACTACGACGTGGAACAGATTACCTTCCCGACTTTTCTCAAGTACGTCGGTTACAAGCGAGAAGTGCTTTCGGTCTCCCTCGGTCGTGGGGCAGACTCCAGCCAGTTCCTTGGCGACCTGGAGAAACGTGAGATCGCACCGACACTTCCCGATGAAACTCGCAAGCAGGGTTTTCCGGTCCGGCGAGCGCCCGAACGTGGTGAAGACGGGGCCTTCTAGTCACCGACCTGGCAGGATTTTTCTTTCTCCGCCGGGCACACCTGTGACCCCCTTCGTCTCCTCTCAACATCGGGGACAAGGTACCAGGTTCGCAAGAACTTGCGTGGGCTGGGGCAGGACACTAAAAAGAAACAGTTCTGCTGTGTCTTCAAGTGCCTGGTACTGCCGGGAGAGGGATTTCACCATGTCGAGTCCAATGACAGCACGCGAAGTACTCGACCGAGAGTACCTTGAAATTCGGGCAAAGATCCTGCAACTGGCAGCCTCCTTTGACCGGCTGGACCGTTCCGCTGGAGATTATCGCCAGGACAACCGGCTTGACCTGATCCAGAAGGGACTGGACCTGTTGTCCGATCCATCCTGCCCGGACCGGGCTGAAAAGGTCCAGCTGGTGTTCTCCCGCGAATTTAGTGAAAGCTGGCAAGAGGAACTCGGTGTCACAAAATCGCGGTCCTAGCCTTTGGAATCGCTGCTCCTGGAGTCACATCATGTACTACATTGACCCCCACATCCACATGGTCTCCCGTACAACGGACGACTATGAAATCCTTGCCCGGATGGGATGTGTCGCACTGAGTGAACCGGCCTTCTGGGCCGGTTTCGACCGGGGAAGCGTGGAAAGTTTTCGTGACTATTTCAGGCAACTGACAGACTTTGAAAAGAACCGCGCCGCCCAGTTCGGCATCCAGCACTTCACATGGCTCTGCATCAACGCCAAGGAGGCGGAGAATGTTGAACTCTCCCGACAGGTCATCGAGATGATCCCTGAATTTCTCGACCTCCCTGGAGTCCTTGGAATCGGCGAGATCGGGCTCAACAAGAACACGAGAAACGAGTCTATCGTGTTCATGGAACACGTCGACCTGGCAATCCAGTTTGACCAGCAGATCCTGATCCACACACCCCACCTGGAAGACAAGTACCAGGGGACCCGGATGATCCTGGACATGCTCAACAGCAACGACCAGGTGGATCCCGGTCGTGTGCTGATCGACCATGTCGAGGAGCACACGGTGGAACCTGTCCTGGCAGAGGGTTTCTGGGCCGGCATGACACTCTACCCGATCAGCAAGTGCACTCCCCAGCGGGCCGCCGATATTGTCGAGATGTATGGACCAGATCGTCTGATGGTCAATTCCGCTGGTGACTGGGGCCCTTCCAAGCCTACCGCGGTTCCTGATTTCATTATTGAAATGCGGCGCCGGGGGCACGGTGAAAAGCTGATTCGCAAGGTGGTCTATGACAACCCGGTGGAGTTCTTCCAGCAAAGCAAGGGATTTGTCTTCGATCCACCAGAAATGCCAGAAGTCGAAACCATTGAAACCTGATCCGCTAACACCCAAGGAACATTTCCATGAAAACGCGTCCCGCTAGCCTTCTCACCCTGGCCCTTCTACTCATGCTCGGTAGCCTGCTCTCCGCAGAGGACAAGCAAGCCAGTGGCACGTCACTGTTTGATGGAAAGACACTCGAGGGCTGGGATGGGAATCCAAAGTTCTGGTCGGTCAAGGACGGGGTGATCACGGGACAAACCACCAAGGCCAATCCCACCAAGGGAAACACGTTCTTGATCTGGCGAGAAGGAACGCTTGAGAACTTCGAGCTGGAACTGGAATTCCGCATGGTCGGAGGCAACTCGGGAATCCAGTATCGCAGCAAGGACCTGGGAAACTGGGTGGTCGGTGGTTACCAGGCGGATATCGACGCCACCTTTAAATTCATCGGCATTCTCTACGAGGAGCGGGGGCGCGGCATCCTGGCCCAGCGAGGCACGAAGGTTGAAATCACCGAGAGCGGAGAGAAGAAGACGGTCGGAACATCCGTCAAGGACGAGGAGATACTGGCGGTAATCCAGAAGGAAAAATGGAACAAGTATTTCATTTCCGCCCAGGGAAACCACCTTGTCCAGAAGATCAATGGCAAGGTAACCGTGGACGTCACGGACAACCAGGTCAGCAAAAGGGCGATGAAAGGCATCCTCGCTTTACAACTTCACGCCGGCCCACCGATGCTCGTGCAATTTCGCAATATCACGCTTCGAGAGTCCAAGTGACCGTCCGCACATTCCGAGGTACTAGACTCCACGAGGCACTTCAAGCTGTCGCAGCATCACGCCCGCCATGTCAACGTCGACCAGGGGTTTCTCACCCAGCACCTCCTGCCTGGAACTGAGGACAATGCCACACTGCGATTGGGACTGGACCGGGGCCCCGTGGGAACCACGTACCAGGCTGGCATCCAGAGGTACGCCCCGGTGTACCATGTCCAGGTGCAATTCCACGGGGTCGTAACCCGGCTTACGGTGGATATCGACCGTGCGGGCAAAATCCGGTGCACGGTCATCGTCATTCCACCAGTAGTAAGCTTGCCAGCTGTGAGGGCTGGAAATCAATATCACATCCCCTGCCCTGTCATGATCCATGGCACGATTGGCGCGACGCGTGCCAGCCAGGACCTCCGCAATCCCCTTCTGCTGGGCAAATAACTGGACCACCCTGTCAATCGCCACGGGATCGGCATCGCGGACAAAAACATGAGCGAACTGGTGATCCACAAGTGCCCAGGCGCGACTCTCCACCAGGTCAAGGTACTCCCGCCCATCCTCGACCCGGACCGAAAGAAGCCCGGCGTCCCGGAGAAGCCGGTTCGGGTAGACCACGTGGTCCACTTCCGTGATCTCGTATTCTCTGGCGGCAAGCCAGGTCAGGTTGGATCCGTCATAGGCAGCTTCCAGACCATCGACCAGTTTGCCGATCACCAGATCCAGCTCCTTGACTGCCTGCCCTGCCTCGGGGCTCTCTGGACCACATTTCTGCGCGGCGTAATCGAGATGCGGAAGGTAAAGGAAAAAGAACTCAGGCTGAAACCTGGTCGCAGCCAGCACGGCGGAACGTGCAATCCACTCGCTGGAATCAATACTCGACAACGGACCCCAGAAGTTCTTGAGCGGAAAATGCCCCAGCACATCGAGCAGGTCCCCGTAATATTCCGTGGGCCGGGTATAGCACCAGAGCGATTCGGAACCATCCGGATTATGGACCGGGGCTGGCATGCAAATGTAATCGGCACCACATTCCTTGCTCAACATCGGGAACCAGACCGCCGATTTGATCTCTGCGGAATCCTGGTGTGCCAGGTCCCAGACCTGCGGAGCAAGGATTTTCTCATTGGAAGCGGTCCACATTTCCACCTCGTGAGATTCGCGCCAGTAGAAACCATTCGCCACCACGCCATGCTGGTTGGGCCGACAGCCGGTCAGCATGTTTGCCTGGACCGGCCAGGTGACCGCCGGGAAACTGGCCGAGAGAGGCTGTCGATCACCATTGGCCATCAGCGCCGAGAGCCTGGGCATCTGGTCCAGATCCGCGGGCCGAAATCCAGGCAGGGAAAGAAAAACGAGGTTGTTCATGTCGGGGCTGTCCTGGTCTGCTGGAGACACTGCACTAGGTCGAGTATAGCCATTTTCCCAGCACCAGCGTGGGGACCAGCAGCGCCAGCACTCCAACCGCGTAATACCAGGGGCAGAGGATTCCTGTGATCGCTGCATCGAGCAGAATAATCGAGAGAATACATCGCTTGACCGCCTGCTGGACCCGGCGGGGTGTTGGTTCAATAACACCCCAGGTACAGCGATAAATGACAGTCGCCGCCAGGAGAATAATAAACAGTCCCGCCTGGCCGACGGGCATTTGCAGCCTGTTCATCTCCACCACGGATCGCGGGAAAAGTATGGCAAGGACCCCCAGTCCAGCAATCATCAGCAGGCAACCGGCAGAGAGAGCCAGGCGAGAACTCTCCCTCGCCTCGGTGCGGGCATACCAGGTAACACCAGTGATATAGAGGCCAAGCCCGCTTGCGACCAGCAGTTGGTATTTCTCCCATCCCAGGAAAAGCTCCCCCCCGCCGGCTGTCATCCCGGCACAGCTCATTCCCAGCAGCACGTTGAGCAAGCGACAGGTGCCCATCATCAGTGGGGCCAGGATCGTCTTTTTCAGAACCCCGTCATAAAGGAGGACTGTGATCACCAGGGCCACGGCAACCACCAGCCCTCGCCAGCGATCCAGGCCATCAGGCAGACTCCATCCGGAAAGTGCCGCGGCCATGATTCCTGCCAGCAGCATCAGCAGGCCAAGCAGCCGCGCCCGGCCAAGGGCAATCTGGCCGGAGGGCAACGGGCGGTGAGGACGGTCCCGGCTATCAACCTGGTAATCAAACACGTCGTTCAGCACCATACCGGCGGTGTAGATCAGCGAACTGGCCAGCACCAGCAACAGCAGGGGGAGAGTGTCCCCCGGCGAAAGGGTACCGTGGACCACCAGATATCCCATCATCACGTCGGCAATCGCAGTGAAGACATTGGGAAGCCGGAACAGTCGCACGTAAGCCAACCAGGTTCCCGGTTTTTTCTCCTGCTCATCCACCCCGATACTATCTTCCATGATTGTCCTCCAGGTCCCTCATCAACTACTGGCACTACGATAACTTAACAGGGCCCGCCGGAAGATGGCCCGTGAAATCCACAGGCTCAAAACGGTCGCCAGCAAGGCAAATCCGGTCAACCAAAGCTCCCATGGCGTTCGTGGATTCATTGGCTGTGCCAACAGGCGGGCTGGCACATTGATCACCACCAGGACAGGTATCAAAAATGTAAACACGCCCCACAGCGACCAGCCCCAGCCGCTCCAGTAGATCTCCATCGGATAGCGAGAGAAGTTGGTCAGGTAGAACCAGAAATTGTAGAGCGTCTGGTTGCGGCCCAGCCAGATACTGGTAGCGGCCAGCGTGATCATCACGCTGTACATGATCAGGCAACCTCAGAGAATAAAGACCGGGTAGAGCAGGAACACGACCGGGTGCAATTGCAGGGGATCCTCCGGCATCGTCATCAGCTTCCAAAGGCTGTACGAGAGCAACACGATGCCCATCCAGAAATTTGACAGCGCTGCCCAGTCTACTTTCTGGAAGGAGATCAGGAACTGTGTATCGATCGGCTTGACGAGGGCAAAATCCAGGTTGCCGGTACGAATCAGCTCAC
Source organism: uncultured Pirellulaceae bacterium (assembly GCA_964476375.1). Taxonomy (GTDB): domain Bacteria; phylum Planctomycetota; class Planctomycetia; order Pirellulales; family Pirellulaceae; genus SAT2750. The sequence goes on from CAYYZW010000235.1 coordinate 13,468, forward strand.
TGAATTCCTGGGCATTGGGCATGAAGAATGCCTGCACCAGGCTGTTGATCAGCCAGGTGGTGGCAAGGAAGACAAAAAACTGGTACTGCTCCCATCCCGTGTTGACACCAATCTGCGTGGTGAACTGGAAAACAATCAGGTAAAAGCCGATGTTCATCACCGTCCAGGAAATGGAGGTGAAACATTGCAGGATGAAATTCATCCGGAAAGTCATATCCCGGACCAGGCTGTTTCGTGCAAAGGTCAAAAAGACCTGCATGTATCGAGGACGCGTCCTCTCCACCGTCTGCTGCCGGTCCGGTAATTCAGTCGTTGACATTCCCATCCTGTCCTCACCCACCAAATCCACTGTAACGTCGCAGGCCCCGGGCCAGCATCAGCCGACTGGCAAGGATGAAGAACAGGATCCAGGCAGCCTCAATCGCCAGTTCGTACCCCAATTGCTCATCCGGTACCAAGCCAAGGAAAACGGCGGCCGGAAAATATGCCAGGTATTTTAACGGCAGCCAGTCGACAATCATGCGAGCTGTATCCGGCAACAGGTCCAGTGGGAACATGTGGCCGGAGAGGAAGAAGTTCAGCAGCATGTAGATGAACAGCAGTGAGGTCACTTCCAGGAACCAGAAGGAAATCAGTCCTATGCAGACCTCCATGAAGAAGCCAAGAAGAAATCCAAGCACCAGGGAAAGCACGAATACCCCAATCCGGCTACCGGATGGCCAGCTTGCAGAAGAAGAATGAAAATGATCACTGAAGTAACCGCCGCAAAGCCAGAAAACGAACGCAAAGGGCAACAGAGCCACCCCGTAATACACCAGCTTGTGGGCAACCCGGTTGAGTAATAAGAAACCGACCATGTCCACCGGCTGGATCAGGTACTTCTTGATCTCGCCGTTGCGGACCTGCAGGGCAATCCCGGATGCGAGCCCCGGCATACTCGAGAAGGCCCGTCCCATCATCGTCAGCAGGTAGTAGGCGATCATCGTATGAATGGTAAAGCCCTTGATGGACTGACTCTCCATGGTTCCGTCCCCCCTGGCCATGAAGATCGCACTCCAGAGAAAAATCTGGGTGATGATCGGCAAGAACCGCATCAGGGTACCAAGTGCAAAGTCACCCCGGTAAACAAGCCTCTCCTCCAGGGCAATCCTCATCATCGTCCACCAGGTGGAGAGCTTTCCCTGGACCAGGCCCCAGGCCCCGGCATTTTCCTCTGCCCGGTCAGAATGTCCCGGTGGGTACTGGACTTCGCTTCCCATGCTGTGGTTCCTGTAGCGGCGTGATCGGCCTGGCTCAGGCCACCTCGTCATCCTCGTTGTCTACCTGGGTAAAAATATCCGCAAGCACTTCTTCCAGTGGCGGATCTTCCACGACGACATCAATGATCCGTCGCTGGTCAAGGACAGAAGAGAGGACCCGGGCCACATCCTCCCGCAACACACGCAACGTCACCTTCGGTGGATCGGTCTCCTCCAGAGTGCCAAATCGCTCCATCCCTTCAAGAGATTCCCCGTCGGCAAGCTGCAAGGTCACAAGCTTGTGGTCTGTTGCGCGATCAACAATCGATTCCAGTGACCCGTCAAAGTGAATTGTCCCCTTGGCAATGATGACCACACGCTGGCACAGCGCTTGGACGTCTTTCATGTAATGGCTGGTCAACAGAATCGTGATCCCTCGCTCCTGCTGGTAATGCTTGAGAAACTGCTGGATGTTGTGCTGGGCCACCACGTCCAGGCCAATCGTGGGCTCATCCAGGAAAAGAACTTCCGGCTGGTGCAGCAGTGCCGCCGTTAATTCCATTTTCATCCGCTCTCCCAGGGAGAGTTCCCTGACCGGCTGTTTCAGCAGGGATTTTAATCCAAGCAGGCTCGTCAGTTCATCCAGCGTCCGCTCATACTGCCCGGTTTCAATCTGGTAGATCTTCTGGTGCAGGCGGAAAGACTCTTGCGCGGGAAGATCCCACCAGAGCTGATTTTTCTGGCCCATCACGAGGGCGAATTTCCGGCGATAGCTGTTCTCCCGTTTCCAGGGAACGTGACCGAGAACGGTAGCCGCCCCGCTTGTGGGGTGAATCACGCCGGAGAGAAGTTTTAGTGTGGTGGTCTTGCCGGCCCCGTTTGGGCCCAAAAAGGCAACGAATTCACCTCCCTCCACTTCCAGGTCCACACCCTGGACTGCCCTGACCTCCCGGTAGGTGCGGCGGAAGAGCCCCTTGACGGAGGCCAGCAAGCCTTCCTGCTTCTCGTAAACCCGGTATGCCTTGGACAACCCGGTAATCTCGATGATTGGCATAATCGCCGATTATACGGAGGTACTTTCATCTGGAGTAGGGTTCCACGGCATCAACCCGGTCCGCGTTGTCGCACCCGGTACCTTCCGCTATAATTCCCCGGCCCAGCGTGAGCGTGACCTTCCATGCCTTGACGGTAACAAGCACCAGCCGGTTCATGTCTTCTGACTCCTCGTCGTCCGGTAAAGATTCGCCGTCCGCCATCCCGGGGATGATGCGGATCGGGATGGGATATGACTCCCACCGCCTGGTTCCCGGGGGCCCCCTGCAGATTGGTGGCACACAGATCCCCTTTGACAAGCACCTGGAGGGACACAGTGATGCCGACGTGCTGCTGCATGCCGTTTCTGATGCCCTGCTTGGCGCAGCTGCCCTGGGAGACATCGGCCACTGGTTTCCTGATACCGATCCGGCCAACCATAACAGGGATTCCGCAGAGTTACTCGTTGCCTGTTACGGGAAGGTTCGTCAACAGGGGTACCAGTTGGTCAATGCCGACTGCATCGTGCATGCCCAGCAGCCAAAGATCGGCCCCCACCGCGAGGAAATTCGTGAGATAATTGCCGGCCTGCTGGAAGTCCAAACTGGCTGCATCTCGGTGAAAGCCAAAACCGGAGAGGGACTCGGGCCGGTCGGCAGGGGAGAAATGATCCAGGCCCAATGCGCCGTCCTGCTGCAGGCGGTTACGATCGGGACGGGAGAAACCGGGAACAGAACCGAGTGAACCAGGGTCTGAACGGACCATGAATATGAAGATCTACAACACGCTGACCAAGCAGAAAGAAGATTTCCAGACCGTGGAACCGGGCAAGGTGGGGATCTACCTCTGTGGACCGACCGTCTACAAGCCAAGCCATATCGGGCACATGGTCGGCCCGGTCATCTTCGACACCATCAAGCGGTACCTGGTCTACTCCGGTTTCCAGGTCACCCTTGTCGTCAACATCACCGATGTCGACGACAAGTTAATTGCCGAGGCCGCCCGACGCGAGATTCCCATGAGCCAGGTTGCCGAGGAGATGACGGCGGATTACCTCCAGAACCTGGCGGCATTGCACGTCGACCAGATCGACCAGCTTCCCAGGGCCACAGGGCATATCGACCAGATTATCGAATTGACCCAGCGGCTGATCGACCGGGGATTTGCCTACGAGGTCGAGGGGGACGTATTTTTCGATGTGGAGACCGATGACAATTATGGCAAGTTAAGTAATCGCTCCAGCAAGGATCAGCAGGGAGCCGGTGGCGAGGCGGCCCAACGCAAGCGGTCGCCTGCCGATTTTGCCGTATGGAAGTCCGCCAGGCCGGACGAACCCAGCTGGGAGAGCCCCTGGGGGCCAGGCCGACCGGGCTGGCATATTGAATGCTCTGCCATGAGTCACCATTGCCTGGGAGAGACTTTCGATATCCATGGCGGGGGACTCGACCTGGTCTTCCCACACCATGAAAACGAGATTGCCCAGAGTGAATGTTGCCATGGCAAGCCGATGGCCCGTTACTGGATGCACAATGGTCTGATGCGAGCCGCCTCGGCCGGCAAGGTAGGAGGCCGTGGGGAACAAGCCCCGGACGACGAGACGGTGACGGATACGGAATCGAAGATCAGCCGATCCCGTGGAGCCGGCGGGCTGGCGGAACTGATCAGCCGCCAGGGAGGGGAACGGATCCGTTTCTTCCTGCTGCGGACCCATTACCGGAGTACGATTGTCTTTAGCGAGGAGGGGATCGAAGAAGCAGGGGTCGCCCTGGATTCCTTCTACCGTTTCTTTGAACGCTTCCAGAGGACCACCGGGGAGGACTTCTACCAGCTGCAGACGGCAGGCTGCCGGGCAGATGGCGATTTCGACCGATCCGATGATGCGCTGCTTGCTGAAACAGGCCAGTGCCGGGACCGTTTTCTGGAATGGATGGATGACGACTTTAACACGGCCGGGGCGGTCAGCGAGCTGTTTGAACTGCTGCGTTCCTTGAACCGCTTCATCGATGAGAACCAGCTGGAAGACACCCAGTCTCGTGAGATAGCCCACGTCACATCCCTCATCAGCGCCGCCACCACGCTCCGTGAACTCGGCCATATCCTGGGACTTTTCCTTGAAAAACCGGCGTCTTCAAGGGGAGAGGACGACTGGGTCGACAAGCTGGTGCAGTTGCTGATCCGGTTACGTGCTGCCTGTCGGGAAAACGGTGATTATGCCATGGCAGACCGGATTCGAGATGAACTTGCCGACCAGGGTATCAGCCTGGAAGATCGCACGGGCGATACCGGCTGGCGATTTGATTAACCCCCCGTTGCGAGGAAGCAGGCAGATGGAGAACGCCAGTGGACCACAGGCGGAATCGGTGATCCTGGGTATCGATCCGGGGCTGAACATCAGCGGGTATGGATTGATCCAGGCCGGACAGGAGAATCCTCAATTACTTGAAGCGGGCGTGGTCCGTGGTGGACGTCGAGTGCTTCTTGAACAGCGGCTGAAGAACATCCACGACGGTGTCAGCGAGGTCATTCGCCAGCACCGCCCGATGGCCATCGCTGTGGAGGAACTCTATTCCCATTATCGCATGCCACGCACCGCGATCCTGATGGGGCATGCCCGCGGGGTCATCTGCCTGGCAGCTGCTCAGCACGAGATCCCGGTCTACCACTATGCCGCCACCCAGATCAAGAAGGTCCTGACGGGGAACGGGAGAGCGACAAAGCAGCAGATGCAGAACGCCATCTGCCGTGAATTTGGACTGCCAACACCACCGGAGCCGGCGGATGTCGCGGACGCTTTGGCCATCGCACTCTGCCACCACTACCTTGGCCGAAACAGCCAACTCGGAAACGCCTGCTAAGGAGTCCACACACGTGATCACGAACATCACCGGTATCCTGCTCCATGTCCAGGAAGGAACAGCCACGCTCGACGTCGGCTCCTTTCAATACACGCTCCTGATTCCGGAGTTTTCCCGCCGCAATCTCCAGGGATGTGTGGGGGAGGAAATCAGCCTGCACACGATCCAGTACCTGGAAGGCAATCCGCAGGGACGAATGATGCCCAGGATGGTGGGATTCGAAAGCGGCATCGAACGAGAGTTTTTTGAATTATTCTGTAGCGTGGATGGTGTGGGAGCAAAAAAGGCGCTCCGGGCGATGGTCAAACCGGTGAGCGAGGTAGCGACCCTGATCGAAGAGCAGGACATCAAGGGACTCTCGGCCCTGCCAGGCATCGGGCCGGCCACAAGTGAGAGAATTGTCGCCAAGTTACGGCGCAAGATGCCAAAATTTGCACTGCTTGTGACAACCGGCAGGGATCCAGGCGACGACAGGCCCCAGGATATCATCGAGCAGACATTCCAGTTGCTCTGCCAGCTCGGCCATGGGGCAGCGGACGCCCGCCGACAACTTGATTCGGCAATCGAGTCAGGGGTCGAGGTGAAGGACGTTGAGCAGTTGCTCCAGGTCGTGTATCAGCGAAACCGGTCGGCCCCATAAACCGGGATGAGCATCTGTGATAGTCGAAACTTCGCATTCTCTGGTATAGTGGGCACCGGTCCTTTTACCGCACGGATGTAGGGTACCCATTCGCATGGCTCATGAAAAAATACTGGGCCCCCAGGCTAGGGATGAAGAAGAAGACCGCTCACTGCGCCCAGGCCGCATGAGCGAGATGGTCGGCCAGCAGGAAGTCTACGAGCGAATCCGCATCGCCGTGGAAGCCGCCCAGAAACGTGATGAGCCGCTCGGGCATATCCTCTTTGATGGTCCCCCAGGACTGGGAAAGACAACGTTTGCGATCTGCATTCCCCATGAACTCAATGTACCGCTGGACATTACCAGTGGAGCCAGTTTAAAAGCCCCCAAGGACCTGCTTCCCTATCTCACCAACCTGCAGGAGGGACAGATCCTGTTTATTGACGAGATCCATCGTCTCCCCGCCGCCGTGGAAGAATACCTCTACACGGCGATGGAAGATTTTCGGGCGGATTTCGTGCTCGGGGAGGGAATCAATGCCCGAACCATCAACATGACACTCAAGCCATTTACCTTGATCGGTGCGACCACGCGTGCCGGCATGCTCTCCAGCCCCCTGCGGGATCGATTCCAGATGCGGGAGCACCTGGATTTTTATTCGGTGGAGGAACTGACCGAGATCATTCGACGGAACGCCGAGAAACTCGCTATTGAGATCGAGGAGGAATCCTGCCGGGAGATTGCCGAGAGGAGCCGGAGTACTCCACGGATCGCCAATAATCGACTGCGCTGTGTGAGGGATTATGCCGTCAGCCGCGCCGATGGAGTGATCTCGCTGCAAGTGGCTCGGGATGCCCTGGCAATGTGGGACATTGATACGCTGGGGCTGGACAAGCAGGACCGCCGTTACCTGGAAACCCTGCTCCGCGTCTTTGCCGGGGGACCAGCCGGGATCGAAGCCATTGCCCATACCATGAACGTTCCTTCCGATACGCTGGTGGACGAGGTGGAGCCGTTTCTGTTGAGAACGGAGCTGGTTATACGCACCCCTCGTGGCCGGATGGCAACACGATTGGCAGCCGACCACATCGGAATTCCGATAGAGAGTGGAGATGAGGATGATTCCCAGGCGGAACTCTTCGATGAGGAAGAGGAAACAGGTTAGTTTTTCCCTCGTTGACAGCTTCCAAAGCTACTTCTAGGATAAGGGACTTGGCGTTGCCTAGGCTGTTCGTCAGGCGATCCTGTGACGCTCCGAGGAGTTGATAATGGCTGTCCCAAAGAGAAAACACTCAAACTCGAGATCCGGTAAACGTCGATCTCACGACGGGCTTCGTGCGCCGCAACTGTCGGACTGTCAGAATCCGCTTTGCAATGCACGCATCCCCACCCATACGATTTGTCCAGACTGTGGCTGCTATCCGGATGCGGTCAATGCACAGCGGCAGTTTGTCGACATGGACACCGACGAGTAGTCCGTCACTTTCTTCTTCCGGGATGATAGGGATGCTCCCTTACGCCCCTCACCAGCAGCTGACGAGGAATGACGTTGAGTAATACTGCTTTCCTTTTTCCTGGACAAGGATCCCAGCTTGTTGGCATGGGCAAGGAGCTGGCCCAGCAGCTTCCCGCGGTACGCGAGCTCTATGACCAGGCAGCGGACATCCTGGATTACGATCTGGCCTCGATCTGCTTTGACGGCCCCGACGAACAACTCAATGCGACCGAACACAGCCAACCGGCCCTGTTCGTCACCAGCCTGGCAGCCCTGGAGTCGTTGAAACAATCGGATCCGGAACTGGTGGCCGGCTGCGGCGCGACGGCCGGCCTGAGCCTGGGAGAATACACCTCGCTTGTCTTTGCCGGGGTGATGACCTTTGCCGATGGCCTCCATGTGGTACGCCAGCGCGGCCTGGCCATGCAGGCGGCTGCGGACGCCGAGCCGAGTGGAATGGTGAGCATCCTTGGACTTGCGGAAGAGGAGGTCGAGTACCTTTGCACCAGCTGCCAGCAGGATGGCGAGATCATCCAGCCGGCAAATTTTCTCTGCCCGGGAAATCTCGTCGTTTCGGGGCATATTGAAGCATGCAAGCGTATTACCGGGATGGCTGCCGAAGCAGGCGCCATCCGGGCGATTCCGTTGACCGTGGCGGGAGCGTTCCACACCCCGCTGATGGAACAAGCCGTGGGAAAACTGACAGAGGCACTTGCCGATCTGGACCTGCAGCGGCCAAGGATCCCGGTCATTTCAAACGTCGACGCCCAACAACATGATGACCCGGAAGAAATCCGCGACCTGCTTATTCAACAGGTTGTTTCGCCGGTACGCTGGGAAGCAAGCATGCGACAGTTGCTCAACGATGGCTTTGATCAATACTATGAAATCGGGCCAGGACGCACCATGCGAGGACTACTTCGTCGAATCGACAAGAAAATCAAATGCGAAAACGTGACCTGCTAGAATAAAACGGACCAATCGCATCCTGCTGGACAATGGGAGTTCCCAATGAACGAAACAACATCATCCTTGTCGATCGACCTTTCCGGAAAGGTTGCCCTGGTGACCGGGGCCTCCCAGGGGATCGGTCGATCCGTGGCGGTTGAACTCGGGCGGAATGGTGTGCTTGTCGGGTGCGTGGCCCGCAATGCCGAGAAGCTTGCCGAAACCGTCCAACTCGTTAGTGATGCCGGAGGACAGGCCGAGGCATTCAGCTGTGATGTCACCGACGCAGAAAGCGTTGAAGGGGTTGTCGAGTCCGTGTGTGAAAAGTGGGAAAAGCTGGACATCCTGGTAAATAACGCCGGAATCACGCGAGATACCCTGATGCCACGCATGACCGACGAGGAATTCGATGATGTTATCGCGACAAATCTGAAGGGAGCATTCCTGTTTTCCCGATCTGCTTCCATGCGAATGATGCGGGCACGATATGGCCGGATCATCAACATGTCGAGTGTTTCGGGAATCGTCGGAAATGCCGGCCAGACCAACTACTCGGCATCCAAGGCGGGTTTGATTGGAATGACACGCAGCCTTGCCAGGGAATTGGCAAAACGAAATGTCACCGTCAATGCGGTTGCCCCAGGATTTATCCAGAGCGATATGACCAGGGCACTTGGAGAAACCATCATCGAGGAGGTGACAAAACAGATCCCCATGCGTCGCATGGGAGATCCACTGGATATCGCTCTCATGGTACTCTTTCTGGCTAGTGACGCAGCCTCCTACATCACCGGACAGACAATGGTCGTCGATGGTGGGATGACTGCCTGAGTGGAAGTTTCCAAGGAGTGCTTGCATCATTTCCCTATCCCGTTTACCCTTGTTTTTCGATGCTTCGAACCCGGATACCACGATGAAGGAAAATCGATAGCATTACGGTGAGTCGTTTGGCCCAGCAACATGAGGAGTAGACTGTTGGCATCTGTTGAAGACCGTGTTTTTGATCTTGTCGCCCAAAACCTGGGTGCAGAACGTAGTGAAATCGCCCGTGAGCAAACCTTTATTGGGGATCTCAGTGCCGACTCACTGGATATCGTCGAACTGATCATGGACCTCGAAGAGGAATTCGATCTCGACATCCCGGAAGATGAAGCGGAGAAGATCGAGACCGTTGGCCAGGCTATCGAGTACATCGAATCCACTACCGCTTAAAAGACCAGAATAACTGTGCACCATGAAACGCCGCGTCGTTGTTACGGGACTTGGTGTCGTCACGTCGCTGAGCCAAGAAGTGGATGCCCTCTGGGATCAGGTCTTGGCTGGTGAGAGCGGGATTCACTTACTCGAAGTTGTTGACCGGTCCCAGTTCAAAGTCCAGTTCGGTGGGGATATCCACGACTGGGATCCTACGGTCTATCTGACGGAGAAAGAGGCGAAGCGGATTGACCGTTTCAGCCAGTTCGCCATTGCTGCTGGAAGTGATGCGGTCGAACATGCCGGCATCGATTTCGATGCCATGGATTCTTTCCGTTCCGGCGTCATCCTGGGGTCCGGGATCGGGGGTCTCAACGAGTTCGAATCCCAGCACACGCGATTGGTCCTCAAGGGGCCCCAGCGTGTCTCGCCACTGACGATCCCGAAGCTGATGCTCAATGCCGGTGGCTGTAACCTCTCCATCCGCTTCGGCCTGCGAGGAGTGAACTACAGTGTTGCCAGTGCCTGCGCCAGCGCAACCAATGCCATGGGGGATGCCTTTCACATGATCCAGCACGGCGGTGCCGAGGTCATCGTGACAGGAGGGAGCGAGGCAGCGGTAACCCCTATGGGGATTAGTGGTTTCCAGAACATGAGGGCCCTTTCAACTCGGAACGACGAACCGACAAGGGCCAGTCGGCCTTTTGATATCGACCGTGATGGATTTGTCCTGAGTGAAGGAGCCGGGATCCTGGTTTTCGAGGAACATGAACATGCCAAGGCGCGGGGTGCAGAAATCCATGCCGAGGTACTTGGGTTTGGCATGAGCAGCGATGCCGGTCATATCACCCAACCCAACGACCAGGGTATCGGTGCTGCCAAGGCCATGTCCAACGCACTGGAATCCGGGGATCTCTGTCCGACCGAAATTGACTACATCAATGCCCATGGCACCAGCACCCCGCTGGGAGACAAGGCCGAAACAGCTGCAGTGAAATCCGTGTTTGGTGACCATGCCTACAACCTGAGTGTTTCCAGTACCAAGAGCCAGCTCGGACACTCGCTGGGAGCCAGTGGTGGGATCGAACTGGTACTGTCCATCAAGGCAGTCCAGAATGGCCTTGTCCCACCCACGATGAACCTTGAAAACCCGGATCCAGACTGTGACCTGGACTATACGCCAAACGAACCGCGCCAGCGAAAACTGAATGTTGTCATGAGTAACAGCTTCGGATTTGGTGGCCATAATGCCTCGATCATTGTCGGTCGATACGATCGAAACGGGGACTAGAGCCTGCTTTCCATGGAGAGCAGGACAGGGAATTACATTTACCGCCACGCCTGGTATTACTCCATGTCAACCACCAGTTCAGAAAGCGTCGTTATCAGCGGGCTCGGACCGATCTGCCCACTGGGAATTGACCTCGACTCCCTCTGGACCTCCCTGGAGTCCGGGACAAGTGGTGTCCGCACAGTGGCCGCGCTCCCGGCCGACGAGATGAAGTCTCCCTTTGGTGGGGAAGCCTGGGATTTCACTGGAGATATCGAGCAGTTTGGGGAACTGGAACGCGGCACACAACGACTTATCCGCAAGGGGATGAGAATGATGTGTCGTGAAATACAGATGGGTGTCGCAGCTTCCCAGAAAGCACTTGAGCACGCGAAACTGGACCTGGAGACCGTGGATCCGGAACGGATTGGTGTTGTCTACGGTTGCGATTACATCCAGACCACACCGGATGAGTATGGGGATGCTGTCAGGCAATGCCTCGATGAGGATGGTTCGTTCGATTTTGGGCGATGGGCCGAGCACGGGATCCCCCAGATGAATCCCCTCTGGCTACTCAAGTACCTGCCGAATATGACCGCCTGCCATGTCGGTATCCGGCATGATGCTCGCAGTCACAGCAACTCGATCACGATGTCCGATGTTTCCAGCCTGCTCGCGATCATCGAAAGTA
>CAYYZW010000236.1:0-35509 GCA_964476375.1 uncultured Pirellulaceae bacterium
GTCGGCACGAATGTGCTGGAAGAGGATGAGTCGGGCCGGCGGTCGTTTCGCTTTGTGAAGGGACCGATTTTCAACAACATCGTACTGGCAGATGAAATCAACCGGACTCCTCCCAAGACCCAGGCGGCCCTGCTCCAGGCAATGCAGGAACGGGAAGTCACGATCGGTGGCACGACCTATCCACTCCCCAAGCCATTTTTTGTCATTGCCACACAAAACCCGATTGAGCAGGAGGGGACGTACCCTCTTCCGGAGGCCCAGCTTGATCGTTTCATGTTCAACGTCCTGGTCGACTACCCCTCGGCGGCCGAGGAAGAACAGATCCTGATGGCCACATCCAGGAATGACCAGGCTGAAGTGAACAAGGTCCTTCAGGCCAAGGCTATTCTGAACCTGCAGAAACTGGTCGGCAATGTGGCGATCAGCGAGTACATCGTGCAGTACGTGGCGGCGCTGGTACGGGCCACACGGCCGGCAGATCCAAGTGCCCCCGAGTTTGTCCGGGAACTGGTTGACTGGGGTGCCGGGCCACGGGCCGGGCAGTTCCTGATCCAGGGAGGGAAGGCCCTGGCCGCCCTCGAAGGTCGTTTCTCGGTTTCCATCGAGGACGTGAAGAGAATCACGATCCCGGTTCTGCGGCACCGGGTCAGCACCAATTTCCAGGCCCAGGCAGAAGGAATGACCACCGAGGACGTGATTCACCGACTGATGGAGTCGATCCCGGAACCGAAGATCTCCAAGTTCTCTGAGTGAGACTGGCCGGGGGAAGAACTGAGAGGGAAGGGGACGGGGTGATACCATGCCGGCAGCGGAATCCTATCTCAAGCCGGAGGTCATTAACCAGATCAAGCGGCTTGATCTGCGCGCCCAGTTTATCGTGCGTGGATTCCTTCACGGACTCCATGCCAGTCCCTACCAGGGCTTCTCGGTGGAGTTCAGCGAGCACCGCAAGTACGTGACAGGGGATGACCCGGCCGATATCGACTGGCTCGTCTATGCCAAGACGGACAAGTACTATGTCAAGAAATTCGAGGCAGAGACGAATATCACCGGTTACCTGGTGATGGATCTGAGCCATTCGATGGCCTACACGTACCGGCAGGAACTGAGCAAGTTTGACTATGCTATCTGCCTGGCCGCCTCGCTCGCGTACTTGATGATTCACCAGCAGGATCCCGTTGGCCTGGTCACGTTTGACCAGAAGATTCGTAGCAGCCTGCCACCTCGCAGCAAGCGAGCCCAGCTGGGGAACCTGCTTTCGCTGCTCACACGCCTGGAGCCAGCCGGCGAGACAGATGTTGCCAACAGCCTGTGCCAGTTGGCGGCCATGCTCAAGCAGAAGAGCCTGGTGATGGTCTTTTCCGACCTGCTGGTTGACCCGGAACCGGTGATCCGCGCCATGCAGCAGTTACGGCATGGTGGACATGATGTGATCGTGTTTCATGTTCTTGACGAGGCAGAGGTCAGGTTTCCCTTTGATGGGATGGTGAAATTCGAGGATCCGGAGTCGGAGGATGTGGTCACCGTGGATGCCACGAGCTTTCGCCGGGATTACGAGGAGGAGTTAAGTGAATTTCGGAATCAGTATCGACGTCATTGTCAGGATAATGGCATCGACTACGTGGAAATTGATACCAGCATGCAGTTTGACAAGGCTCTGATGGAATACCTGTTGAGTCGCCGCTCCCGTTTTTAGTTCGTGATAAACAAGGACAGTTGATCGATGGCGTTTGTGAACGCTTCCCTCCTGTTTGGTGGCATGTTGATGGCCGTTCCCATCATCCTTCACCTGGTGATGCGCCAGAAGCCCCGGCCGCTGCTGTTTCCCGCCATTCGATTTATTCAACAACGGCGGGAATCCAACCGGCGGACACTGCGATTGCGGCACTGGTTACTGCTTCTCCTAAGAGCCCTCCTGATCGTTCTGCTGGCGGCAGCAATTGCCCGTCCAAGCGTGGATTCAAATCACTGGGGAAACTGGGTGGTCATCGCCCTGGTCAGCCTCCTGTTCCTGCTTGCCCTGGCGGCCACGGTCAGCAGCTGGCTCAATGCCCGGGGCCGGATCCTGGTCGGCCTGTTACTGCTCTTTACCCTCCTGCTGGCAACCGGCGACCTGGTCCTGATGGCGCGGGTTTTTGATCGAGACGGTGAGGCGATGCTTGGCGACCAGGAAGCGCCGGTCGCGGCGGTGCTGGTGATCGATAGTTCCCAGCGGATGGGCTACAAGCACGAGAACCTGAGCCGTCTGGAAAAAGTACAACAGACAGCCAGCTGGCTGGTTCAGCAATTGCCCTCCGACAGCGAGGTTGCTGTGCTTGGAAGTTCCGGCCGTCAACAGGTGTTCGCCATTGATTTTGCTGCTGCCCGGGAAACCGTGGACCGCATGCAGCTGACCTCTGTCGCCCGGCCCCTGGCGGATGTCGTGCGGGATGGAATCGATCTGCTGGAAACGAGCCGCTTGCCGCGCAAGGAGATTTACATCTTCACCGACTTGACCCAGGGAGCCTGGCAGGATTCGTCCCGGTTAAAAGCGGTTCTGGAGAACCACGCGGATGTGCTTGTTTACCTGGTGGACGAGGGTGTTATCGAACCGGTCAATTATGCCGTGGGACAGGTTACTCTTTCCCAGCAGACGCTCACCACCAATGGCACCTTTCAGCTCAGGACGGAGTTGCACCATATTGGCCCGGGCGGGGAGCGGGGGGTCGAGTTGTACCTGGAGGAACCAGACCTGCAGCTACCGATTTTTCAGGATGGCAGGCAGCGGGTTCCGGCATCGACCCGGCGGGCCCGTCAGCACGTGGTTGTTGCTGAGAATGGCAGGGAACAGGTGCAGTTCCAGCTCCAGGGACTTCCACTTGGAATTCACCAGGGATCGATAAGGCTGGTGGGTGACGATGGTCTGGAGATTGACGATACCAGGTACTTCACGATCCATGTCAGGAAACCGTGGCAGGTCCTGGTTGTTGCACCGGAGGAGGTTCCGGCAAAATTCTTCACCGAGGCAATTTCACCGTTTTCCCTTCGCCAGACCGGGCAGGCGCAGTTCATTTGTACTGTTGTCCGGCAGGGAGAAACTGGTAGCCAGGTACTGGCAGACCAGCAACTGGAGGAGTTCGCGGCAGTCTGCCTGGTGGATCCTCGCCCGCTGGCGGAGGAGGATTGGAAACGGCTACTTCAATTTGCTGGCCAGGGTGGAGGAATCGGCATCATGCTTGGACACAATGCAGATGTCGCCGGATTCGAAGATCCGCTCGCGCAGCAGCTTCTCGGGGGCCGCCTGCTCAGGCAATGGCGGCCTGCCGGCGGGACTTTTCTTGATCCGGCTGATGAGAACCACCCGGTGATGTCGGAATTCCGCGAGGTCTCCTCGAGCATTCCCTGGCAGGAATTTCCAGTCTACCGTTACTGGCAGCTGGAACTGGCAGCTGGATCGCAGCAGATCCTCCGTTTTGCCAATAGTGATCATGCGGCAGTGTTCGAACAGCGAGTTGGACAGGGCCGGACCATTACTTTCACGACACCGGTGTCCGAGCCATTCCAGCTTTCCGATCGCCAGCCGTGGAATGACCTGGTCAGTGGTGAAAATGCCTGGCCTTACTTTATTCTGGCTAACCAGGTGGCCCGCCAGCTTGTCAGTAGTGGTGAATCACGCTTGAACTATCTTGCCGGTGAGACGGTGCAGCTTGTGAATGATCCGGAACGGGATGCAGAAAAGTACCAGTTATTTGCGCCCCAGGGAGAACCCCAGCCGATCAACGCCGTCGAAGGACACCTGACGGTCCGGTTCACAGAAGATGTGGGGGCCTACCGGCTCAAGGGGGAACGTGAAGGGCCGGTTGTGCGGGGGTTTTCTGTCAACGGTCACGCGCATCAGAGCCAGCTGTCGCGGATCTCCATCAAGCAGCTTGACAGTCTGCTGGGGGCGGATCGCTACCAGCTTGCACGGGGGCGGGATGAAATCCAGTTTGGAATCCGACAGAAACGACTTGGCCAGGAGTTCTTTCCACTTCTGATACTGCTGGTCGCTATCGTGCTGGCATTGGAACATGTGCTGGCCAACCGTTTTTATGGTCGTTCCTCAGATCCAGAACCGGCAAGAGCCATGGTTGCCGGGACGGCGGAGGCACCATGAGTACGTGGTCACTGGATCCGGTCTTTGATAGCTATACGTTTGTGATTGCCTCTGCCGCAGTCCTTCTGCTGTTGCTGCTGGTTGTTCGCCACGATCGCTCGCTCAGCTGGCGCCGTCGCTTCTCGCTCCGTGCAATTCGGCTGGCTGTGATCCTGCTGGTTGTGCTGGGGATGCTGCGTCCGACCCACGTCAGTTCGTCGCGGAAGCCACAGTCGGCGGTCTTCCTGATGCTCGTGGATCTGACCGAGAGCATGCTCTATCCCGGCTCCCAGGCAGGGGTATCCCGCTGGGACGAACAGCGTGACACGATTCGGGCAAGTGAACCGTCATTACGGGTATTAGACGAGGGGATGAATGTCAAGGTTTTTGGTTACACGCGACAGCTCAAGCCACTCGACTGGGACGGAAATACCCTGGGTCTGCCGGAACAGCCCGAGGGCCAGCAGACCGATATCGGAACCACGCTTTACAGGGCCCTGGAACGGGAAATGAACCAGCGACTGGCAGGAGTCGTGCTGATGGGAGATGGGACACAGACGACCTTTGACCCGGAGGTGGAAATTCGCCAGGTGGGCCAGGAACTGGAGCGTCTTGGCATTCCCCTTTACGCGGTCCCCTTCGGCGACGGAGGGACGGTGCAGTATTCCCGGGATGTCGCCGTCCAGCAGTTACCCCAGCAGTACACGGTCTATGTCAAGAACCAGCTTGCGGTGCGTTCGGTCATCCGGATCCGGGGTTACGTGAACCAGCAGATCCCCGTGCAACTGGTTCTGGAGAAGGGAGATGGTACAGAGCAGGTCGTACAGACGAAACAGCTAACCCCGAGGCGTGATGATGAACAGATCCCGCTGGAGATGACCTATATGCCCCAGCAGCCTGGCCAGTACACCCTGCGTGTGCGGGCGGCGAAGCAGGATGGAGAATTGCTCTGGGAGAACAACGAGCTGGCATCCTTCCTGACGGTAAGAGAAGGAGGGCTGCGAGTCCTTTATCTCTACGGGAGCCGTATTGGTGAGCAACTGGAGCTTCGCCGCAGTATCGCCTCTTCTCCCTACATGGAAGTAGTTCAGCAGTACATCAGCCTCAAGGGTCGCGATCGCTGGCCCGATCCGCGAGCCTCTCTCGAGGCGGATGAACCGTACGATGTGATCCTGGTCGAAAACCTGAATGCCCGTGCGATAGGGAAACCGGAATTGCAGAAAATTGCTGACGCAGTGGAAACAGGGACCGGGCTGATGATGATCGGTGGTTACCACAGCTTTGGGCCAGGAGAGTATTTTGACACTGCCCTGGATAATGTCCTGCCGGTGGAGATGTATGATTACGAGCGGCAGTCACTGGCACTGGGCGCAGAGCTGAAGCGAGACTTTCACCTGCAGGGTGATATTTCCATGCAGCCGGTACGCCCGCACATGATTACCACGATCGCCGAGATCACCGGGAACAAGCAACAATGGAGTGAACTTCCCCCGCTGCTGGGAGCCAACCGCCTGGTGACCAAGAATACCGGCCGTGTACTCCTGGCCAGCGGGGATGATGAACCGCTCCTGGTTGCCGGGGATTATGGTGCAGGCCGGGTGCTGGCTTTTGCTGGAGATTCGACGTGGCGCTGGCGGCGGGAGGGATTTGGTACCGAGTTGCAACGCTTTTGGCGGCAGTCCATTCTCTGGTTGGCACACCGCGATGAACAAGAGCACCATGATATCTGGGTGCGACTCCCACAGCGGCGGGTTCAGGCAGGAATGGATGTGCCCGTGATTGTTGGAGTCAGTTCCTCCAGTGGGGAACCTGTGGAGGATGTCCAGTGGACGAGCACCTGGGAGGGTCCGGACGGTATCGTATCTCCCTTAAACGCAAGCCGGGACCTGGAGCAGTGGCTGGCCTCGGTCAAGGATGTCCGCCAGCCTGGTTCTTACAAGCTGACCGTGACCGCCTCGATTGCTGGAACCCTGTATGGACCCATCGAGGCCCGCTTCCAGGTGCTGGACGAGAAACCGGAAAAGAGTAACCCGGTGGCAGATATTGCCCAGCTTGGACGCCTGGTCCACTGGACGGAGTCCTTCGGGGGGAAACTGGTGGAACCGAGAGAACTGCCGGCCCTGCTCCAGGAAATTGGCCGGGAACCACCGGAGCTGGATATGGAAGTTGAGGTGCGGTGGCAGCTGGGCAAGACACGGGCCGATGCCTGGGCTTACTTTCTGATGATCGTGGTGCTTGTCAGCAGCGAATGGTACCTGCGAAAAAAATGGGGCATGGTCTAAACCCAAGAGACCACGGGGGCATCACCCCTATTGATTCCATTCTTCCTTGCCATAGCGCGTGGCAACCAGATGCCCGGTTCGTTCTTGTGGCCAGTCAGCACCGTCCCCCGTCGCGTGCCACTGGGTCACCAGGAGCTGGCGCAACGGGCCTGCTCCGATCTCCAGGTTGGTGACAAAGTCATGGTGTTCCCGTTCCTGCCGGTAGTCAGGCTGTCGCGGGGGCATCTGCAGCAAGGTCGAGATCTGCTCAAGGGGAAAGTCATAAAGCAGGGTGCCATGGTAGAGGATGTGGTTTCGTTTACACCGGAGGCTGTTTCCAGAGAACTTGTGACCCTTGATTGCCAGGTCGCTTGTTCCTTCCAGTGCAATACCGGGGCCGAGCGATTCCAGGGCCCTGCTGACGTGACCCAGCACGAACCGGTGTGCCTGCTCGGGAATCCGTAGCTGGGGCCGATCCCGCAGCCCCAGTACCAGGCTGTACATCAAGCACCCCGGGCCCGTGACAATGGCGGCCCCACCACTGCATCGCCGCAGGACAGGGACCTGGGCCTGCTGGCAGTGATCGAGGTGAACTTCCCTCTCCACCTGGGATGCACGTCCCATTACGACCATCTGCTGCCGGGGCTCCCAGAGCCGGAGCCACTCGGCCCCGTCCGGCGAGCTCTCTGCCTCGTCCAGCAGGGCCTCGTCCAGCGCCAGGTTGGATTCCGGCGATTCAAGTGTGAGGTCAAGAAGCTTCATCCAATCATCCTGCAAGGTGCTGTGAGGTGTTGTGAGCGGGTTGACCTCGTGGGGGACCCATTTACACTTTACTGGATTCCCCCCGCCGCCGGGATCCTAGCCCATGTCACATGATAACGACCAGTCCGCTCCGGATTCGTCCCCCGTCGACCCAGATTCCCTGGGATTTGTGGAGCCACAGGAGGATCCGGTGGCCGCGACGTCTGCGGAACCGGAAGGGCAGGAACTGCCGCCGGTGGAGGCTCCCAGTGCAGCCTTTCTCCTGCAGCTTTTCATGATCCCGATGATTATTGTCGCCATCGTGGTGACGGTCTGGTTAATGTTTAGCTGGCTGGCGCACCTGGGAAGTGATCCTCGCGACCTGGTTCGAGA
This sequence comes from uncultured Pirellulaceae bacterium, assembly GCA_964476375.1. GTDB lineage: Bacteria > Planctomycetota > Planctomycetia > Pirellulales > Pirellulaceae > SAT2750. Next base: position 7,510 of record CAYYZW010000236.1, read on the forward strand.
CCTGGGCTCTCTTAATAAATCAAGCTGGCAGAAAGCCTGGACGCTCTCCAACCTGTTGCGGGATCCGGAAAATGATGAGCTCAAGGATGACCAGGAACTTGCAGGCGAGCTCATCCGGGTCCTGGAAAAGGAGCTGGAAAATGGGAGTTTTGATCCCGCCAGGATCCGGCTGCGTATTTTCCTCAGCCACTGCCTGGGTGAATTCCGACTGCCGACCAATATTCCCACGCTGGTAAAGGCGGCCACGCTTGAAAGAGACCTGGCCGAGGTCGATGTCCGCCTTGCAGCACTTGAATCCCTGGCAAAATTAACCCAGAACGTGGGCCCGGAGAAAGCACGTGGAGATGCCGACCTGCTTGATGCACTGCTCTCGATTTCCCAGCTTCGAGAGGACAGTCCGACGCTTCAGCACCGCAATGAAATAAGAAGCGTTGCGGCTTACACGCTGGGGGTCCTTGGGGGCCCTCAGGCGCTGGACCGGCTCGCCCAGATGACACTCGACTCCTATACCAACTCACGGTTTAATGCCGCCACCGGGCTTGCCCGTCATGGCGACCCACGAGCGGTTCATGTGCTGCTCCAGATGCTCAACCCCGATGACCCGATGGTGGTGGCCGGTGAGAAAACAGCGGAGGCACGAACCAACAAGCGGAGCCTGGTGATGCGCAACGGTATCCGGGCGGTGGAGATCTTTTCTCAAAAGAGGACGGGTAAGGAACTGGAAGAACTGCTGCTGGCACTGGAGCATATTGAGTCAACGGAGTTGCCGGTAGCGATCAAGCTGCAGGCGAAAGAAACACTGCTGAAGATCCGCTAGGGAACCTGTTGTTCGTGGTCGTGGGTGCGTTAACATGGAATGCCGGATTGATGAGTAACCACGCAGGTATCTTATCCACCATGAAGGGTCTTTAATGTCGACTGGCGAACAGAGTGGGCTGCTCAAGGGGCTGCGGGTTGGTTTCGTGGGGAAACTGGGCGGGCTGAATCGACGTGAAGCACAGCGCCTGGTCGTTCGCCAGGGAGGATGCCTGGCTCCTGATGGCTTCCTGGAGGCAGGGGAGGTCGACGTGGTGATCATCGGGGCGGAAATATGGCCTCCGGCCGATCCATCGGAGCTGCTTGGTCCGGTCATCGAAATTGCTGTCGGTGAAGGCAGGGTGGAGGCAATTACAGAAACAGAACTCTGGCACCGGCTTGGACTGATGGAGGACGAGGAACATGTGAGGCGCCTCTACACGCCGGCAATGCTCGCCGAACTGCTGGAGGTTCCGATTGCCGTCATCCGGCGCTGGCACCGCCGGAAGTTGATCCTGCCAGTCCGTGAGATCCACCGGCTTCCCTACTTTGATTTCCAGGAAGTTGCGGCGGCCAGGAGGCTGGCCGAGCTGCTGGCGGCTGGAGCGTCGGCCCGGGAGATCGAACGGCGCCTGGATGAGCTTGCCCGCTATGTTCCCGGTGTCCAGCGACCGCTGGCGCAGCTTTCGATCATCGTCGAGGGCCGTCGGATCCTGCTCCGCCAGGGAGAGGGCCTGGTGGAACCCGGGGGGCAGCTGCACATTGACTTTGATTCACTTGATGAGCCCGACCAGCAGCCGGGGACAGTGGATTTCCATGAGGGGAGAATTCCGCTGGACAAGACGCCGGTCGAACAGGAAGACGACCGGCCAGCGACGGTTCCCTTTCAGATGGTGGATCAAGCGCTGGTTGCCATGACACCGGATGAAATGCGGGCAGAGGCCGCCTTGCTGGAAGAACAGGGTGAACTGGAACTGGCCATGGATGTCTACCGCTCGTTACTGGCTGCGATTGGTCCTCATGCCGAGGTCTGTTTTCAGCTTGCCGAGTTACTCTACCGCGTGGGTGAGTATGATGCAGCGCGTGAGCGGTACTACATGGCCATCGAGATCGATGATAATTTCGTTGAAGCTCGCTCGAATCTCGGTTGCCTGCTTGCAGATACAGGGGAACCGGAACTGGCGATCGCTGCCTTCCTCGGAGCGTTACGGTATCACCCGGATTATCCCGATGCCCATTACCACCTGGCGAGATTGCTGGAAGAGGCGGGACGAGAGAAAGAAGCTTCGGAGCACTGGCGTACATTCCTGATGCTGGCTCCGGAAAGCCCCTGGGCTGACGAGGCAGTGGTCCACGTGTCCGAGGGCTGGAAGGAGCAGGAGCAGGGATCACCGTAGCCTGAAGAGCATCCCTCCACTATCCTTAGAATGTGAACAACCAGTACCGGTTCATTCCTGACTCCTGCCGGTATTCCCTGGAGACGGTCGCGGCTGGCAATAACATGTCGATGTGGCGTCACTCGAATGAGCGATTTTCTTCTGCAATACGAGAAGATTGATCCGGCTACCTTTGCCGTTCTCGCCTCGTTCCTGACCATCAGCTTGTTCTTCAAGTTCAACCGGTTTTGGAGCGTGCGCAATCTGGATATCCTGTTCCTGATTCTCTTTGCGCCCGGGTTGTTGCTTATAGAACAGGGGGAGTTCCAGCAGGCCCGGGCCATTGAATCTTTTCGTCCAACCGGGGTTTCTCAGCCGGACGAGGAGAGGGAGCAGGCGCCAGGGGGGATAGGGGAATCCCGGCAGGAGGTGCTCGAGCAGATTCCTGATTTTATTTCAGGACGAAAAAAGGAATTTTTCGGTTTCCTTGTGCTCTGGACAATCGGTGGCCTGTTCCTGGTCCGACTCCTGCTTGATCCTGCCCTGGTCCGCCGGCCCTTGCTGGAACCCAACCTGACGTCCGGGGGACTCCTGTTCATATCGATCTCGCTGTTCGCCCTGATGTCGGCCAATGTGATCTTTGCCGGCCAGGCCTACCAGGAGCGGGTTGATGTGGTGGGATCACCGGCGGTCAAGGTGGAACCCGTGAATGAAGAAAGAGGGGCTCTAGATCCGGGATTTGCACCTTTGGAACAGTTTTCTGGTATTCCTGTCCGACACTGGCTTACTGGTCGGGGGGATCCTGGATCCACTGCTTCCACACTGGATTATCGCATCCTGGCCGCCGTTGCTATCGTCGGGCACTTGCTTATTGTGCTGGGGATGATGGCCACCGGTTACTGGCATTTCAACAATGTGAAGATGGGTATCGGTGCCGCAACGATGTACCTGTTGCTTCCCTACACCTTTCAGATGACAGGGCAGATTGGCCATGTGATTCCCGGCGTGTTACTCGTCTGGGCAATTGTCTTTTACCGGCGACCGTTGTTCGCCGGGGTGCTGCTGGGATTCTCGCTCTGTATTTATTACCCGCTTTTCCTGCTCCCACTCTGGATCAGCTTCTACTGGCGCCGTGGCCTGCTACGGCATCTCGCCGGGCTCTTGATCGGCTGGGGTGTGCTTGTGGTCCTGCTCCTTCTCCAGACCGAGAATTCCGCAGACTTCCTGGTCCAGCTAAGACGGCTCTTTGGCATCATGCTGCCGCGGATGGAAGGGCTTGAAGGGCTCTGGGGCCTGAGCTGGGACCCGGTCTTCCGGATACCCCTGCTGGTCGCATTCATTGCCATCAGTGCCACGCTTGCTCTTTGGCCACCCCAAAAGAACCTGGGAACCCTGCTCTGTTGCTCAGCGGCAGTCTTGGTAGCGACGCGTTTCTGGAGTGGGACCGAGGGGGGGCTCAACATGGCCTGGTACCTGCCACTGATTCTTCTTACCATCGTCCGGCCTAACCTGGAGGACCGGATTGCCCTCAACATGGTCGTCAATGCCTGGCCCCGCAAGCGGGCAACTGCTTCTGGCTAGGGCTTTCCGGCGGCTATCCACGTTGTGCTTCGTGGACAAGGTGACAGAGCTCCGGAAGGATGATCTTGGCCATCACCAGCTCGACCGCCAGTGGAGAGCCAGGCATGGTCAGGACCAGCGTCTTCTGCATCAAGCCTCCTGTTGCCCTGCTCAGCATGGCGGCCGGCCCGATGTCATGGTAACTGAGCATGCGGACCAGTTCCCCGTAACCTGGGATCGGACGGGTGATCAGCTCTTGAACGGTTTCAAAAGTCTGGTCCCGCGACGAGATGCCGGTGCCCCCGGTCATCAGCACCGCATCAATACCATCGTCCTGGCAGTATTCCGCCAGCAGCGGGCGCATCCGGGCGGGATCGTCCGGCACGATGGCTCGTGTCGCAAGCTCGTGCCCGGCTTCCTCGAGTAGGTCGATCAGGCAGGCACCCCCCCTGTCGGTTTCCAGCGTGCGCGTATCACTGACAGTGATCACGGCACAGTGAACGACCGTTGGGGCGGATGATCGATGTTCTTCGGCGGGAGAGGCCATGGTGTTGGATGAAAAAAGGGAGGTCGAAGAACTCCAGTATTCAGCAAACGGGGGTTGATCGCTAGCGGGGTGAGGCTGGATCCTGCTGGTCACTTTTCTTCCAACTGGAATTCGGCCCAGACGGGAAGATGATCCGAGATAGCCAGTGCTTCCTGGAGCGAAAGGTTGAATCGCCGCATGAAGCGAAAAGTACCGGCGTTTCCTTGGAACTCGGAGGTCGCTTCCGAGTGCACGAGGATATTGTCGACCTGGGCGGAAAGGCGGGTGTTGGTAAGCATCTTGTCTTCAAGCACTGGAAGCAGTTTTGTGGGCCCCAGGATCGACCGCAGCGTGTTACTGTCTGACTGGAAGTCTCCTAGCATGATGACATCCTCTTCCCCCTGCCCGTGCTTGCAGATCAGGGAATAGATTTCATCCATCAACTCCAATTCCGCATGCCGGTTTTCCGGGTTGATCTGCACGTTGACAAGCGTGAAATGGAAGGGCGTGCGAGAGAGCTGTGGCTGGACCTGGAAATAGCCGACAAACGGCGGGTACTCAAAGAGTGCGTCCGGATCCTCGATCGAGCAACTGCGAGGGCGATCCACGTCGATCGATTGGCGGTTGAAAATAAAACCAAACTGCTGCTTGAAGGCAGAGCGACCAAGGGGCTGGCTAAGCAGGTAATCATACTGGCTCCCGTCCCGGTTCATCTCTTCCACCAGCAGTGCCACGGCATCCTCTCCCGGCCCGCAAATCTCCTGCAGGGCGATGAGATCAAACTGGCGTCCGATACGAGCAAGGGACTGCATGGTCTCGAGCTGGCCGGACTTGGTCCGTCCAAATACCTGCAGGTTGAAAGTGGCGATCCGAATCGAGTTGTGGGGGGAGTGGGGCAAGCTTGCTTCTGCTTGCACGAGTGGGTTGTCGCGTCGCTCCAGCTGGAGCTGGTCAAGGCCCTCAATCCTGTAGTGATGAAAGAACAGGATCGACAACAGCACGAGGGCGATCACCGAAATGAAAAGGCGACTCTTGCGCATCATAAGCTCCCGGGACAACCGCGGCTGGACCTTAAAGGTATTGTCGGGTCTCAGATCAATGGAGCTTGAATGGGCGTTAGGTTCCTTCGGGTTGATCGGCCCATGGGTTATGCCAGTTACCCCAGTTATCAAGGTATTGCTGGAGGGCCGGGGTTTCACTGGCCTGATTCTGGAGCCAGCTGTGAGTCTTTTCCACGAGTTCCTGTTCTTTATCCAGGGTCAGCCAGCCGATCAGAACGGCGGCCCGCAGAAAGGCATAATAGGTATCCAGCACATCACAACGACAGTAGTCGTTAATGCGGGCGACTTCTCCCTGGTCGTAGAGATCCTGGACCATGCCCCCCTGGACATCCATTTTTCCGGGTTTCCCAAGCATGTTTGCCAGCAGATTCAAGCCACCGTTAAAGCGAGATGCCCCGTGATTTGTGAGCAGTTCCATCAGGTCCAGGTGGCTTGAAGCGTTGTAACGATTCCGGGGCTGATCAAATGAGCGGGCATGAATGGCATACCATTTTTTCAGGCTCAAGCCATAGCGGTAGGCGGCGAGTTCCAGTAGCGGGATATCGAAACCGCGGCCGTTAAAACTCACCAGGGTAGGGTAGCTGTAGACCTCCCAGCCATGCCAGAAATCCCGGGTGATCACGTGGGGCCGGTACGTGGGAACGTCCAGGGCGACCAGGTCGACGAGCTGGAAGTCTTCTGTAACCTTGCCGATCACGACCGAGATGGGAACCTGGAAAGTATGGGGAATAAAATCACTTCCCCGTGTTTCCATTAATTCCTCGCGGTATTTTTGAATCGCGGCTGAATCACTCAGTTCCTCACCGGGATAACGTACCTTGCGGACCAGTTCCCCGTCGGTGACACTCTCGACATCAAAAATGAAGTACCGTATTGATTCGGACATCGGGTCCTCGCTTTACCTCGCACCTGCAAGCGGTTCCAGGGCGTTTGCCTTGATCATAAGCCTATTGCATCTGGCCGCTGTTGGAAATCACTTCGACAGGGACTCCCTTGCAACCGGGTTGGTCAAGGGGCCAGCAGTTCACTGAGCATGAGTGCCAGTCGGGGATCATCGCGGATTGGATCAAAGTCCACCTCATCCTTGACCAGGTTAAGGTAGTCGACATCCACACGTGATGCCGTGGCCAGTTCATGAAGTGCCATGTCAGGATCTCCCGCGAGACTGAAATAGCAGGCCAGGTTGTAGTGGACCAGGGCATTCTCCGGATCGACAAGGACCGCCTCTTCCAGCGCGGAAATAGCCCGTTCAATCCGGCCGAGCCGTTTTTCACACCAGCCGATTGCCAGCCAGATATGAACCTGGCTCGGATGAAGCTCGGCCGCTTCCTGGAGCGCCTCGAGTGACTCCTCGTAGCGTTCCATCACCCGCAGTGCTTCTCCACGGTAGTAGAGCCGCTCCACATCGTATTTCCTGTCCGGGGGAATTCGGTCCAGAAAGTGCAGGACACGGCGGGCCACCGGATCACGAGCCGTGCCGTCAAGTTCGAAGCGATCCGACAGGACCATGACCAGGTCCAGGTAACCCTCGACTTCTCGGAAGATGAGAGGAACATTCACGGGGAGAGGTTTGGTCATCACACGATCCGGGGCAGTAACAGGGCGATTCCCACATGCCTGGAACAGTTATCGAGAATCGTCCCCTTCTCGTCCAGAGGGCTTGCCGGCGGGCATGGCATCAGTCTGCAGCGAAAATCTCGGCAAACTCGACCGTCCAGGCATCCACCAGCTTGGCGAAGTCCACGGCATTCGCCTCTTGGATCTTCTCGAAGCTGTTGCGGTTGAAGAGTTCCTTGTTCCGAATCGTGGCCTTGCCGGCCAGGTCAATAACATGGGACTCGGTAAAGGGCCGAATGGTGATCTCCAGCCGGCTAAAGTCGCTTGACCGGTTGCCCGGGGCGTCGATTCGAAGGTCGTCACGGCTACAAGCTGCTCCCCAGCCGCGGTCCCCGAAGATGGTCTCTGTCTGGAAACCAGGGAAATGCTGTGAGAGCTTCTCGATACACTGCTCAATGTGTTCGGAGAGCTCCAGCCGGCAGCGAGAATGAAGGCTCTTGAGTTCTTCCTCACTGAGCTGCTTTTGTTTGCTGATGTCCTGCCGGGACTGCTTGCGCTGCTGGCCCCGGTCAATTGCCTTTTGAAGCCTCTCATCGAAATCCATGGCGAATACCCAGCTCGAAAAAATGAGATTATTTCTCATTTCCGGGAAAAAAGATCAAAGATTATCAACCCAGGATCCGATCCAAGGCCTCATTGCACTTCGAAACACCAATGTCGCACATGGACGTGCTGGTTTCGAGGGCCTGCCGGGGAAATAACCCCTTTCCCGGTTGCCATACCAGAAGAAAGGGATTTTACGGTGATTGCCAGGATGAGGTTTCAGCAGGGAAGCGGGGAGCAGAAGCAGTTGACAGGCTCAGAGCAGGATCTTCCTCGTTTGATGGACGAGGGGAAAGTGACCATTCCCCTTTCTACCGTCTACGACGCTCTCCGTGACGCCGTCCTGAACGATCGAGCCTGGATTCAGGACTTCCAGGACGATGAGATCACGATCTCTGGAGACTTCCACGAGGTCCTCAAGGCGTACCAGCGGTACCGCCGCGCCGCCTAGCAGGTTGCCGGGTCGCGACTTCGGCAAGTACCATGTTAGAGAGTCAGCATGGGTATGCTGTGCGATGTGGGCAGAGCGAATTCTCTTTCAGGTGAGAGGACCGGCAGGTGGCTGAAGCGGACGATATTCTTGACGATGCCGACGAGGAGAAATCGGCGGCTCGCCTTCAGCAGGATCATGTTGATGACCTGATCCATCGCATCAAGCAGTCGGCAGACCGGCTGGCGGCCGACAAGCCGTCCAGGGGGGATCTCAAGATTCTCAGCCGCACACTCCGCGAACTGCGGTATGCATTCAAGGTGTTTGCACCCTACCGGAACCAGCGAAAAGTCTCCGTCTTTGGTTCCGCTCGCACCCAGCCGCACGAGGCGACGTATCGCCAGGCCGTTGAATTTGGCAGGGCCATGGCCGAAAAGGAATGGTTCGTGGTCACCGGTGCAGCCCAGGGAATCATGGAGGCCGGCCACGTGGGAGCGGGCCGTGACCGCTCGATGGGCCTCAATATCATGCTCCCCTTTGAACAGGAAGCAAATCCGATCATTGCCGGCGATCACAAGCTGGTCAACATGAAGTATTTCTTTACCCGCAAGCTCATGTTCGTCAAGGAATGTGATGGGGTGGTCTGTCTACCGGGAGGATTTGGCACCCTGGACGAGGCGCTGGAGGTCCTGACGCTTTTACAGACAGGCAAGAGAGACATGGTGCCGGTTGTGCTGCTCGATGCGCCTGGTGGCACCTACTGGAAGATGCTCGACAGTTTTATTCGGGCAGAACTTCTCCAGGGAGGAATGATTGCGGCTGAAGATCAGCATCTTTACCTGGTCACCAGTGATTGCCAGGAAGCCGTGGAAGAGGTGACGCAGTTCTTTCGTGTCTACCACAGCATGCGGTTTGTCGGAGAGCAGCTGGTCTTGCGGTTGCAGGAGGAACTTTCACAGGCCCAGCTGGCCGAACTGGAGTCCCAGTTTGGCGATATCCTTAAATCAGGCGGTTTTGAACAACAAGGTCCCCTGGAAGCGGAAGAGAACGAGCCGGAGCTTGAACATCTTTCCCGGCTTGTCTTTCATTTCAACCGTCGCAGTCACGGCCGTTTGCGAATGATGATCAACCATATCAACGGTCGTCCGTCCCATGGCTGACGTCTCAGGATGTCCGCTGGCTCATCTCGTGTACGGCATCGACCAGGGCAATGGCATTTTCCACGGGAGTCTGGGGTAACACACCGTGCCCCAGGTTGAAAATATGTCCCGGTCGGCCATCGGCCTGGTCGAGGATGGCACTGGCCCGCTGACGAATCTCCTCCGGGCTTGCCAGCAGGACAAGCGGGTCCAGGTTCCCCTGGATGGAGCGATCATGGCCGATTTGATTCCAGGCTTCATCCAGCCGGATCCGCCAGTCGACTCCCACGACCCGGCTGCCACTCTCGGCAAGCAATGGAATCAAGGCCGGGTTTCCTGTGGCAAAATTGATGACCGGAACCCCGGGGACCAGCCCCTCGATGATTCCCTGCACGTAGGGCAGGACATACCGGCGGTAATCATCGCTTCCCAGGCATCCCGCCCAGGAATCAAACAGCTGGACACACTGGGCACCGGCTGCAATCTGGGCATTGAGATAGAGTGTCACTGCCCGCTGGAATCGTTTCATCAGGGCATCCCAGGCGCCCGCATCACGATACATGAGTGTCTTGGTATTAAGGTAATTCCTGCTTGCCCCGCCCTCGATCGCATAGCTGGCAAGCGTGAAGGGTGCTCCGGCAAACCCGATCAGGGGCATGTCATCGGGCAAGGCCGACCGTGTTTCGCGGACTGTCTCAACGACGAAATCCAGCGAATCAATGCTTTCCAGTTCCAGGACGCGGTCGACGTCTGCGGCCTCACGGACCGGGTTATGAATGACTGGTCCCTCCCCCTGGGCAAATTCCAGTTCCAGTCCCATCGGCTCCAGGATGGGGAGCAGGTCGGAGAAGATAATGGCGGCATCGACCCCCAGTCGATTGACGGCTGTCACCATGATCTCGGCGCAAAGATCAGGTCGGCGGCAGAGTTCCAGGAAGGTCGTCTTTTCCCGGATCTGCCGGTACTCTTCCATGTAGCGGCCTGCCTGCCGCATCAACCAGATGGGAGTGATGTCGGTCGCTTCTCCACGACAGGCGCGAAGGAACGGGCTGTCATACCAGGGGGCAGATGTATCCGTTGGGTCTGATGCTGGGCCAGATAGCATGGTCCTTATCTTCTCCTTCCGAGCCAGGATAGCTTGTCCTTGCCGTGCGGTGTTTGCTACCAGCGACCCCATCCGGGAGTGTTCCGGCTGCAGGTCAACCGGCAGTTGGCAGTCTCGCAGTCGCTCGCTGGTCGTGGGGCCGACCGAGGCGACCACGACATGTTCCAGCGCCTTCTGCAGATCATCCTCGACGTCCAGTTTTTCCGCAACCGCCAGTAGATTGGTGACTTGCTGGGCCGAGGTGATGATCAGCACATCGCGTTCCCGGGCCACCAGGGCCCGCACGTTTTCTTCCAGCAGCCTGCAGTCCTCCGGCAGTGCCCAGCGATAGACCGGAACACGGATTACCGTCGCTCCCCGCGCTTCCAGTCCTGCCACCAGGCTTGCATTTGTCACGCCGTATTCCTGGACAGCGACCACCTGGTGGTCAACCGGAGCATGCTCATCGAGCGTGGTGAGTAATTCTCGCCAGGTATTTGGTTCTGGGACCTGCAGCGTTGGAGCCAGTCCGACCTTTTTCATGGCAGCAACAGGCTTGGGGCCACGGGCGATCGTGGTCATGTCGACCAGGGCGTTATGGAATCGGTCGCTGTCGACATGCCGCTCGACAGCTTCAAGAAGATACTTAAAACCGACGCCGGTTGTGAGCACGAGGATATCCACACCGCCGGTCATAAGCCGGTTGGCAAAGTCAATAGCCGCGGGGTTTTCCTCCAGCGGAACTTCTCGCATCGATGGACTGACAAAGGGTGTGCCACCATGTTTTTCGATCAGCCGGGCCATCTCGTTGTGCCGGCGACTTTCCAGGGCAGCAACCCGGAGGCCCTGGAAACCAGGGCTGTCCGAATGATCAGGCGGGAATTCCATGGTTTCATGCTAATGGCGCACAGCGACCAACAAAAGGAGGAGAGGGGAGCCAGGCGGCAGTGTTACTGTTTCTTGGCCGTGTCGTCCTACCCCGGGCAAGATTGGGGTGATACGATTGGTGGAGATCCTTTTGATAACTTTTCCTGGGGAATCCAGTCCCATGGCTACAATCCAGTCAGCTTTTACACAGTTGGAAAATGCACTTCAGCAGGGTGGTACGCAGGAGGTTCTTCAGCAGCTGGCGGATCAGCTTCTGCAAGACGGAAAATACCATGAACTGTTTGAAGCAAGAAAAATGGAGGTTCGGCATCGACTTGGGCTGCCCCTGCTTTACAGTGACAGTGGCGATGAGTTGACCGATGATCAGCGAGATCAACTGGAAGACGGGCTCATCTCTGCATGTCGTGAAGTGGGCCTGGCACTGATGAAGAATGGTCGCCTGGGAGAGGGGTGGATGTACCTGAGGCCGGCAGGAGAGAAAGTAGCGGCCCAGCAGATCCTTGCCGAGGCGGAAGTCAACAGCGAGAACATGGACGAGTTTGTTGAGATCGCGCTGCAGGAGGGAGTCCATCCTGCACGTGGCTATCAGCTGGTGCTGGAGAATTACGGTACCTGTAACTCGATCACCATGTTCGAATCACTTGGGCACCAGTTGCCGCTGTCCGATCGGCAGGAACTGGCAGAATTACTGCTTCGACATGTTCACAGCGAGTTATTGAGTTCCCTCACGTCGGACATCAGCAGCCAGCAGGGAGAGGATCCAGGCCAGGATACGCTGCAGGCGCTGGTTGACGGACGGGAATGGTTGTTTGGTGAACATTCCTATCATATCGACACGACTCACCTTGCATCGACGGTCCGGTTTTCTCGCTGCCTTGCTGACCCGGAGACCCTGCGGCTGGCCCTCGACCTGACGCATTATGGCCGCCACCTGAGCGAGCAGTTCCAGTATGCAGGGGACGAACCTTTTGCAGATATTTATCTCAGCCACGCCCTCTTTTTCCAGGCCCTGCTGGGAGAGAACCTGGAAGAGGCCCTGGATCATTTTCTGGATCGGGCAGAGAATGTATCCCGGGACGAATTTGGTACCGCCGCGGCCGAAGTCTACGTGGACCTGCTTGCCCGTATTGGCCAGCACGAGCAAGCGATCGAGGCATCCAGGAAGTTGCTCCCCCCGGGAACCCAGACCATGGGTCACGCCCCCTCGCTGCTTGAACTCTCAGAGATGGCAGAGGATTACGAGATGCTGATCTCGCTCAGCCGGGAAGCGGAGGACCTGCTGGGGTTTGCCACGGGCCTGGTGCGAGCCGGTGTTAAGCGGGCCTGACCTCTCTTAACCAGGGAGCTTCCGTGCGGAAAAAAGAAAGCCTGCCAGGCAGTATTGCCCGGCAGGCTCTTCCTTTTAAGCCTGGTCGTTGTTACCAGGCTGGGTCCCCCCCCGGGAACAGGAATTAGCGTTTTTTTGTTTTGTCGGGAAGAAATGCGGTGGGATCTGTCTCGGGAACTGGTGGTGAAGGATGGAGCGGGTCATCGCTTAGGATCCGGATTGACCCGGCCGGTTCGGCCAGGGTCGGTTGGGAAGGATTCTCCAGTTTCTCTGAGGTTCCCCCGGAACCGGTTGGGTAATAAGAGTGTTGTCCGGTGATTCCAGAAATCACCCGGAAGAAGAGATCCTCCGTTTGATCGGTGAAGCGGGCGAATTCGCTTGTCAGCTCTCTCCCCAGAACCTGCTGAGAAGTCCTGGGCTGACTCCTGACCCTGACAACGACCGCGGCAGGAGCCTGGTCCTTGGGTGGAGAAGGAAAAATACCCAGTCCAAAATCGAATAATGGCCGTATTTCCGTATGGCCACGACGGATGATCAAACCATCACTGGCCTGTCCATCCTCGATCTTCTGCGGACTGGAGAGCTTGATGCCAAGAAGTTCCTCGAGCAGGTCACTCCCGAATGCCGGGCTGCAGAGGAGATAACAGGCCACCAGCGTACAGGTAAGTAGTTTCCACTTATTCAAGAGTTATTCCTATCGCTCAATACTCGTCTCACCAAACGTGCCTAACGGTTGTATCGGCAATACTGAAAAGCGACCTTGAGCAGGCTGTTCCCGTTCTGCGGAACTGGTTCTCCTGGAGGGTCAGTAAAACTGTTCGGATTAGGAAGACTGGGAAACCTGTATTTCTCGTGCTTCCAACGCACTCTTTTGGAGGACGAGTTGCTGCCATCTGGCAGTTGTAGTTGGAGGAAGAACCATCTGCTATCATGAAAGCCTCAACGCGAGAACGAGGGATTTCAGATGGTGGAGCAGACAGCAAAGCGAGGCTTTGAAGTCGTTGATTTCAACGAAATGGAAGGAGTTCCCTGTCCCTGTGGATCTGCCCGACGGGCTTTTGGCGATATCGATGATTTTCCGGCGACAGTGCATGTGACCGAGATCTCGTCGGATGCGAAACTGCATTTCCACAAGCAGCTGACTGAAACATACTACTTTCTCGAGTGTGACTCCGGTGCCCGTATGCAGCTGGACGACCAGTTTGTTGATGTTCATCCAGGGATGAGTATTATGATTCGACCTGGAACGAAACACAGGGCGATCGGGAGGATGAAGGTCTTGATCGTGGTTTTACCGAAGTTTGATCCGGCGGATGAATGGCTGGTTGAGTGATCCATCTGCTCGCGGGAGCAGAAGAGCGTTGGCTCGTTAAAGGCAGAAAAGAAAAATTAACGACAGGCCCGGGCTGGCCCGGACCAGGAACATCTCGAGGTTGACTTTTTACGAGGATGCAATTGATGTTAAGAGAGAATTCCGGCTGGGTTTGTTTTCTGGGAACCACCATGCTTCTGCTGGGCGTCACGCTGTCTGGGTGTGATGCCCCTTCCGAGAGCGGGGCAGACGAAAGTAATTCCACGACAGGTGTGGAGACACCAGGCGTGACACCGGTCGCCCTGCAGGAGGCGGACAAGGCGGTGTCGCTCGACTGGCCCTACTGGCGCGGACCAAGCTATACAGGGACATCCATCGAAACCGGCCTGATCGATGACTGGGATCCGAAGGGCGGTGAGGGAAGCAATGTCAACTGGAAGCGCGATGACCTGGGAGGCCGGAGCACGCCGATCGTGATGAATGGCAAGCTCTACGTCATGTCCCGGGTGGATCCTGAATCCGCTACCGAGGGAGAGCGGATTGTCTGTCTCGATGCAGTCAGTGGAGAGACGATCTGGGAAAGCCGGTTTAATGTCTGGCTTTCGGATGTGCCGGACACGCGTGTTGCCTGGAGTAGCGTGGTCGGGGATCCGGCGACAGGCCGAGTTTATGCCCTCGGTGTATGTGGTTATTTCCAGTGCCTGGATGGAGAGACGGGCAAGACTCTCTGGTCAGTACCAATGCATGAGCGGTTTGGGCTGCTCAGCACCTATGGCGGCCGCACGAATTTCCCGGTGGTCTGTGATGACGTGGTGATTATCAGCGCCATCGTGATTGGCTGGGGAGAGATGGCGAAGCCGGCACATCGTTTTGTTGCTTTTGACAAGATGACCGGGGAGGTGGTCTGGTTCAATGGGACAAGGCCGCTGCCATACGATACGACTTACAGTGGCCCCTCGCTGACTGTCCTGCAGGGCCAAAAGGCACTTGTTTTTGGATCCGGGGATGGCCAGGTATGGGCGATCCAGCCACGTACCGGGAACCATATCTGGAACTATTCTTTCTCTCGTCGCGGCTTGAACGTGGCTCCGCTGGTTATTGGGGAGCGTGTCTTTACAGGTCATAGTGAAGAGAATATCTCGGGGACCGCGATGGGATCAGTGGTCGCGATTGACGCTTCTGGCAAGGGAAACGTGACCAAGTCCGGAGAGCTCTGGAAGGTGGATGAGCTGATGATGGGCAAGGCCGCCCCGCTTCATATTGGTAACCGCCTTTACTGTTTTGATGACCGTGCCAAGTTGCACGTCCTGGATGACAAGACAGGCGAGCCGGTGGCTCCGCGGATTGCCCTGGGGACTGTGATGCGATCGAGCCCTCTTTATGCGGATGGAAAGATCTATGCCTTTACCAATAATGGCCGCTGGTACATTCTTAAACCGGATGAAGAGAAGGGAGCGGTCCGTGTGAAGTATGGTCGGTTGCCGACCGGGGAGAGCTGTGACGCCTCTCCAATCGTTTCGCATGGCCGAATCTATCTCAATACCTCCGGCGGCCTTTATTGCCTGGAGGATAAGACCAAGGACCATGGGGTAACAGCAACGGGAGCTCCCGTGGCCGAGGCACCTGTCGCTGATGATACAGCGCCGGCCCACCTGCAGCTTGTTCCGGCGGATGCGCTGCTTCGACCTGGCGAAACCAGGCAATACAAGGTTCGCCTCTATAACGCGGCGGGCCAGCTGGTCGAAGCAGACCTGGCTGACGTTCAGTTTGCCGTGGACAAGGATGCGACCATTGATGGAGCGGGAATGCTCCAGGCTGCAGCCGATGCCGGCCATGGTGCTTCCTACGTGACCGCCACGCTGGGGGATCTTTCAGGTCGAGCACGGATTCGTATCGTGCCTGCATTGCCATGGTCATTTGATTTTGAAGGTCTCAGCGATCCGCCGGTCAGCTGGGTCGGTGCCCGTTATCGTCACGTGGTGCGCGAGATGGAAGGGACAAACGTGATGGTCAAGATCACCACGATCCCGAAGGGAACTCGCAGCCGCTGCTGGTTTGGACACTCCGACCTTTCCAATTACACGATCCAGGCGGATGTGAAAGGGAACCGCACAAATGACAAGATGCCGGATATCGGCCTGATTGCCCAGGGTTATACGCTGGATCTCCAGGGCAACAGCCAGAAACTGCAAATTCGCAGCTGGGTACCCCAGTTGCGAATGGCGGAGACGATTGATTTTGTCTGGCAACCAGATGTCTGGTACCGAGTGAAGTTCCAGGCCTCTGTCGAGGATGGTACGGCAGTGCTCCAGGGCAAGATCTGGCCACGTGGTCAGGACGAACCAGCCAGCTGGATGCTGAAGGCAACAGACAAGGCAGCCAATCTCCAGGGAAGCCCGGGATTATTTGGTAATGCCAAGGATGCTGAATTGCATCTGGATAATATCTCCGTGACGGCAAATGAGTGATCTGCCATAATCGTCATGGAATGGAAGTAACTGGTGTGCCAGTGGCAGCTGGCATATCAACAAAAACGACAGGAAAACAGAAAAGCGGGAAGATCCGCCCTGTTTCACGGAGATGAACTAGCTGATGAAGAATATTAAACCCGCCCTTATCCTGATTCTCTGTTTCCTGCTTGGCATGGTAACGATCAATTTCCTCACCGGTTGCGCTCCCCAGCAATCAGGCAATATGCCCCAGAGTCCGCCCACAGCGGATGACGGTCTCATTGGAGAAGGGGGTGAGACAGCCATCGATGATATTCCTGCTGAACAGCCTGGGGATGCAGGATCCGGACTTGAACTGGATGAGGATGGCGATCCGGTTTACCAGGTCGGCGCGTGGTCACAGTGGGGAGGAACATCCTATCGCAATAATGTGCCGGTGGGTGTGAATATCCCAACCAGCTGGGCTGTTGGTTCTTTCGATCGGCGTTCGGGTGAATGGAATTCCGAGGGATCAGAGAATATCAAGTGGGTTGCCCGTGTCGGTAGCCAGACTTATGGAAATCCGGTGGTGTCCGGAGGCCGGGTTTATGTGGGTACGAACAATAGCGCCGGTTACCTGCCTCGTTATCCTTCCCGTGTCGATCTGGGCTGTCTGCTTTGTTTCAGTGAGGAAGATGGGTCCATCCTCTGGCAGCATTCCAGTGAAAAGCTGTCCACCGGCCGTGTGCATGACTGGCCGCTCCAGGGAATCTGCTGTGCACCACTGGTCGAGGGAGAACGACTCTGGTTTGTCAGCAGCCGTGGGGAAGTCATCTGCGTGGACACCGAGGGATATTACGATGGCGAGGATGATGGTTCCATCAAGGACGAACGAGCTCGTCTGTTTGATATCCGCAAGGGCGATGATCCGGCAACCGACTCGTTTGCACCCGCGGTGGAGGCGCTGGCGAATGGTTCTGTGAATGAACAACTGCGAGCATCTTTTGCATCGGCAGGAATGGAATTGCCTGCCGACGTCAAGGTCTCTACCCAGGCCGAGGGGAAGGCCTGGTTGCTCGAGGCCCAGGTGGCGGAGTCCATGCGGCAGGTTGAGCTGAAAGTGATTGGCCCCAAGCTGAGCGTGTTCAAGATTGTCACTACCGATGACCTGAATGAGGCGGATACGATCTGGCGTTTCAACATGATGTCGGAACTCAAGGTCTCCCAGCACAATATGTGTAGTTGTAGTGTGACATCCGCGGGGGATATTCTTTTTGTGAATACCTCCAATGGGCTCGACGAGTCCCATATTAACCTGCCCTCACCAGAGGCACCCACTTTTGTTGCCATGGACAAGAACACCGGTGAGGTCTACTGGACGGACAAGTCACCGGGCGCAAACATCCTGCATGGTCAATGGTCCTCTCCGACAACGGGAATCCTGGATGGTGTCCCCCAGGTCATTTTTGCCGGTGGGGATGGCTGGGTTTACAGCTTCAAGGCCGACAAGGGGAAGGATGGAGTTCCAGAACTGCTTTGGAAGTTCGATGCCAATCCGAAAGAATCGAAGTGGGTCCTGGGTGGCCGGGGAACGCGGAACAATATTATCGCCACGCCGGTGATCTACAAGGGGATGGTCTATGTGGCTGTCGGACAGGATCCCGAGCATGGCGAAGGTGTCGGCCATCTGTGGTGCCTTGATCCCACCCGACGAGGGGATGTAAGCCCCGAGCTGGCGGTGAAAGTGGGAACAACGGATGTTATCGAACATCGTCGTCTCCAGGCGGTGATTGCCGAGGAAGGAGAGGCAGCCATTGATAATGAGAATTCCGCGGTGATCTGGCATTATTCTGCCTTTGACCAGGATGGGGATGGTGAGATTGGTTTCGAGGAGCAGATGCATCGAAGTTGTGGCACGGTGGCTATTAAGGATGACATTCTCTACATCGCTGATTTCAGCGGTCTCTTTCACTGCCTCGATGCGATCACCGGGAAAGTCCACTGGACCTATGACATGCTGGCGGCTGCCTGGGGATCTCCGTTGATCGTCGAAGGGCATGTATATATTGGTGACGAGGATGGTGACATTTCGATCTTCCCCCTCAGTGCCGACAAGGAGGTGGCACTGAAGGATGGTTTTGAGCCAGGCACCGGTGAGATCAATATGAAGAACTCGGTTTACAGCACGCCGATCGTTGCCAACAACGTGTTGTTTATCTGCAACAAGACCCACCTGTTCGCGATCAGCGCCACCGATGCTGGCGAGTAGAGGCGCAAGGCGATCTAGTTCTCGGGACTGGGTGGGCCAGGGTCCACGATCCTGGGATCGGCCTGGGGATCGGTCATTGCCGTGATGAATTCCATGCCTGCCAGCATGGCGTAGGCATCGTCGCGATGACGAAGAATTGTCCCGGGATGGACGTGCAGGTCGATCGTGTAGCGACGACCGGCCTGGATCGTCTCCAGGATTTGCCTTTCAGCGGTCAGGGATTGTGATTTCTCCTCCCGTACCCGGAAACGGGTTGCCCGCACGTACCGGACGCAGGGAACGGTTCCAATGATCAAAGGCCGTACCGGCTCTACCAGCTTGATGTTGTCAGTGTCCAGACAGGACTGGACGAAACGGGCATGGGCGACCAGGTTTTCTTCGGTCAACTGGCCTGTCGCCTCGCCTCGTGGGTCCTCGACCGTGACCCAGATGCGAGGAAGGCGAGTCCTGCGCGTCTTGTCCATGAAAATCCGGGCAAGGTATCCTTCTCGCCTGCTTGCCCAGCTCCACTCGGAAGGTGATGCCAGCATCAATCGACCCTCGTCCAGCGGAGGAAAGTAATCACCCAGGGCTGGAAGCTGGGATGTGTCGACGCGCTTGATCTGCAGTGCCGCGCCAGGAGAAGCGGGGGGAATGTCCGGGCTGGTCGTCGAGGAGGAGCATCCAGGCAGGAAGAAAACAAGAAGAGTGATCGAGCGGAAACGTCGACGGCCGCCCATCAGACCTCCTCTTCTTCAACCGGTTTCTTCACGAGCCTGATGAAATGAGGTGACTTGCCCGACTTGGACAAGTCATCTTTCTTTTTTTCAGCAGCCTTCCGGTCGAAATACTCGAACGAGGCAACTTCCTTGACAGACTGGTTGAAAACACCCCAGGTTGCCTTGAGCCGAACCTCGACAGGCTCCTTGCTGCGACGGGTTGCCCGCTTGGCAGGTTTCTTTTTGGCGGCAGGTGTTTCCTTGCCCGCCTCTTTTTCAGCGGTCTTCTTGGCAGCTACTTTTTTCTTTGTAGTGGCCTTTTTGGCAGCTGGTTTTTTCGTCGTGGCCTTTTTTGGGTCGGCTTTTTTCTTTGCCATTATCGCTCTCGTGAGGGGGTAAAACCCCTGAATACGTGGTGTTTGGCCTCTGCTGAAATCACTGTTTGGAGGCATATCATAGAGAATACTCAGATGAAAGAACACAGGAATATCGGGCGGGGAGGAATCTTGCAGAAAAGGGCCTCTTTTCAGGGTAATTACGGCATTTTTTGTTCTGCGTTGATCGGCGTGGCCCCACAGGGGGGAGTGCCTCCTCCCTGCTGGACATAGTGAGAGCGTCTTTTGGCACATTCCTCTACGGTGGGTAACACAAGGCCCTCCCTGTTTCCCTCCTGGGCCTGTTCGAATAACTTCTGCAGGAATGGTCGGCACCAGCCACATCCGGTGCCGGCACCAAAGCAGTCACTCAGCTGAGCTGCTTTCTGAGGCTTTTCGACCCTCAGGTAATTGACCACCTTCCGCCTGGTGACATGGAAGCAGAGGCAGAGTTCATCATCGAGTTCCATAGAACAGCTCATTTCTCCGTACCAGTGGCCAGCACCAGTGCAACCTGGCAGGCGGTATGAAATTCTTCCAGGTCCAGCTGTTCCTTCACCGTGTGGGCATTTCTCTGGCCACAGCCCAGGGAGACGGTCGGGATACCATGCTTGGTCGTCCAGTTGGCGTCCAGGCCCCCGTTGGCGATTGCAAGTTCCGGTTCTCGTCCCAGGGATCGAACTGCTTGCTCGGCAACCTGCACGCAGGGCTCGTTTGTCTTTAGCCGGAAGGAATCATAGTCCAGCCGACCGGTCCAGTTCATTCGTCCACGTTTTCCATCGGCACTGACGACTTTTTTCAGAGCCCTCTGGAAAGCCTGTTTGATTTCCTTCACGATCTGGCGGCGGAATGGCCTGTCATGGCTCCGTGCTTCAGCACGGATAAAAACATGGTCGGTGACCACGTTGGTGGCATCGCCACCACGGATAACTCCCACGTTACTTGTTCCCTGTTTCCCTTTCTTGCTTATCTGGCCATGCCATCCATTGTCCTGCAAGTCTGCGATTGCCAATGCCGCGATAGCGATGGCACTGACTCCCTGTTCCGGGGCACCGCCAGCGTGACTTGCCAGGCCTTCAATCTCGATCACGATCCGGTAGCCCCCCGTGGCCCCGATGGTCAGCTTCGTGGCATTTCCTCCGTCCCAGTTGAAGGCAAGCCGGGGTTTGGAAAGCATGCTCTTGCGGACATGATGGGCACCATGCAAACCGATTTCTTCCTGCACAAACCAGCAGAAGGTGAGTGGTGGGTGGGGGAGCCTGTTGCGGAGGATCTCCCGTGCAGCGGTCAGAATGGTTGCGACTCCGGCCCGGTCGTCGGCACCCAGCCCGGTGGCGGGATGTGCCGAAACGACATGCCCGTTGCGCCGGACTGGTTGGGATCCGACACAGATGGGTACCGTGTCCAGGTGTGCCGAGAGCATCCGTCGGGGTGCACGGATGGTACCCGGGAGCCTGAGGACCAGGTTGCCATGGTCGCCTGGAACAGGAGTACGCTTGTGAGCGGCATCTGTATGAATGGCATCCTTCGTAGCACCGGCAGCAAGCAGCGTGTCGATGACATGACGAGCTGCTGCCGCCTCATGACCGCTTGTCCCCTGAATTGCCATCAGTTCCATCACGAGCTGAAAGGCATCACGGCGATCATGCCTGAAGGGTGTTGTGGTGGCCTTCCCACCGGGCTGGTGTTTCCTGGCCGGCATGCGATGTCCTCCTGGTTTGTGGTCACGGCAGCATCTTGGTTTCTCGCCGCATTCGCCGTATTCTAGGGCGATGTCGCTGTTGAGCCTAGAATCCCGGGAAGGTTGTTTCAAGCATGCGTTTTTTTATCGCCGGTATCATGCAGGGTTCTCACGTGGAAGCAGTCCTGCATGGCCAGGATTATCGCGAACAACTCTATCAACTGCTTGGCCGCTATTACCCCGATAGCGAGATCTATGATCCCCGGGCTGAACACCATGAGTCTCTGGACTATGATGACCAGCAGGGACGAGATGTCTTTATGATGCACAACCGGATGTGTGCGGAGGTGGATGTCGTTGTCGCTTTCCTTCCCGAGGCGTCAATGGGAACGGCAATCGAAATGTGGGAAGCATTTACCCATGGCCGCCGTGTGGTTGCGATTAGCCCCCTGCACAGGAACTGGGTTGTCCGTTACTGCAGTCACCTTGTTCTTGAGGACCTGGGATCGCTGGAGCGGGCCCTGGAAGATGGGACATTCCAGCAAGCAGTGGAAGGAGTTCCGGGATGACATACCTGCTGGATCCCTCCAGTCACCGGATTTCGCAGTGGCTCCAGGAGCAGGGTGAACCTGCCTTTCGTTTCCGCCAGATATGGCGATGGCTGGCTGTCGGGCGGGCGACCAGTTTTTCCGAGATGACGGACCTTCCCGCGAGCCTGCGGGAAAAACTGGATGACGTGATCCCGGTGTGGGAGACCACGGTTCTGGCACACCAGCAATCCGAAGATGGAAGTGAGAAATTACTACTGGAGTTTTCCTCAGGTGGGCAGGTGGAGTGTGTGCTTTTGCGTGACGGGGATCGTCGCACAGTCTGCGTCAGTAGCCAGGTGGGTTGTGCGATGGGATGTGTTTTTTGTGCCAGTGGCCTGGACGGGGTCGACAGGGATCTGACGGCAGGGGAAATTATCGAGCAGATGATCCGGCTTCAGCATTGCCTTCCCGACGAGGAACGGATCAGCCACATCGTCATGATGGGGATGGGAGAACCACTGGCAAACCTCGATAACGTACTCTCGGCACTGGAGTTTTCTGGGGACCCGGAGGGCCTCGGGATCAGTGCCCGGCGGATCACTATTTCCACGGTGGGCCTGCCGGCGGCGATCCGAAAGATGGCAGCCCGTGAATGTCGTTATCACCTGGCTGTTTCCCTGCATGCGGCGGAGGATAGCCTGCGGACGCGGCTTGTTCCGGTGAACCAGGGAATCGGACTTGAAGATATCCTCTCTGCCGCCGATTCCTACTTTGATGTATCTGGCAGGCGTTTGACATTTGAATATGTCTTGCTCGCCGGTGTGAATGACAGCCCGGATGATGCCTCCCGGCTCGGCAGATTGCTTCGCGGCCGACCGGCAATGATCAATTTGATTCCGTGTAATCCAGTGGATGGATTACCCTACCAGCCACCCTCCGGTGCTGCTGTGCGCCGTTTCCAGCAAGTTCTTGAGGACCAGGGCCTTAATGTCCAGGTCCGCCAGCGAAAGGGTGACAAGATCAATGCAGCCTGTGGCCAGTTGCGACGGACCGTCGGGGGAGCCCGGTGATTGGCCGTTATCAAGGTGATGGATTAGACTGGAAAGGAGTCTGGGGGTCTGCCTGCTGCAGAAAGTGGAGGCATGGTCCTGATGATCATGATCCGGAACAAAGGTGGTCAGTAGTATCGTGGCGATTTCCGATACAACCCTGAAGAAGTACGAGGAACTGGATCCCGATGTACGGCTCATGCTGCAGGTTCGAGATGATCATGCCGCCGCTTTTGAGGAGCTTGTCGCTCGCTACCAGGTCCGTTTAATCTCTATTTTCCAGCACTCACTGGGCGAACGAGAGCAGGCCGAGGATCTGGCCCAGGAGGTTTTTCTTCGCATTTACCGGGCCCGCAAGAGGTATATTCCCAGCTCCCGTTTTTCCACCTGGCTTTTCACGATAGCCCACAACGTCGCCAGTAATGCTCGTCGAAGCCGTTACCGGCGGCGAGAGGTCCAGGTAACGGGGAGGTCGACATCTTCTTTTTCCGCTTCCCCCCTGGCCCAGATGATCGAGGCAGCAAGCGGGCTGCATCCCACAAGGCGGTTGGATCGAACAGAGAGGGCCCAGCTGGTCCATCTTGCCATGGAAACCCTCAGTGATCGGCAGCGGATGGCCCTCCTGCTTTCCAAGTTCGAGGGGATGAGCTATGCGGAGATTGGCGAGGTCATGGAACTGACCACATCGGCAATCAAGAGCCTGTTGTCCAGGGCACGGGGTAACCTGCGAGATATTCTGCAGCCCTACGTGACGAATGGTGCAATGCCGGGAAAAACACGAAACCGGGCTATAGCGGAACAGGAATCCGCCCCAGAATCGACAGACTCCCTGGTCGAGTGTGACGATGAGTCAACGAGCGAGGTGGATTGAATGAGCCGGGACGCTGAAAATGTGAATGACTCGACCCGCATCGAGCAGGCGGAGATGGTGGCATACCTGGATGGTGAACTGGATGTCCAGCAGGTTGCTGATGTGGAGAAGAGGCTTTCAGAAGATCCAGAATACCGTGTCCGTCTTCAGCAGCTTCAGCAGGCATGGGATCTGCTGGACGAACTTCCTCGCTCAAAGGGAGACGAGCAGTTTACCCGTAGTACCGTGGAGATCGTTGTGGTCAAGGCCCGCGAGGAAGCCGAGAGGCGTGCCGCAGTCCCCGCCTGGAGGACGTGGCTTCCACGACTGGGAGGCCTGATGCTGGTGGGGGGAGTGAGCCTGGCTGGTTACCTTCTCAGTTGGCAGTTGGCGAACAGGGACAATCGCCAGCTGGTCGAGGACCTGCCGGTGATCGAAAAGATGAGTCAGTACAAGCAGGCGGAGAGCCTCGAATTCCTGCGAATGCTCGTGAAGGAAGGGGTCTTTGAAACCGAGGAGAAAGATGGTCTCTAGGAACTGCAGGATGATCATGAAACGCCCACTGGCAATCACCCTGTTGCTTGCCTGTTTCTTCGCGCTGGGCGCGGACGAGAAGTTGCAGAACCGCTTGCGGATCAATCAAATGACTGACCTGCAGAAGCGGCAGTTGAAAGACAAGAACGAGGCCTTTCAGAATCTGAGTGAGGGGGAGCGGCAGCAACTGCGTGAAATGCACAAGCAGCTGGAGGATGCTCCGGATCGGGATGCCCTCGTGAATGTCATGAATAAGTACACCGACTGGCTGCGGCAGGAGATTCCAACGGAGACCCAGCGAACCGAGCTGGCGAGCATGCCTGCGGTAGAACGGATCGAAGAAATCAAGAAGATCCAGCAGGAGAAGCAGGAAAGCAACCTGCGTGAGTTGTCCAGCAACCAGCTGGGACTGGAAGATTCCCGAGTTATCTCGCTTTGGCTTAACAAGCTGTTGAAAACGTATAGCAAGGAGATAGCCGATAGCGAACAGGAAGTCATGTCGACATTACGACGGAGCCAGATGGTGTGGTTGAGTCGCATGTCAAACTCGTTACAGCGAGACCGGGTGCTTGCTGCCACGCTGGTAAGCCACGTCTGTCGCTCCGAGAATCCTCTCGTATCCACGATACCTGTTTCTGATGAACTGAAGGAACTGGTGGGAAATCTGTCCACTCGAAGCCAGGAAATCTACCAGGAGATCGAGGGGGAAAAGCAGCGCGAGCAGTTACTTGCCCGCTGGACTTTTATCGCAGCACTGCGAAGCATGCAGACAGTGAGTGAGGAGGAACTGGCCCGGTTCTACTTTGAAGGCCTTTCCGCGGAGGACCGCGATTATGTGGACCATCTTTCAGGGCAAAGGTTCCGGCAGGTATTGAATGCTTACTACCTCCGTGACAAGGGACTTCGTTCTCCCTTTGGGAGACGGCCGGAGTCCGGAGATACCAGCATCGACAGGGCCCCGCTCAATTCTGATCGGCAGCAATGATCAGGGCAGGGAGCGTCGTCACGAGATAATAACGACGCGGGGTGCTCAGCTCCAGGAGTGCCTCCAGGGTTCCGTTGGGGGCCTGGCTTTTCAGAAAGAGATTGAAGTCGAGCAGGCTGCGTGGTGCGTCGTAACGGACAACGCGGATGTTATCCGGATCCAGCGACGAGTTTTTCTGGCACGCCAGGTGGATGGCCCGTTGGATTGCGTCCTCGATAAAGCCGATCTTGTCGATGAGTCCGTATTGAAGTGCCTTGTTGGCAGTGAACACCTCGCCCGTCGCCAGGTTGGTACCAGTAGCAGGATCCAGAAGCTGGTTCTCATCGTTTTTTAGTCCCGGCCGACCGGACATGACGATTTGTTTGAAGCGGTCAAAGGACTCATCGACAATGCCCTGAAGGATGACACGATGTTCCTCGGGCATGGCCTGGGTCATGCTGAGAATTGTTTTGCGATCATGGCTCACCAGGGAGTCATCCTTGATGTCAAAACGTTCCATCAGTCCACTGAGATCATAATGCGGGATAATCACCCCGATCGAGCCAGTGGTGGTTGTCGGTTCCGCATAGATGCTGTCCTGCTCCGAACCGACTGCCATGGACACATAGTATCCCCCGCTGGCTGCAATGCTTCCCATGCTCACCACGATTGGCAGTCTGGTGTGGTCCTTCAATTTTTGCAGGTGGTGATAGATGTAGTCAGATCCGGTTACCGTACCACCGGGTGAATTGACCCGTAGCACAATGGCCACGATATTCTCATCTGCCGCGATCCTGTCGATCTGCCGTTTCACATAATGTCCTGACCCGATCACCCCCTCGACGTCCAGGATGGCGACCTTGGCACGTGCCGATTCCGAGAGAGAGTGGTAACGCTCAACAACTCCCTGGCTCGTGTCAAAATATTCCCGTTTGGCTTGCTGCTGGCTGACCAGCATCACCAGGCATACGACAAACAGAAGCCAGCCAAGTCGCGAAAAAAACCGCGCCATGCCGGTCCGTGGAGCCGGCTGGATGATGACGGTTGGCGTACCCTGGTCGCCCGCCACCGGCTCCGGTTCCGTCTTTGTCATCTCGACAAGTTCAACGATTTCGCTCTCATTTTCATTCACGGGGATCGTCCTGTCTGTTTATAGCTGCATGGTATTTTGCATTTCAGTTCATTTTAGATGTCCTGGTTTGCCAAGGCCAGCAGGCGGTGGTGTTGCCCCAGATCCCTGTCTGCCGCTAAGCTATGCAAAATAACAGCATGCCTGTACAGCCTGGTGGCACGATGTCTCACCCTGATGGCAGGCCTGTTGCGTGTGTCCTGTCCCGAGGAATGTAACAACCGGCTACCCGTCAGAGAGTCTATTGTGCTAATTGCTACGACAACCGAGTGCTTTAAACACCTCTCTTTTGATGAGGCGATACAGCGCATTTCTGACCTGGAATTCACCAGTGTTGAAATTGCGATCCATGAAAACAGCCGGCAATTGACACCCGCTCAGGTTGTCGATGATCTGGAAGCGGCGATCTTTTTGTGCCACAACCCGCAGCGACTGCATGTGGTGGCCTACTCGTTTCAGTCTTCTGCCAATGACGAGGATTTTTTCCAACAGTTTGAAGCGATCTGTCGTCTTGCCAAGGCAACACGCGTGGTGTCAGTGACTGTCGATTCTGGGGAATTGGTGACACCATTTAATCTGGAGGTTGAACGATTGAGGAGGCTGGTGGCGATCGCCAGCACGCAGGGAGTCCGGGTTGGCATGCGTAGCCAGGTGGGATGCCTGAGTGAGGATCCAGATACGGTGACGGTTCTCTGTGACAATGTGGAAGGACTTGGCCTGACGCTTGATCCAAGTCATTATATTTGCGGTCCCCACAGTGGTCGTGATTATGACAAGTTGATGAAGTACGTCTGCCATGTCCAGCTGCGTGATACGAGCACGGATGACATGCAGGTCCAGGTAGGACAGGGAGAAATCGATTACGGCCGGCTGACGACACAATTGAACCTCGTCAACTACAACCGGGCGTTGAGCGTCCATATCATGGACATTCCCGGCATCGAGCATGTTGGGGAACTCAGGAAAATGAGACTGCTGCTTGAAAGCCTGCTCTAGGTGCCACCCTCTGTGGGCGCCTATTTTTTTTGCCTGCCTTCTATCCCCATTCCGGCTGCGATAGGATGAATCGCTAGTGGCCAGGCCAGTTGCCCTGCCCAGGTGAGTCCCCCTCGTGGAGTCCTGAAATGTATCGCTCGTCCATGAAACTCCTCGCAGCCGCATTGGTCATTGTCCTGGCCGGTATCGATGGTTCTTTGCCGCACCTGGAAGCAGTTGATCGCCATGGAACAATGCATGTCGAACAGTCTCCATTTGGCACCACTGCCGATGGGCAGTCGGTGGAGCTTTTCACCTGTACCAATGCAGATGGTGCCAAGTTGAGGATGATGACCTACGGCGCGATCGTGGTTTCCCTGGAAGTGCCGGATCGGGATGGCACCATCGCCAATGTGAACCTTGGTTATGAGAAGCTTGATGGCTACCTTGCCGGGAGCCCTTATTTCGGTGCCACGGTGGGTCGTTATTGCAATCGAATTGCCGGAGGGATGTTCCGTCTCGACGGGAAGCAATACACCCTGGCTACAAACAATGACAGCAATCACTTGCATGGCGGCGACGTCGGTTACGATAAAGTCGTTTGGGAGGCCAGGCCCATTCGCAGGCGGAGTTAGGTAGCTGACCGGATTCAATACACTAACAAGGATAGTGAGGAAGGATATCCCGGGACAGTTCAGATCACGGCCACCTACACGCTTACCAATGAAAATGAGTTGAAGGTGGAGCTGCGTGCCCGAAGTGACGCAGCCACTCCAGTGAACCTTACCAATCACTGTTACTGGAACCTGGCAGGTGCCGGGTCTGGATCTATCCTGGATCACCAGCTTCAGGTGGAGTCC
>CAYYZW010000237.1:0-1908 GCA_964476375.1 uncultured Pirellulaceae bacterium
TATCGGGGGGGATGGTGACGCAGACAACAAACGTTTCCGTCTCGACAAGAAAACCGGGGCCATCACTTCAAGGGAGTCGTTTGATCATGAGGACAGGAACCAGTATTCCATTCGTGTCTCCACCACGGATTCCAGCGGACATTCCCTGCAGGGGGCATTAGTGGTCCAGGTTACCAATATAAACGCGCCGCCTCTCGCCTTTTCCATCGACAATGCCTCCGTCCGTGACCGCAAGCCCGCGGGCACCTCGGTTGGCACTTTTACTGCCATCGATACCGACAACAACGATACCCATACCTTCTCCCTCGTTTCAGGACAGGGTGGTACGCACAACGATTTCTTCCAGGTAACTGGCAATCAACTCGAGACGGCCAGGGAACTGGATGGGAAGTTGACACCCGAGGCTTCCATTCTTGTTCGCGTTACTGATGCCGGTGGCCTGACATTCATCCAGAGCCTGGCCATCACGGTCACGGATTCACCCGACGCACCCACGGACCTGAATCTGTCGGCCACCGAGATCAGGAAGTTTGAGCGCACCGGCTCCTTCATCGGTTCCTTCACGACCACCGACAGCGACGAAAACGACACCCTTACCTTTGCCCTGGTTGATGGTGTGGACGGCACCAACAATGAGTTTTTCTTTATCGACGGCGACCAGCCGGTCTCCAACCACATGTTCGATGATACCGCGGCTTCAAGTTACAGGATCAATGTGGAAGTGACCGACAGCAGCGGAAAGACCTACCAGGAGGTTGTCACGATCACGGTCATCAACGCGGCCAATCCTGGGGGACTCCTTGTCAACGTGACCAAGAACCCGCCCGGCGGCGGGTTGGTGGCCGGGGCCGGTTACTACAACCTTGGCGAGGATGCCACCCTGACGGTCAAGAACAGCCCGCGCTTCACCTTTTCCGGCCACACAGGCGATGTGCCCGGTGGTTTCTCTGCGGCGACCCCACTGACCCTCACCGTGGACGTGGCCAAGGAAATCATCTCGAACTTCACGGAGGGCTACCACACGGTGGTGGTGGGGGTCACCCCCGATCGCCACGGCTATGCCTGGGGCGGTGGCAGCATCCTGCACGGCACCGAGATCACGGTTCACGCCAAGGAACTGGACGCCAGTATCGGCAGTGTGTTCACGCACTGGAGCATCAACGGTGTGGACCTTGAGGTGGACGAATCGGACCCCACCCCGATGGAGCTCACGTTGACGGTGGAGAACACCCTGCTCATCCTGGCTCACTTTGACTTCGGCCTGCCGGAGACCATGAAGCTGGTGCCGGCGGGCACCTTTGAGCAGGGAGACATCCGCTACCAGAAACCAGTCATCACGCCCTACGTCAGCGCCTTTTACATCGACAGTTACGAGACGACAAAGGCGCTGTGGATGCAGGTCTACAACTGGGCGCTGCAGAACGGGTACAAGTTCTACTTTAATCCGCAGCGCTACATGGGCCGCAACCTGGCCGTCATGGACCCCGCCTACAAGGATGACTTCCCCATCACCGGGATCACCTGGTATGACGGCCTCAAGTGGGCCAACGCCCGCAGTGAAATGGAGGGCTTGCAGCCGGTCTACTACGTGGATGCGGAGAAGACGCAGGTCTACCGCGCGGACCCGAATGCCAGCCAGTTGCCCAAGCTCACCCCGGACATGGTGGACTGGCGGGCCAAGGGCTACCGGGTGCCCACCGACTCGGAATGGGAGAAGGCGGCGCGTGGCGGTGTCTCGGGCCTGCTTTACACCAACAGCAACACGATTGATTCAAGCTTTGCGAACTTCGACCAGGAATACCTGCTGTTCGGCAAACAAAAAGTCAGCCGGCTGGCGGAGGTCACCGACGGGCTTCGCGCCCCCAACGGATACGGCCTGTACGACATGACCGGCAACGCGTGGGAAAT
>CAYYZW010000238.1:0-1869 GCA_964476375.1 uncultured Pirellulaceae bacterium
AGGGTTGCAGGTTCGAATCCTGCCGGGAGTACTCGGAAGTGGATGAACGCAGCCTCCATGGGGCCGGCCATCACCGGCAGGTGTCTTCCCGTCAATAAGCGATTGCGCCTGGCGAACGAAACGACGGCCAAGAACCTCCTCGCCCTGCTGCGTATCGTGCAGGTCATCCCGTCCTTCTGCTTGTCAATGAGGTCGTCACGGTCGACCCATCCGGCATGCATGTCGGCAGATGCAAACGATACCTGTGCTTCACGTATTTTCTGCCGGTGCAGGTCGTCGTTTTTACCGAGATCACTCAAACGCCCAATCACCAGTTTCATCTTCGGTTGGCCCAGGTCGCGCCGCAGGGTGTCGGTTGATTGTTTCAGCGCTTGAATAGACGGCGGGGAGTTTTTCGCGCGCGTCGCGCTCTCCCTGCATCCAGCAGAATGTCACCGGTTCAGCCGTGGGATGTCCTGGAGGAATTTCCCGTACCTGGCCAGGATTGGCTGGGAATAGGTGAATGAGCTGTCCTTGCCCTCCTCGCGCCTGGTCGTCACCGTTCAACCATGGTTCGCTGAAACCGTGTTCCATTGCTTGACCCCCAAGAAGACTGGTTTTCCCCCGGAAACGATTTTGAAATAGACCACCCGGGAGTGGGTGAAGAGGCGTGTCGCCTCCGGTGTAAAACCGGGCCCGGGTTTCATCCTGCCCATATTTGGATTGACCGGAGAGTCGGAATACATGGACAGGCAACTCGGCGCGGGTGGATACGGTCAAAAGAAATCCACACAGGGAGAGGGAAAGGAAGAGGCGAGGCATCAGGGGGATTCCGAATGGAATGTTTCAAGGGCTATGGCTGTCATTCCGAACGTCCCGGGACGTATCCTGCAAGGCAGGCAGGGGGAACTACCATGACCTCCGCGAGAAATCTTCGAGTACAATACTCGGAAGCCTTTTGTTCGACCGATCTTCGCTCGCGAATGTCGATGCCAGAACCGTCCGAAATTGGGAGCCGCGATCCGGACCCGGGGGGAAAGGTCCCCGGCAAGACCGGTGACCGGAAAGCGTCGTGGGCGTGGCGAATGGGTGTCCTTGTGGCGGGCATGGTCGCCGGCCTGGTGCTGGCGTGGTTCCTCAGGGAGGGGCCGGACGATCCCAGTGCCTCTCTCAACGACCAGAGGCCCGAACATGTGCGCGCCGCTGAATTGGATAAGACGAAGCAGAAGGCGATTTGGGATGCGGAGCACATCACTTTTCGCATTGAAAACCGTTTTGGGAAGCCCGTCCTGGCAGCGGTGGTCGCTGGCAAACCGTCCGTGATCGGCCCCTTTGCCCGTCCAGGGTTTCGAGGGATCGTTGGATCTTCGGAGATTTCCGTGACACGCCGGCAGGCGGGGGTGTTGGAAGAAAAAACGGGACATGAAACAACGGAAGGGGGGGGCCACGATGCCGAGGCGTTTTCGCAGTACCTGTCGCAGTCTCTCAAACGGGGCGGGAAAATCGAGAGCACACGGTTTCAGCTCCTGCAGATCAAGCAGCAGGCCAATCCGGCTCATTGGTGGGCTGCGGCCTTCATCACGATTCGCGGGCCGGGTTACATCATCGAGAGTGTGCACGAATGTGATTTCCTGTTTTCAGAAGAGACAGACTTTGTCGACCAGCCAATCCTGGATCGCTGGAAGGTGAAGGAGCAATCCTTTCGGCGGACCGACCGGCTGATCTTCGAGGAGACGACCGA
Organism: uncultured Pirellulaceae bacterium; assembly: GCA_964476375.1. Lineage (GTDB taxonomy): Bacteria > Planctomycetota > Planctomycetia > Pirellulales > Pirellulaceae > SAT2750. The sequence continues at coordinate 1,721 of CAYYZW010000238.1, forward strand.
TATTGCCGGACTGGCACAACTTCCCCTGCGGGATAACTGGAACCTGGAAGCATCATCTTCCGGGCAGTACCAGTTCCAGTATGCCGTAACGGATTAAGATCATGATGGTTTCCTGGATATTGCCATCGCGACGTACCAGGGGCAGCCCT
>CAYYZW010000239.1:0-18792 GCA_964476375.1 uncultured Pirellulaceae bacterium
GTTCTCTCCTTCGTTTTCCGCTCCGGTTTCTCCTCCGTTCTCTTCTCCGGTTTTTCCTCCGGTCTCTTCTCCGGTCTCTTCTCCGGGCTTTGCTCCGGGCTTGTCTCCGGGATCACCACTTTCTCCACCCTCTTCGTTTTGCTGGATCTTGTCGGCGAGGTCACCGGTACTGTCGGCAACTTTCCCCTGTTCCGGGGCCAGTCGTTCCGGGTTGGCACCTCCTTCATTCTGTCCCTGCAGGGATCGTTGTTGCCGGATTAAACGTTCCACATCACGGATATACTCACGGTAGCGGGCCTGGTCGTCCTTGAGCCGGTCTGGACGGGCTTCGGTCATGAGTAGTTGGAGGAGTTGCTGAAGGTCACTCTGGGCTGTTTCCTGGCCATCAATCGCCCGCTTGAATTGCTCCTGGTTGAGCAGCCTGGCGATGGCTGATAGTTGGGATGCCGTGAGGCGATCCTTGGATTGCTTGTAAGCCTGTTTAAGCAAGGCGCTGCGACGTGGATTCGCAGCAGCCTCGTAATCCGCCATCTTGAAGATCAGCTCTTCCAGCCGCCGGTACTTGTCAGCCACCTGCCCCTGTTTGATCGCCAGGTCATCGACTGCCGTGGCAGGCGGATTCGTGTCGGCCGGCGGATTCTCCGGGGTCTGCTGGGCAAATCCAGGGGCAGCGAATCCTAGCAACATCGTTCCCAGGAGTAGTCCGAGGAAACGACGGGACAGGCGATGATTCATCAAGAGCAGCCCTTTTAAATGGCAGGAACAAGCGTTTCTATTTTAACAGATCGAGCGCACGTTTCTTCTGTTCTTTTTTCGTCTTTTCATTGAGTGCTTCTTGCTCGGAAATCAGCGCTCTCACAAGATCGATAAGTTCATTGTAGGTCTCGAGTTCCAGCATGCGATCAAGTACCAGTTGCATGTCGGCAAGCAACTGGTCTGTTTGCTGAAGCGTCTCCTCTGCCATGGCGGGTTCCTGGGCCTCGTCCCCGACCATTTTTTCCAGTTCCACAAGCTTCTCGATGAGCCCGGGGAAGCCTTCGCTGGCAATGATTTGAAGCGGGATGGCGATCTCTTCCTGGAGCCGTCTCTTGCGATCCTCGGTGTCGACGCGGTTATTCATTAACTCCAGGCGGATATCCTCGAAAGCGGTGGCAACTCCCAGTGTCTCCTGGGATGACTTCTGCGATTGCACCTCCGCTCGCTGGACTCTTAGGAGCCGCAGGCTACGTGACCGTTTTTCTTTTTCCTCCGGACTCAGGGGAGTATCCCCGGATTCATCTTCTGTATCCTCGGGTTCACTTCCTGCCGCGTCATCGGTCGCTCCCAGGGCATCATCCCGTACTCGTTCAAGTGAATCGCGCATGGCAAGCACCTCATCACGGATCAGTTCGAAACGCTGGCGGAGAGCGAGTTCGCGGCGTTCGAGCATGGAAAGCAACTGGTCGGATGTGACGACCTCCAGCACGTACTGGCTGCTACTGCCAATATTCGGATCCCCATCGAGATCAAAATGGTCACTCGCACGCACGGTCAGCGTGATCCGGCTTCCCGGTTCGATTTCCAGGTCAGCGTCCTTGTTCCTCTGTTCCCGCAGGTCCAGGCGGCTTTCCACTTTTTCGCCATCCACCAGGTCAAAGGGGTATGTCAGTGGATCCCCCTCGGCCAGTAACAGGTCAAACCAGTTCTGGTTGACGCCGAAGTCATCGGTCACGGTTCCCTGGACCGGGATGACGACATTCGGCGTGATGGCCGAACCAATACCACGAAGGGCAACTTCCACGCTTGGGTCGCGATCCAGGCTGGCCCCAATCGTCACGCGATGCGGGCGTTCACAGGAGATACCATCGGTGTCCACAAGTGAGACATCAAAGGCAAGTTCATTCAAGACCTCGTCCACGTGGATGGAGAAATCCTTCCCGTCCTTTCCTGCCAGGCTCACCTGGCATTGGATCCAGTCACCTGCTTCGCTCTGGTAACGTGCCTCCAGCGGAAAGGAGACTGCAGTGTCCGTCCCCTGCACCATGAGCTGCTCATCCTGGTATTTCCAGCGGGCTGGTTGATCCGAGACGCCCTGGGTCAGCCGCAGTGGGTTTCCCGGAAGCGGGCTGTTCGCGGTACTGGTGGAGATCGCGACTGGCAGCGGTGTGGAATTCCCCTCGGCCTTGAGGCGGCCAAGGAAGATCGTCTGTTGATCTCCGGTGAGGGGGTTCGCCACCAGGACCTCGCGCAGCAACTTGTTGGTTTGACAGCGAATTTCAAGGCGTGTCCCCAGTGGCACCACGGCCCCCTTGATCCATGGCTGTTGACTGACTGCCAGGAGCCCGGTGTACTCCGGGTACTGGTAATTAAGAACCGTGCGAACGACGGCTGGGTTGTCGACGACCTCAATGTGGTAGGGGCCTTCGCGGTCATCAAAACCAACGACGTCAAATTCCAGGCCGGCAATAATGCCTTTCAGAGGCCTGTCCTCGAAGAGGAAAAGCTGGTTGTCTGGATCCCCGCTTCCACGTCGCTGCATGTTTCGCTGTCCGCGGACCTGGTCTTGGGTCTGGTAGTAGAGCGTGCAGGTCTTGGGGACGACCGCCTTGGTGCGGTCGGCATGGACAATCAATTTCAGGTTTGTCCCCTTGCCCACACGTACCATCCCGTTTTCATCAAACGACAGCATGGAGGGCAGCTTGAGGGCCTCTGGAAGTGGGAATTCCCGCTCGATCTCGACACCGACGACCATGATGTCCGACTTGCGTGGCCAGCGCTGGCTGTCGAGCAGGTAGAGCCTGCGGGCCAGTAACCCGACCATCTCGCCGTTCACCGAAGCGAGCACTCCGATCGGAATAATAAGCAGCAGGGCGATAAGAAAGCTGCGGAGGATCGCGATCTTGTTGAAGACGCGGTGCAGCTGGATATCTCCAAGTTGATCGACCGCCCGCTGCCCGGTGTTCCTGAGCATCTCCCGGCTGAATGGTTCTTCAAGGTCGTGTTCGGTGCTCAGTTCCACGGAGGTTACCAGGCTGTCACCAAACTGCTCGAAATGCCTTTCCAGGACAACCGCCATATTGCGATCGGACAGGCGCACGAACGTTCGCCGCAGGATCCAGCGATAGAGGATGATGCCCAGTGTAACGGCCACGATGACCAGTAATCCGGCCCGGATACCAGCCGAGAGTTCATTGGCACCCAGCAGGACTGGCAGGTAGTCGATTGCAAAACCGAACCAGAAGGTCAATGCCAGCCAGATCAGGCCGAGAGTGATGCCCTCGAGCCAGATGTAGATCCGCACCCGTTTCCGTAGCTGCTCGAGCAGCAGCTGGATGCGTGGATCGATCTGTGACGGGTTTTCTTGATTCATGAACGAATGGCTACCTTGGTAATGTCCTCACTCTTGTATTATGCCAGCCTGCTAAGCCGTCGGAAAAGCCATTCCAGGCAAAGGGCACCTGCAATCAGCCCTATCAGCCAGGCCATCAGCTGTTCTTCAAAGTCGACATCGGGTGTTCCCGGCAGGGTGGTTTCCTGGTCCTGGGGGGCTACCAGTTCAGGAAGCGTGGACCGATTGTCCGCCTGGGCCGTGGTGGTGGAATCGATGCCTATGAAATACTCTCCCCTGGACAGCTGGGCGACTTCTTCCAGCAGTGGGTCATTTCGCCGGGGATTTTCAATCTCCAGAGCAGGGATCCGGACACGTACCTCGCGGGTAAGAAATTCCTGTCCGGCCGATTCCGGGATTTCCAGTTCCACCTGGTAGTCTCCCTGCAGCAGGGCATGGAACTGGGCGGAGTACATGCCCTCTCGCGTTCCGTCGGTAACCTGTTGCAGAAGGAATGATTTTCGCTGGCCTCCCGGCAGTACCAGGCTTGCGGTCACCTCGTCATCGACCAGTGGCTGGTGCTGGGAATCGGTGAGGATAGCCTGGACCTTCACGTGTTCCCCCATCAGGCAACGGTCCTTGTCGACCAGCAGCACGCCGCGGCTGGAATCTCGCAGCAAGCGGCCCTGGGAGACCCAGCGAATCAGCTTCGTGTAGTACTGTTCGAAATAGGTTTCGTCGATCGCTCGTAAACGCCACATCTCGCCACTGGCCTGGAAAAAGACCCGGCCGGCACCATAGAAGTGCCCGGCCATGTAAAGAGGTAACTCATTGTCGATCGATGTTTCCGGATCCGAGAAACGGGCAAAGACCCGGGCTCCCGGCTTGGGGTCCTTGGCCTTGTAATAACCATAGACCCCGTCAAAGGACGCCCATGCCTGCTCACTGCCAATCTGGTCATCATCGAGCCAGAGGAATTCACTGTTTTCACCCTCGCGTGTGAAATCGATCGGCCAGGCGGCTTCCCCACCGAACCGGCCCAGCGAGAGCGTGACACCACCCTGGTTATAGAAAATCACCGGGTAGAGCGACTTGATGGTGTCGATCCTGCTGTCACGGCCCCGCCGTAGTCGGGACCACTCCGGCGTGAAGACCGGCCCGGCCACGACCACCAGGCCGCCCGCTTTTTCTGCTACCCAGCGATCCAGCAATTGGACCTGGATCTCGTCAAGTTGCTGCCAGTCCGGGTCGAAGGCCACGATGCAGTCAAATTCGAACAGTTCATCTGCCAGCGTGGGAAACTCAAACAACAGTTCGTCCGATTCCTGGCTGACGCCCACGTCAGCCGTCTGCAAGAGGACGTGGACTTCGATTTCCCGGTCGCGGTAAAGCAGATTCCGCAGGAAACGGTACTCTCGCGTTGGGCCGCCGGCGAACAGCAGGACGCGTGTCCGTCGATCGATAATCTCGATCGTGGCAGACCTCTGGTTATCCAGTTCGTTATTGTCCTCACTGGGGACCGTGGCCCGGAAAATATACTCCCGTTCACCGGCTGCTTCGGGCTCCAGTTCAAACTCGATTGCCTGCGTCTGGCTGTTGCTTCCCAGGTCAATTCGTCGCTGTTCCTCGACTTTCTGGTTGGCACTTCCCTCCTCGGCTCCCACGGGCCGCGAGATCAGTTCCACCCCGATCGAGGTGCCCTCCAGCCCGCTCGCCTGCACGTAGCCGGTGATCGTGAAACGGTCGCCGGGGAAGACTCGCGTGGGGGCTTCCACGTCGACCACGCGGACGTTTTTCACCTCCCGGTTGGATCCCAGGCCGACCGGGTAAATTGGAATCCCGCTGTCCCGGACTGCACGGATGACGGTTTCCAGGTCATCCCCCGCGTTGTTGCGGCCGTCGGTAAAGACCACGATGCCTGCAATCGGGCCTCCCTGTTCCTTGTTGACAAGAAACTGTACGGCGTCCCCCAGGCGGGTCTTGGTACCCTGGGGCTGGAGCAGGTCGGGCCAGTTCACGTCCGGATCTGTTATCTCGTCGGTCTCCTCCGTCGGAGGAACCACCTGCCGTGGAGCTTCTGCCTGTCGCAACCAGGTCATGGTGAGGAAATCGACATCCGGGTAGCGGAGGGTACCGGTGGCCAGTATGACGATGGCCGTGATCAGGCTCACGGTCGCCACCAGAAGTGACCAGGAGGAGGCCGGTTCCTGCTGGCCGGTGTCCTGCCGGCGGCGGAGGAAAAAGAAGGCCAGGCAGAGGATGCTGACGGCCAGCAGTCCTAGTCCAACCAGTGCTGCCCGTCGGGCCCCCTGCACCTGCTGCTGGAAAAGAGTGTCGGTCAAGGGCGCATTCCCTTCCAGTTCGACCTGTCGATGACGGGCAAAGGAGGCCAGTTCCAGGGGACGATTTGTCTGGTCGAAGCGGTAAACCACCACGTCGTGTTCGTCGCGAAGTCGGTTCACCAGGTCCCCGCCGGTCAGTTCTTCGACGACCTGGTTAATCCGGCTGCTGCCGGGGGTCGTCTGGTCCTCCACATCCTGGAGTCCCATGCTCAAGCTGGTGTCCGCCAGCAGCAGGACCCGGGAGTTGCGGGTCAATGTTTCCTCGGTAAGCCGTTCCAGGTTGAGGAAGAAAAACAGGATGCCAGCAAAGGCGGTCAGTCTCAGGAGCAACAGGGCAATACTTGTGCCACGACGAAGTTCGACGCTGTCTTTCCGGTAAACAGCCACCACGTAGGCGATCACGAGGGCCACGATGACGACCAGGACCAGCCAGTGCCAGGCCTCGGACATCATCCGCAGCCGTGTCAGCTGGTGATAGGTGTTTGTGGCCTGGCCCAGCAGGTCAGGTGGCATGTTGTCAAAAAGTGGTGCCATGGTTAGTTGGTGTCCCGCTTGGCTGGGTGGTAACTTACCGAAAACGCCAGTACCTGTTCAGCCATCAGCATGCCGATCAGGAGCCACATCAACCAGAAGCTGGCCGTTCCTCCGGCCTGGATCATGGATGCCCCCGCGTAGTCCCCGGGTGTCTTGATCTGGACGTTGACCGGTTTGAGCCCGGCCACGATCAGTTCATCCTCGATGAGTGACATGTCCCCTTCACTGCCATCCACGTTGAAAGCAAAGCGGCTGACCTCGATCTTCCCGTCCACCCGGCGGTAGACCGCCTCGTAGATGCCGTGACGTCCGGTTTCCAGCTGTCGTGGGAGGTTATCCGGGGTCAGGCCCAGGGAGGCGATCATCAGGGGAGAGGAACTGGAAGGTTGCATCGCCGTTTTCTCCAGCTCGCTCCGCAGGGATGTCGATTCCGCGGGCTGGAAGAAGACGATATTGTCTGCATACTGGTCTGCCGCGAGCGAGACCGTGGCGGCCTGGCCCACCAGCCGGACATCATCCACCCGGCCGATCGCTGTCAGGTGGGCATGCAGTTTGAGCGTGACAACAACAAAACTTGGATCCTGGGCCCAGTTGTTCCAGCTGGGCGCCGCGGTGGTAAGGAAACAGACAACCCGCCCCTCGCCGAAACGTTGCTCCACCACGAGTGGCTGCCCGTTATGCAGGCGTGTGACGACCTGGGCCGTGGATTCCTCTCCCGGCTCCCACGAGCTGTCGGGCTGGATGAACTGCTCCACGGTGACTCGCCGGATCAGGGGATTGCGTTCGCCCAGGAAGAAATCAAAGATGGGATGGTCCTGGATGTTGATGTCCGGCGTGTTGGGATCAAAGGGGGGTTCCAGGATCGACCGGCCTGCCAGCTTGACCGGCATCACGCCCTTGCCATCCCGAAAGAGCTGCTGGTTGTAATGGGCCACGTCCACCTGGTCTCCCAGGAAGATTCCCAAGCCACCGCCGCCACGCACGAAGGTCTCGAGTTTCTCCAGGGCCGATCCGTCGAGTCGTCCCACATCCAGAAGATAAATGGCACTGAAGCGTTTCAGGTTTTCCTGTGGCGTATCCCGCAGGTACTGGACCGGTTGCAGTTCCGGCCGGATTCCCGTGTTTGCCCGCTGGCTGGGCTGGAAGGAACTGGCCAGGAAATACTGGTGAAGCTGGCCGGCAGAACCATCGATGATCAGTACCGGGTCTCCCTCGGGAAAGTCAATCACCGACCAGCGATCGTTGTCCGCCGAGACGGAATCCTCTGGCAGGCTGGCGTGCACCACGTGTTGTCCGGCCTCGGGGAAAAAGACCTGGAATTTTTCGCTGATTGTCTCGCCAGGGTCAATCTGGTCGATTAACAGGGTTGGAAGCTGATCCTCCGTCCCTTCCAGTTCCTCGGACTCGACCTGCTCCAGCTGCCCGTCCTGGTGAAAAATTGTGCGCAACTTCACCTGTACCTTGTTGACCACCTCCGGGCCATAGTTGCGGATCCGCACGTTAACAAACAGGGGGACACCAGCCGCGCGGGTGTCATCGGCGGGGGCCAGGTGAGTGATGGCCAGGTTGGCATGGGCCTGCGAGGCGCATTTAACCAGGTGAATCTGGTCCGAGTGTTTTTCAATCTGCTGGAGGGAGTCGCGAAGCTGGGAAGGGGTTTCCCAGTCTCCGCGGCGAAAATCTGAAATCACGTAGACAACCCGACTTTCCTTGTCTCCAAGCGAGACGAGCTGGCGAACCAGTTGCAGGGCCGGGAGTGGTTCGACGGAAAAGTCCGTGACCTCAAAGCCAGAGATTTTTTCTTCCAGTAACTTGTCGAAGTCGGTCCCCACGAACTCGGCATTCAGATCCGTGATGCTGTCGAGCTGGTCAAGCATCGCATCGCCGCTGGTGTTGTTCGTCCTGGCGGCCCGGGAAAACCGCAATAGTGTGAAACGGTGCTGCCCCTGTTCGCGGGCCTGGTTGCCAAGCCTGGTGATCACCTGGTTGGCCGTCTCAAAGGCGCTCTTTTCTCCCAGCGTGTCCGACATGGAGTAACTGTCGTCGATCAGCACGTAATGGTGAGTCACCTTGCCGCCGAAACGTGAGAGAAAGCTGCTCTGCGGATCCCACTGGGCAAGCAATGCCACGATCATGGCGATCACAAGCATCCGTAACAGGAGCAGCAATAACTGCTTGAGCCAGACCCACTTGCGGTGCTTCTTGTAGCTCTTGAGCAGGAATTCCATGGCGGCCCATTTCACCCGCCGGTGCCGCATCATGTTGATCAGGTGGATCAACAGCGGCACCAGGGCAATCAGGAATCCCCATGTGAGTGCCTGGTATGTGAACATCCTCTTGTTGTCTTTCTCTCCGGCACCGGCGTGCGGCGGATCATCAAGGTCGGTGGTCTAGTTTCGGTAATTCCGTCCCAGGCGGGCGCTGAGATAGCGGGCCAGTACCGCATCGAGCGGTTCGCTGGTGCGGATCAGGGCATAGTCGATCATGTTCTGGGCGCACTGGTGGCGTGTCGTGTCAAGAAACTCCTGCAATGCCTCCAGGTAACCCTCCCGCAGGGAGCGGGGGTTGCAGTTGAGGAACTGTTCTATTTCCAGGCCGTCAAAACGGGTTGGGCCGCTGAAGGGGAAGTCGAGTTCGTCATCATCCATGACATGGAATACCAGGACATCATGGCCTCGTTGCCGAAGCATCTTGAGTCCCCGGATGGTCCCCTCCGGGTCGGCGAGCAGGTCGGAAATAAGCACGATCATGCCCCGCCGCGGGATCGTCTCGGCGGCGCTTGAGAGCACTGTCAGCATGTCGGTCTTGTCCTGCGGCCTGACAGCATCGAGCGACTTGATGATGGAGAAAATATGGTTCCGCTTGCTGCGGATCGGGATCCGCTGTCGAACACGGTCATCGAAAGAGATGCACCCCACGGCATCCTGCTGGTGCAGGACCAGGTAGGCCAGGCTGGCAGCAATCGTGCATGCGTACTCGTACTTGTTAAAGATCCCGTTGCCATACTGCATGCTGTTGGAGGTGTCGACCAGCATCGTGCAGCGGAGGTTGGTGTCTTCCTCGAACTGTATCACGTAGAGTCGGTCCTGGCGAGCCCAGACTATCCAGTCGACATGACGGAGGTCATCCCCGGGCACGTACTCGCGGTGCTGCAGGAACTCCACGGACTGGCCGAAGTAGGGACTGCGGTGCATCCCGGAAAGGAATCCTTCCACGATGTGCCGAGCCCGAAGGTCCAGTCGGCTGATGCGTTTGATCGCCTCAGGATGCAAAAATCTTTTGGAATCGGGCATCGCTGGTCAGTTCGTCTTCCTTGGTCGGGGTGCAGGTTAAGAGTTGTTCAATGATGTCGTCCGATGTGATTCCGTCACTCTCGGCCGCGAAGTTCACCACCAAGCGGTGACGTAGGACCGGCTTGGCAAGCGCCATGATGTCGTCGGTAGAGACGTGACTTCGCCCCTGCAGCAGGGCTCGTGCCTTGCCACCCAGGATAAGGAACTGAACCGCTCGTGGCCCCGCTCCCCAGGCCAGTTTGTCCTCAACAAAGTCAGGGTTCCCCTCGCGTCCCACACGGGTCTGGCGAACCAGCGAGAGGGCGTAGCGGAGCACGTGGTCGGTGACAGGAACCTCGCGAACGACTTTTTGCAGGTGAATGATCTCCTCCGCCGAGAGCACTGCCTCCACGCTTGCTTGCTCGGTCGTGGTCGTTCGGCGAGCGACCTCGAACTCTTCATCGAAGTTCGGGTAATCGACAAAGACCTTGAACATGAACCGGTCCTGCTGGGCTTCCGGCAACGGGTAAGTCCCTTCCTGCTCAATGGGATTCTGTGTGGCCAGTACAAAGAACGGGTCGGAGAGCGGATGCTGGATCCGTCCCACGGTCACATGGCGTTCCTGCATTGCCTCCAGGAGTGCTGCCTGTGTCTTGGGCGGTGTCCGGTTGATCTCGTCTGCGAGGATAATATTGCTAAACAGGGGCCCTTCCAGGAATCGCCGTTCACGCGTCCCGGTGGAGCGGTTTTCCTCGATGATTTCCGTTCCAGTGATATCCGCAGGCATCAGGTCGGGGGTGAACTGGATGCGACTGAAGGAGAGGTTGAGAGCTTCGGAGAGCGTGTTAATCATCAAGGTCTTGGCCAGTCCCGGAACGCCTTCCAGCAGGCAATGCCCACGGCTGAACAGGCTGATCAGTAACTCGTCAATCACTGCTTCCTGGCCCACGATCACGCGCCCGAGTTGATCAACCAGTTGCTGGCGCGCTGTTTTAAGCAGGGAAATGGCATCATTATCCGGGCTCTTGTGGTCAGGAAGTTCCGCAGCAGAATCGTCACTTGTCATGGGTCGTCCTTTGAAAAAACAGGGGCCACCGGTCCTGGTTTGTAGGCGGATATCCGCGGGCGTGGATTTTGGCCAGGCGAATCACTTCCATAAAAGATGGGTCATCATGTCAGATTGTTACCAAGGATAATGTCCACCGGAACGTTTGAACACCAGACGCCGGAGGGCCTCCTGGCCGCTGTCGGTTACTTGTCGGGCTCGGGCTTGGGCTCGGGCTTGGGCTTGGGATCGGGCTTGGGCTTGGGTACCGGCTTGGCCGGAACAGCTCGCGGGATCGGGATCCGGGGGCCAAACGGGTTGTTTCCCTGCAGCGCTCGCTTGACCTTCTCCCCCAGCTCTCCCAGCGAGTTGCTGGAACCTGCTGCCGTCATCTGTGCTGGTGCGGCGGGCGGCAGGTCATCGTCACTGAGTTCAAAGAGATAGCCCTGGCCGTTGACAACGACGGTGACTGCCTGGGCCTTGGTGGAGCAGAGCACATCGAAGCTGCGGATGTAACCACTGACCTTTCGCACGGCCTGCCCTTCGCTGCCGACCTTCAACAACCGGCCGTCCCGGGCATCCAGACAGATAAACTCGCTGTAAATGGATCCCGTGGTACGGTTCTGGGCGGTACGTGGATTGCGCTGCCGGAGCATCACCAGGACGGGAGATTCGGCGGGCTGGTAAATGGGGAGTCCCCAGCCCTCAATGGTGGCGGGGGCCTGCCAGAGCTGTTCACCACTGTCGGCATCGACCGAGTAGATCTGTCCGTAAATCAACTGCGCCTGCATTCCTGTCGAGGGAATCGTGATCCCGCTGCTATTGGCCGAGTGGTTGGTGACAACCCGGTAGCGGTCCCGGGACTTGCTGACATGGATGCTCGTCAAACCCGGGTCCGCTTCGCACTTACCGGTCCAGCGGACTTCGCCGCTCTGAAGGTCGATTCGTTGGAGCGTTCCATTCGGCTGCAGCAGCAGGAGGTCTTTGCGCTGCACGATCTCTCCGCGGGTGCCGACCGGAACGGTGATTTGCCAGCGGATCTCCCCGCTCACCTGGTCTCGCATGAGAAGATGCAGGTTCTGGCCGTCGAGCCGGTAGCCAACCATGTCGGTGCCAAAATGATGCCAGCCGGTTTCGTTTTCCGGTCGTGGCCGGGTCCCGACCAGGCGGCCGTCAATGGCACTGTAGACCATCACCTTGCTGCTTGCCTCCGGTGGTACCAGGACCACGAACGAGTCGTTGCTGTAGATGTCGGATCCCGGCGGGATATTGTCCCGCACCCAGATCTCGTTCCCGGTCAGTGGATCCAGGCAGATCAGCTGTTCCATCTTGAGATAACAGATGCCGTTGACGGTGATCGAGCCGGTGATTCCAAGCCGCCGGTTTTTTCCATCCACCGCCATGTAGCTGCGCCCCCCCAGTGGTGTCATGCGGGAACTTGTTCGCAGGTTGTTGACCACAAACCGCGGGTCCCCGGTAACGGGGGGCGTCGTCCGTTTGCGCCAGAGGATCGCCTCGCTCGGATCCTGTGAGTTGCGGATCGTGTCGACGGCGACGATTTCTGGCCCCAGCGAAAGCAGCATCAGGTGACCGGCAGCACGAGCGTAACTGATCGAGTACTGCGAGGAGCTGACGGGCCGTCGGCCGTCGTTCATGGAGACCCTTTGGAGCGTGGTCCCGTATTGATCCCGGATGACGAGCGAGTTCCGCGTCTGGTCCAGGGCCACCATCGTGGAGGAAGGGAGCGTCCCCTGCAGTTCCACCAGCGGCATCTGGTAGATTCGCTGGAACGGGGGGAACTGGCCCTTGTTGTTGATCTGCGACGGGCCGTGAACCCTGCCGGCCTTCCAGGGGGTTGGCGCCAGATGCACGGCCAGCCGTTCGTCCTGGCGTGCCTCCTCCAGTAATTCCGCGCCGGTATCTGTTTCCAGGACGACGGTCTCTCCGAAACGGGAGGCGAGTTGCTGGAAAGCCTCCCCTGCCTCTATCCATCTCTCCGCCTTCTGGAGCAAGAGTGCCATCCGTGCCAGCGCCTCCCCGTGCAGGGCCGTGTCCGGCGACTGCTGGATGTGTGTCAGGAGAAGTTCCGCCTCCAGTAGTTCCCTTTCGATCGCCTGGTTGGATTCGATCAGCCTGGATGCAAGTTGCATGCGTGCCGTGGATCCAGAGGGATGGCGTCCAAAGTAGGACAGGTACTGACGCAAGGACCGTGGTCGCCCTGATTCGACCGCTTTCGCATAACGTTCCAGGATCACCGAGTCGATATGTTTTCTCTGGTCTTCCGAGGCGACTGCTCTTAAGCTCTCCAGCTTCACCTGGATCCAGCGATCCCTCCTCACCTGCAGATCGTCCTCGACCGTCTGAAGCGGTTGCCCCGTATCTAATTCCAGGTCGAGCGATAGCGTGATTGCCTCGATCAATACCATGTAGGTGTCAAAGGCGGCGAGGATCTCGCCATTTTCCTGCAAGCCCGCTGCGAGAAGTTCCAGGTACTCCTGGCGCTGGGCCGGGTGGTCAATCAGCTTCTCCAGTTCGGCTGCGAGGGTGCGGTTGCCAAGGAAGTCGTCCTGTAATAGTTCCAGCGAGGTCTTCACCATCAGGGCCCGCAGGCCGACATCCTCCGGGGTCTTTTCCAGGCATTGGCGAAGCGTCTTCATCGCCGTGGCACGGTCACCGTCCTGGAGCAGGAGTTCACACTTGCGGGCCAGCGCCCAGGGGTCGTCCGGGTTCTTGGACAGCTTCTCCTGAACATCCTGGCGGAGCAGGTCGAGCTGGAAGAAAGACTGGAGCGCACCTGGTGTCTGGGACAGGACCTGGTTCTTGTAACAGACCAGGTTGCCAAGTGGTTGTTCGGTCGGAATGGACTCCACCAGCTCGCCGCTGCCCATGTCGATCTTGAGCAGCCGGGACCCCGTGGTGGGAAGGTAGTAATGACCCTGGCTGTAAAACCCACGACCGCTCGGCCTCTCGTCGTCCAGGGTCAACGGCTTTTCCCAGGACGGATCCCCGTCGGCCAGCGAGACTGCCACCAGGGAATCCTGGTTTACCAGCACCGCCGACTGGTTGTGGATGCAGGCCACGAAGAGTCCTGTTCCGCGCGGACGGGGTTCCCAACGCGGGATTCCAGTCAACAGGTTCAGGCACAATAACTGGCTGCCCTCGACCGGGGTCACAAGCACCGTGTCACTGGAAATAGTGACCGTACCGTCAATCCAGCCTTGGTTATTCGGGGAGGAGCTCCCGATTTGGACCGGTCTGCGAATGGCACTGCGACGCGAGGTGTTATTAAGCGGGTACTGGTAACCCCAGAGCAGGGAATGGCTGGAAATATCGACGGCGACCACGGCACCTGCCCCGGTAGGACAGATCAGGATCCCGTCGGAAAACGACGGGCTGGCACCGGAAAGACGCCGCAGGCGATCCACAAGGATCGTACGAGATTCCACGTGAGCAAGTTGCTGGGACCACTGGAGCTGCCCGGTTCGGGCATCGAGAACCACCAGGCGTATTTCCCCGTTGAATTCCGCCAGGCAGTAGAGTTGTCCGTAAAGAGGAAGCGGGGCACCGAGAAAAAAAGCACCCGCCAGCCGGGACTCGTCTTCGCCGTTCTCTCCACCTACCACCCAGAGCAGGCTTCCCTCGGTTTCCAGGTCCAGGGCGGCGAGCTGGTTGAAGGACTTGGGTTGCCCGCGCTGGCGCTGAGCAATTCCCGCCGGGCCGACCATCATCATCATCTGGGCGTTGGCACTCGAGTTGGCATAGCCCATGTCCCATAAAACGAAGACTTTCTTGCCATCACTGCTGAGCTGGCCGAATGCAGCGTCCTCCCAGAGCCGTTGCCGTAACTGCCTGGATCGATTCTCATTGGCTCCCTCTCCACGCTGGACAGGAGATTCAAGAATGACTTCTTGCTCCGAAAGGTCGAACCAGGGGAATTCCCAGATTCGTTTGCCGTTGAGGAAATTGACCGCGAGCAGCCTGTCCGGGCTGCGCATCAGGATGACATCATTGACGGCCAGGGGCTGAAGCTGCGACATAGAGACAGCCCCCTTGCCCTCGTCCTGCTGCTGGAGCTGTTCGATCAGCAACTCGTCTCCCGCGTCGTTGGCGGTCGGGACCTTCCACCACATGCTTCGGAGTGGTATGCCTCCTGCCATCGTTCCGGTACGCCCGGCGTTACCGCGATGTAATGTCCATTGCAATACATCCGTGCTGGAAAGTTCACCGTTGAAACTGGAGATCGTCCGCAGTCGTGCCAGCAGGTCCGCCCCGGGTGTGAAAAGCTGAAGGGACTGGTCTCCCACGTTGATGCGGACATCCGGTAGCCGCTCCTTCAGGTTCTCAAGAGTCTTCAGGGCGGTGGCGGGAAGGCCGGATCTCAGCCAGCAGGTCGCCAGCAGGACGGAAAGTTCCGGGTCAAATTGCTTGCGGGCAATCTCCGTCTCGGCCACGCGTTTGAAATACATCGCTGCGGCAAGCGGCCGGCCATGGTCCATCTCTCCACGACCAAGCAGCAGGGCGGCTTCATAGCCGGCGTTGGTATGAAAGTACTTGCGAGAGACCTCGGTGAGCTTCTCTCGCTCCCCGTTCTCAACGGCCTCTTCAAGTAACGTGCGGGCGTCGGCACCAAATTGAAGCTCGTAGAGTTGCCGGCCACGATCCGGCATTGTGGCAAGAAGTCGCTGAGCTTCCGTCTTGAGGCTCACGCGGGTCCCCGTGTTCTCGTCCAGGCCGATGAAGAAGTCCTGTGCCTCCACGCCCGGTTTCTCCGGGGTATTGAGGACCTCACTTGTAAGTAATTGGCCCAGGTGCAGGACCGCTTCCCCAAACTCCTCTTCGTCAATTGCCTTGCGGGCGCGGATAAGGTGTTGCTTGAGTTCACGGGGGGCCGGAAGGAATACATCATTACTTGTTGTCTGGCCCCGGCAGAGCCCGCCGAAAGCCACCTGGAATCCGATGCAGACTGCCAGAATGGTCTGCCATGTGCTGAGTCGATTCTTCATGAATCCGGTTCTCCTGGAGGACATCTTGTTCAGCTTCCAGTACGAAATACGAGTACCAAAGGGCTATTTTTCGAGGTTTTTTTGAATTTTCCTGTCACTCTTAATTCGATCCACCAGGGCGAAAAACAGGCGAAAAAAATGCGTCCCTGCCGGCAAATAGAACCGTGATGATTCTTCCACCCTGAGGTTCCTCGGCGAACTCTCCCTTCGCTCCATTCCAATGGCCCATACGGCCCACAAAACGTCTTGAATAACGACGTAAAGTTTTATATGGCAGTATCTTATCGAACCTCCAGGAATTAGGCAAATCGATAGTTTCGCTATCTGGCCAAGAGACATGGAGGGGGATCTGATTCAACCTGGAAAATGTTCATACTCAGCCCGTTCCCGGGAAATATCGGCCGCTCCATCTCCCGTGCCCAGGCCACATGCAGAAGCATCGTTTTGGGGATAAACGTGCTTTTCGACCAGTTTTCGCCTTTTCACGACTTGCATTTTTAACACGAATGTATTTAATCACCCCCTTAGGTGGGCGAACGAGTCGATCTGCTGTTCTTTTCGCTTGAATTAACCCTATTCCTTTAAACCACTAACTCTTCATTCATGGAGGACATTCCTTATGGCCAAGGCCCCGACAAAAACACAGGTTCTTAATGGAGTTGCTGAGCGAAGCGGATTATCCAAGAAGGAAGTTACTGCCGTCATGGACGGTCTGGCATCCTATATTGGTGAAACGATCAGCGATGGAACACCATTTACCATTCCAGGATTGTGCAAGATCGTCGTGCAGTTCAAGGAAGCTCAGCCAGAGCGACCCGGGACGAATCCATTTACGGGCGAAGAGACCATCTTCAAGGCGAAGCCTGCTCGTAATGTCGTGAAGGTTCGTCCCTTGAAAGGCCTCAAGGATATGGCCGGCACCCCTGCAGGCGAACCTGCCGCAGCTGCCCCGGCTGCCCCGGCTGCCCCGGCTGCCGCTGAAGATACCGGCGGTGCTGACGATGGCGGTGGTGCTGACGATGGTGGTGGCGGTGACGATGGTGGTGGCGGCGGTGACGATGGTGGCGGCGCCACATCGTCCTGGTAAGCGATCACAATCGCCTGACAAAGTAAGTAAGGCCCGGCCCCCTGTGTGGGGCCGGGCTTTTTTTCTCTTCCCCTCGACGAAGGAGCACGGGCGATGTCGGATCTTGTCTGTCTCCAGGAATTCAGTTCACGGATGGAAGCTGCCATGGCATGCGAGATACTGGAAGCGAGTGCGGTCTCGGCAACCGTTTTTGCCGATGACGGCGGAGGGGCTTTCCAGGGTGTCCTTTTCTCGCGTGGAGTGGCCCGCCTGATGGTGCTTCCAGAAGACCTGGAAAGGGCCCGGCAGATCCTGGAGCAGTTGCAGGAACCCCCCGGTCAGGAGGACGGGATTCAGCAGTCGTAACTGCCAGGCCCGGTGGATCTCAGGCGATCAGTGGATGAACGACCGTTCCCTCGACATCGGTCAAGCGGAAATCCCGACCTGCATGGTGGTAGGTGAGCTTCTGGTGGTCGAACCCCATCAGGTAAAGCATGGTGGCATGCAGGTCATGGACATGGACGCGGTTCTCTACGGCCTGGTAGCCGAACTCATCGGTCTTGCCATAGGCCATGCCACCCCGGACTCCACCGCCGGCCAGCCAGACAGTGAATCCGTGGTGATTATGGTCGCGGCCGGTCGGCTTGGCATTGGACCCGATGGGAATCTCCACGGCAGGAGTGCGTCCGAATTCTCCCCCGCAGATGATGAGTGTTTCGTCCAGTAAACCCCGCTGGTCAAGGTCCTGGATGAGTGCGGCAATGGGTCCATCGGCCTCGTTGCCGAGGTTCTTGTGTGCGTTGGCAATGTCTCCGTGGGAATCCCACGGCTGCACGTCACCGTGGTAGCACTGGACGACTCGTACGCCACGCTCGACCAGTCGGCGGGCGATCAGCATCTGTCGACCATGCACCTTGTCGGCTCCATATCGCTCCTGGATGTACTTCGGTTCACGAGAAATATCCAATGCATCGGTTGCTTCCATCTGCATCCGGTAAGCGAGTTCGAAGGACTGGATGCGAGCTTCGAGGTGAGGATCCTGCTGGCGAGGTTGCTGATGTTTCCGGTTGAGTTGTGCCAGTAAATCGAGTTGCCGACGCTGGTCAGGTAGCGAAATCGAACTGTTCTTGATGTTATCGATGAGCTCGTTCACGTTGGTCTTGCGGGTGTCGAGGTAGGTTCCCTGGTAAATGCCGGGCAGGAAAGCAGACCGCCAGTTGGAAGAATCGGCCACGGGCAGGCCCGGGCAGAGGGCCACGTAACCAGGCAGGTTCTGATTCTCTGAACCAAGACCGTAGGTCAGCCAGGATCCGTAGCTGGGGCGGGAGAGTCGTTCGTCACCTGTGTTCATCAGCCGCATGCTCTGCTCATGGTTTGGCGTGTTCGCATACATGGAGTTGATGACGCAAATCTTGTCGGCATGCTCCGAAGCGGTTTTCTCAAAGACGGAACTGCACCAGAGTCCACTTTCGCCGTGTTGCCGGAACTTGAAGGGAGATGCCAGTGCAACGCCGGTTTCACGTTCGGTTGTCAGGTTTCCAGTCGGCAGTCTCTTGCCATCCATCCTGGTGAGCTCCGGCTTGGGATCCCATGTGTCGACCTGGGATGGACCACCATTCAGGTAGATGTGGATGATGTGCTTGGCGCGGGGCCTGAAGGGAGGTGACTTCGGTGTCAGCGGGTTGGGCGCGGCATCCACCAGGGTGGGAAGGGCCAGTAAGCCAATCCCGGTTCCCATTTGCCGCAGCGTCTCTCGTCGTGTCAGTAGGGGAGAGTAATTCATGGTTCTTTAGTCGATGAACATTAATTCGTTTGTCATCAGGAGTGCATGGACGTAGTTTTCCCAGGAACTGCTGGTCGTGAATTCGACACCCAGCGTTATTTCGTCGACGCTGGGTGCACGGCCAAGGACCGCCTGGTAAATCTGGGTGATGCGATCCACGGGCTCTTCAGTGGTGGATTGTTCTGCGATCAGCTTCGCTGACCGGGAGATGAAAACGGAATTCATCGCGAACAGAGCCTGCTGGGGTACGGTCGTGTTGACACGACGTGCCGTGGAGGTGTCCGGATTGGCCGCATCAAATACCTTCACGACGCTTGGCACGTTCTGCCGTTCGACAAACGTGTAGATGGTGCGCCGGTTGAAATCCATGTCGGTGATAAGACCGGGCCGTCCGTAGAGTTTGTTGTCGAGTTGGCCGGAGACCATCAGGAAAGTGTCAC
>CAYYZW010000240.1:0-3560 GCA_964476375.1 uncultured Pirellulaceae bacterium
ATTGAAAAGATAAACGGAGTGACTTCCACACGGTGCATGTCGCTATTCGGTGAATGGAAAGAGTTGCTTCAGTTCGCCCTCGCTGGGCTGGCGTCCGTACTCGCAGATTTCGAACGCCTCTGCGTACTTCACTTTCTTCCCCTCTTCCAGACCATAACATCGGACCAGCGCCTCACGATAACGGTTGGCAATCCCCCCCTGTCGTCGCTGCCAGCTGCGTGCCAGGCTCTCCTTGCGTGCGACCGGGTCATGGGCCAATCGTTGCCGCAGCGTCTCTTGCGTGCCAAGTGCCCCTCCTTCGTAAACCTGGGACTCGAGCGCGTCGATGGCATGAAGTTTCTTTTCGAAAACAGCATCGATGGAGACCGCCACGTCGGGCTGGAAAGCGTAGGGTTTCTTGAACCGGTCCGGGTAGAAAAAGAAGACCGGGTTTTCCGTCAGGCGGGGAGTGCCGGGGCAGAAGAACGGGACGGTCACCATGAAAGCGGAATCCTGGACGAGGATGCCCACGTTGCGATGGTCCGGATGGTAGTCATTGGGCCTGTGCGAGAGGACAATGTCCGCCTTCCATTCCCGAATCAACCGCGTGATCGTACGACGATTGTCGAGCGTTGGTAACAATTCCCCGTCGTGAATGTCCAGCACCTCCGTCGTGATGCCCATTCGCCTGGCGGCTTCCACCACTTCTGCCGTGCGCCGCTGGGCCAGCGGGCCACCGGCCATCTGCCAATGGCCTATGTCGCCATTGGTCACCGAGACAAATTTCACGTGATGCCCCTGCTGGGCCCACATGATCGCCGTCCCTCCCGCCTGGAATTCGGCGTCATCCGGGTGGGCTCCAAAGGCAATGATTCGCAACTTGTCGTCGGAGTCCTGGGCGGTCGCCATGGCCGTGGCCAGGACGAGCAGTCCCAGGGTGAACAGGGGGGTGGGGGTCGTTTTCTTCATCCGGTGTGGCTCCTTGGTAAGGACGCGTGGTGGTGTGCGGACAATGGGTGCTGGTGGTCGTGGTTAATTCTGGCGGGGATGGAGGGTGGCGGTAAAGGTGACAGCGCCATCGGAGTCGTGGTAACGGAAGGTCAGTGAGGGTGTCCCGTCCTCTCTTTCCACGGTTGCCGAGAGAAACCCTCCCGTGACATTCAGGTAACGATGGTATTCTTTTCGATAATCGTCCTGCTGCCAGCCCCCGGCGTGTTTGTCACTGGCCGGCCCACAGGAATACTCGCGAACCCCTGTTCGGGGATCAATGGACATGTACTGCCAGTGCCGATCGCCACAGACGACAACCATGTCCTTCTGGCGGGCAATAAAATCACGCAATTCGTTTCCCTCGTGCGTGAATCCCTTGTTGGCATGGTTGTCATTCTTGTTGTCGCGGTCCGGGCCAACGACCGGGGTGGGGCTGATCAGCACCTTGAATGTTGCGTCCGACTGCCGGACGGTGCGTCGGAACCAATCTTTCTGCTTTTTTCCCCAGATTGTCTTGTCGGGGCCGGCGGGGTCGGTATTGGGGCTGCGAAAATCCCGGCCCTCGACCATCCAGATCTGTAGATCCTCTCCCCAGCGGCGTGTTCGGTAAGTGCTGCGTCCCATTGGCACCTGGTGGCGGAAAATTTCCAGCCCACGGGCAAAGGTCAGCTGGTGCATGTATTTCGTCTGCATCGAGGGCCAGCAGTCATTGACCCAGCTGTCATGGTCATCCTTGATAAAGTAACTGGAAACCTGCCGGTGGAAGAGGACATTCGTGGGGAGGCTGTAGGTTCGTTGCCAGTGATAGTGGGCGAGGGCCTCGGTTTTAGCGAGGCGGTCGTAGTAGACAATGTCGCCGGTGTGGACAAAGAAGTGGGGTTTCAGCTTCAGCATGCTGGGGTAGATATCATACCCGTGTTCATCATCGCGGTCGTTGTAGGCCTGGCCGGTGGAAACGGTAAAAACCACTCGGGCCGGCGCGTCCGCCTCCGGTGCGGTCTGGAAGCTCCCTTCCAGTGGCGGGCCGTCCCTGTGACCTTCGGAATGACGTGATTCCACGCGGACATCGTAGGTGGTGCTGGCAGTGAGTTTCTTGAGCATGAACTGGTGGGTGAAATCTTCCTTTGGATCCACGGGGGCCCAGTCGGTCTGCTGCCACGTCGGATGGCCGGCAGGTCGGTACAGGACACGGGTCTCGCCGGCAGTTCCTGGAGCCGCATCGCGGATATCGGACACGGTGATATTGTTTGGGTAGATAATCTCCTCGACCGCTCTTTTGCGTTTTCCGCCTGTGTCGGTGGCATAACGAATCTCCACCATCGGGCGGTCGATGCCATTTCGTTCTGGCCGTTGTGTAAGGCGGGCCCAGATGATGGCAGTCGACGAAGAGACCTCGCCCACTTTCATCCCGGTAGCCTGGAAGGGTCCCTCGGCCGGGCAGGTAACTGCACAAACGACCAGGAAGGAGAAGACTGGCAGTTGGCTGAAAAACCGGACAGAGAACATGGCAGTTCCTTGGGTAAGATGGTATTCCGCCAATGGCGGGGCCAGCACGATATAATGCCATCTGCCGTTTGGACCTTCCAGCCCTGTGAGACCCCGAAGGTGTTTTCATGACCGAGTTTCGACTTGACCGATCTCGCGAGTTCCATGACCGTGCAAGCCAGGCCCTCGGTGGGGGTGTGGGACATGATCTGAGATACGCCGTCCCGGTACCACTCTATATTTCCCATGGCCGGGGAAGTCGAAAGTGGGATGTCGATGGAAACGAGTACGTCGATTTCCTGATGGGAAATGCGGCCCTGCTTCTGGGGCACGCCGATCCGGCCGTGGTGGCGGCGAGCGAACAGGCGGTCGGGGAGGGAACCCATTTTGGAAACGACCATCCGCGTCACATTGACTGGGCAGAACTCGTCTGCCGGCTGGTGCCATCCGCCCAGCGAGTGCGATTTGTCAATTCCGGTACGGAGGCGACTCTTCTTGCCCTTCGCCTGGCACGGGCCTTCACGTCGAGGCAGAAAGTGATGCGGTTCGCCGGTCACTTTCATGGTTGGCATGATGACGTGGTGCATGGTTTTGAAATGCCCTTTGATCGCCCTGTGAGCCTCGGGGTGAGTGGGAACGAGAAGCGGGACATGGTGACGTTGGCGGATTCGGACCACGAGGCGATCCAGGCCGAGCTGGAACGTGGTGAGTACGCGGCGGTGATCGTGGAGGTAACCGGGGCATCCTGGGGCCGTGCCCCACTCCCTGATGGTTTTCTGGAATTTCTGCGTGAGGGAACCCGGGCACAGGGGACCATCTTGATTTTTGATGAAGTGATCGCCGGTTTTCGGTTTAGCCCGGGGGGGGTGCAGGAACTCTCGGGGGTCACTCCGGACCTGACCTGCCTGGCGAAGATCCTGGCCGGCGGCATGCCGGGGGGGGCGGTGGCGGGAGCGGCGGACATCATGCGGCTGTTCGACAAGACCGGGGACGTGGAACATGACCGTCATGAACGTGTTGTTCATTTCGGTACCTTTAATGCATCGCCCCTGTCAGCGGCCGCCGGCATTGCCACGCTGGAGCAACTGGCCGATGGCCTTCCCATT
>CAYYZW010000241.1:0-5865 GCA_964476375.1 uncultured Pirellulaceae bacterium
CGTGGCTGCGGAGGCACGTTTCCTTCGGGAGAATACCGGGCGGGCGGTGAAAGTGGCACTTCCCTCTCCCTACCTGATTGGCCAGAGGATGTGGGAAGCGGAACATTCCAGGGCCGCCTACCCGACGCGAGATGCTTTCTGCGAGGCGCTGGTGCCGGTCCTGCGAGAGGAATTGCTTTCCGTCCGGGAGGTCGGCGGCGACCTGGTGCAGCTGGATGAACCCCATCTCTGCGTTCTTGTTGACCCGGAGGTGAGGGCAACCTTTGACGACCCGGCGGCAGAAATGCGAAAGGCGGTCGAGTGGATCAACGCGATTGTCGAGGGCGTGGAAGGGATCACGCTGGCGGTACACCTCTGCCGGCGTAACTGGGGCCGGCAGGGCTGGGGGGCGGCCGGGGGTTACGAGGCGATCCTGGACCACATCACCCGGCTGGAGGTCGACCAGTTAATGATGGAGTTTAGCATTCCGGCGGCCGGGGACGTGGCGGTGCTGAAGGAACTGCCGGAGGAGATCCGCATCGGCCTGGGATGCGTGGACGTGCGTTTCGAGGAGATCGACACACCAGAGGTGATTGTCCAGCGGGTGGAGAAGGCCCTGGAACATGTGGCGGCGGATCGCTTGATGTTGACGCCCGACTGTGGATTTTCCCCGGGCAAGGACCATGAAATTCCGCTGGACGAGGCTTTTGTCAAGCTCACCAGCCTGGGCGCGGCGGGCAGGATATTACGCCAGCGGCTGTAAAATATCGGGTGTTTCGGTATTCTTGGCAATTCAGAAAAAGATTCCCGGAGAAAGTGTCCGCTTTGGTGACCGGACGGCAATCTTTCCATAGAGACGATCGGACAGGATGAATATTTCCTAAGGAGAAGACACATGGCGGGTAAAAAGATGGATATGAAAAACTATGGTGCCGGGGTGCGGAGAGCGGAGAAGTTATCTCGCCTGGGACTCTTTAACGTGGCCGTTGCCGTATTATCTTTCTGGATTTATTTCGGACCAATCGGAAGAGATTCCTACCAGGAAATGGGTTGGGCTATCGCCGACCAGACGGCCGAGTATGTCGACCAGGAGGCAGATTCACGCAAGGCGGTTCAGTTGAATCTCCGCATGGGAGAGGCGATGGCCGGGAGCCCTGCCACGTCAGTGCGGTTGCATGAATTCATGCTGGCCATTGCTTTTTTCAACGTCGTCGGTGCACTGAATATCCGTAATACGGTCATCCGTAAACGTGAAATTGCGGCGGTGATCGAATATTTTGAGGGCCGGCTGGAAGATCCGGGAACGCCAACAGACAGCAGCGACGTGGGTTAGAACCCCAGGTACGGGCGGACGGTGTCGCCAGGCCGGTGGATCGTCAGGATGCCGTCGGTTCTTCCTTGTCGGGGGAGGCGCCCTCCGCCTGGCTCTTCTTCCATTGGTCGGCTGCCTCCTGGCGCAGGCTGACATGCTCGTCGTCCTCGTCAATGATCTCGCGTCCGGCGATGGCTTCGAGCACGTCCTCGTCCGTGACAATCCCCAGTTCCTCCCCGAACTCGTTAACCACCAGCAGGATCTTGTCGCGGTTCTCGATCAGGATCAGCATGGCGTCATAGACGGGTAACTTTTCATCGATCGTACGGATCGGCATCGAGATCTCGGCAAGGAGCGTGCCTGTCTCGCCGGCCATGTGAGTTTCCAGCAGGTCGGTGTAGAGCAGGTAGGTCCGGATCGTATGGCTCTCGCGGGTCAGCGGAATACGGGTGTGGTTCATCGGCACGTTCTTTTTGACCGCATCGCCCACCGTCGATTCCTCGGCCAGGGAGAGGAGGACCGTGGTCGGGGTCATGATGTCAGAGACTTCGATGTTCTGAAGTCGCAACAGGTTTTGCACCATCTCGGATTCCTCGTCCTCCAGCTGGCCCTGTTTTTCGGCAAGCCGGGTGATGGCGATCAGTTCCAGGCGGGAATAGCTGCCATGCTCCTGCTTGCCAAAAAGCGCCTTGGAAAACCACTGCAGTGCCAGGACCACGGGGAACAGGAGGATCGAGAGCCAGCGAATCATCACGGCACTCTTTCCTGCCAGGCTCCGGCAGTAGCGGGCTCCGAGCGTCTTGGGGATCACTTCCGAGAGGACCAGGACGAGCAGGGTCAGCAGGGCAGAGGCAAGTCCCAGGTACCCGTCCCCGAACTTTGCCGCTACCTCGGCACCTACCCCGGCCGCGCCGGCGGTATGGGCGATCGTGTTCAGGGTCAGGATCGCCGAGAGGGAACGGTCCATGTCCTGGCGCAGGTTCTTGAGGATCTGCCCGGAATGCGAACCGGAATCGATCATCACCTGCACATGGCCCGGCCCGACCGAGAGCAGGACCGCCTCCAGGATCGAGCAGAGAAAGGAGACGCCCAGGGCAAGTGTGAGGTAAAACAGCAGCGGGGTCAGATCTGCCGGGCTGCGGTAACTGCCTCCGGAGGGGGAGTCGCCGGCGGCCAATACGGCGGTGGTGGCACCAAGGGCCAGGGCCGCCGTCAGGAGCATGATCAGGATGCGGCGTGCCATGAGTTGGATCGCTGGTGACGGAAAAGGAGAAAAGGGAGTTTCTCCATCATAAGGAAGTTGCCCGTGCGGGGGTATGTCTGTAAGAATATCCCATCGGCATTATCGCCGTCAGGAAACGCCCGCATGGTTATGGACAACCAACTGCCATGATTCGCCAGATCACCCTGATCAATTTCATGTCGCACGAGCATACCGTGCTTGACCTGTCCGGGGGTGTGAATGTCCTGATTGGGCCGAACAACTGCGGCAAGTCCGCGGTGGTGGAGGCACTCCGGGCGGTCTGCGAGAATTCACGTGGTCATTACATGATCCGCCACGGCGAGAAGGAAGCACGTGTGATTCTGGAAACGGGCGAGGGAGACACGATCGAATGGCGGAGGCGGAAGAAGGGGTCCTCGTACGTGATCAATGGTGAGCCGGTGCATCGTGGCCGTGTCCCGGACAAGCTTGGCGCCATGCTGCGGATGCAGAAGGTGGAGGTGAAGGATGGAGGGGACAGTTTCGATGTCCACCTGGGAGAACAGAAGGCGCCGATCTTCCTGATCGACCAGCCCGGAAGCAAGGTGGCAACATTTTTTGCTTCTGCCTCGGATGCCCATTACCTGGTTCAAATGCAGGAACAGCACCGGCAGAATGTGCGGGAACGGAAGAACCTTCACGCGACACTCCAGGAGCGGATCACACGCGACGAGGCGACGTTCAAGAAGTACAAGCCGCTGGCCGGCATAGAGAAAAAACTGGTCTCCCTGCGCGAGGGCCGGGATGAACTTGCCTCCGCTTTCAAAACAAGTGTCCAGTTAAAAACACAGCTGCAGGAGCTGGCCGAAAAGCAGGCACGTCTGGCGAGATTGCAGCAGTCCGGCCAGGTGCTGGAGAAACTGCAGGCACCACCGGATCTCTACCCGGTCGGCCATCTTGCCCGCCAGGCTGGCGCGCTCGATCGGATGGGTCGGGATCTTCAGCTGCAGAAAAAACGCTTTTCGCTCCTGGAGGTTCTCGAGAAGCCCCCGGAAATGGAGGATCTGTCGGAACTGAAGCAGAAGCTCCTGGACCTGGTTCGGCATGCGGACCAGGTGAAACAAATCCGCCTCCAGCTGACCGAGCTGGACGGCAAGCTGGAGGAATGCCGGGATCGTCTTCGCCACTATGCGAGTCAGCAGACAACCTGCCCTCATTGCCACCGACCCTGGTCCGAGGAGGAACTGCTCGAGTTGCTCGAGAAAGGGGAAAGCCATGACGCATGAGGGAATCCTCTTTATCGGCGACCCGCATATCAGTAGCCGGCCGCCCGGCTTTCGTTCGGATGACTATCCTCGCACCATTCTGGGCAAGCTTGCCTGGTGCATGGAATTTGCCAGGAAGAACAAGCTCAAGACCGCCCTTCTGGGGGACCTTTTTCACTACCCGCGAGACAATGCCAACTGGCTTCTGACCGAGCTGATTGAACTTCTTTCCTCCCAGGTTCCACTGGCAATCTATGGAAACCATGATGTCCGCGAGAACGTTCTTTCGCAGGACGACTCACTCAGTATCCTTGCTGCCTCCGGGGTTATCGACTTGGTGACCAGTGACCAACCGTGGAGCGGGACGATTGCTGGCCGATCGGTCGTCATCGGAGGCACATCGTGGGGCAAAAAGCTGCCGGCGGGCCATGATTCCCCGGCAGACCATGTCTTCTGGATGACCCACCATGACCTGGTGGTTCCGGGTTACGAGGAGATCGGTTACTACAAGCCGAAGGCACTTCCGGGAATCGATGCGGTCATCAACGGTCACATTCACCGGCACCTGGAGACGGTTGAAAAAGCGGGGACTTCATGGATCACTCCGGGGAATATTTCTCGTGTCAGCCGTGGGGATGCGACTCGCCAGCATCAGCCGGCGGTACTGCAGATCCAGTTTGAAAAGGAGGGCTGGCAGGCGGAGCGGGTGGCGGTGCCGCACGGAAGTTTTGAAGAAGTATTCTATGAACAGGTGATCGAGGAGGAAGCCGTGACGGCCGGTTCGACGTTTATTCACGGGCTGGCAGAAATGAAAGCACGACGGACGGAATCAGGTGCCGGGCTGAAGGAGTTCCTGGCGGCAAACCTTGGGGAATTTGACCCCGAAGTGCAGGGAGAAATTAACAAGCTGGCTGAGAGGTACGTGTCCCATGATGAATAATGCAGAAGGTGACGACCGAACCCTGGAACGGTTAAGTGAGGAATTTGCCGAACTGAAATCGAAAAAGGACGGCCTGGCAGGGCGGATCAAGCAACTGGAGGAATCCCTTGATGAGTTGAAGAAAGGACTGAAAAAAGAATTCGGTAGCGATGACCTGGAGAAACTCCAACAATTGCGAGATGAAAAGCAATCGGAAAATGACCGCAAGTCACAAGAGTACGAGGAACATATCGAGGATTTGAAGGAGAAACTTGCGGCCCTGGAGGATTCGCTGCAGGAGAACGAGTCGGACGACGAGGACGACCCGGGGGAGGAATCATGAAGAGGCAGCCAACGGGTCTCGAGAGACTGGGCAGCCTGCTCGATGATGTTTCGGACCAGTGCAGCCGGATGAAGGGACAGCAGGGACTGTTGGAGAAAACGCTCGCCGGCGATCGTGAGGAGCGTTCTTTGACGGAACAGTACCTGGAGGTGTCAGGGCGGGTGGCGACTGCCCTCGAGCAGCTGAACCAGGAGATCTTCCGTGAGGAGATTGAAACGGCAGAACGGTTGTTGACGAAGGCCCTGCAGGACGTCCTGGGGCAGCCGATCACGCTCAAGGCGGACGTGGAATGGAAGAATAATGCCGCCTGGGTGAGTTTCGGTGTAGAGCGAGAAGGCAACGCGGAACATATCATGCGGGGCCAGGGAGGATCGGTCGCCAACATTCTCTCTGTCGGCCTGCGGATATTCGCGCTGCACTACCTCGGTGTTGAACGGCGAAAGGTACTCGTGCTGGATGAACAGGACTGCTGGTTACGACCTGACCGGGTCCCCGACCTGGTCAGGCTCGTTCGGCAGGCGGCCCATGAGCTTGGTTTCCAGATGATCGTGATCAGCCACCATGACCTGCCGCTCGTTCAGGAACATGCGGACCGGATATTCCAGGTCATCCCGGCGCGCGGTGGAAGTGTCCAGGTCCGGCGGCTTGAGATGGAAGAGCGTGTGCTGGATGTGGATGGCGAAGACGAATTCGGCGGGACACCCTAGTAGGTTTCCAGGGACATGCCGGTACTCGAGACATTTCCGGATCCGACCGTGGTATAGACCGCACACTCCAGGTTGATCGACCCGCCTGCCAGTCGTTTGCGGTTGATTCCCCAGAAACTGACTTCGACGAGCGTGGTGC
>CAYYZW010000242.1:0-5251 GCA_964476375.1 uncultured Pirellulaceae bacterium
CCGCATGTCGTCGGGGCCTCCGTGCCCGCAATCCTGGCGGCGCCTCTTCCGGGCCCCCGCACGGACGTCTTACTCCTTGATGTCACGCCGCTGACACTGGGGATCGAGACCGAGGGGGGCGTGATGACATCGCTGGTGGACCGGAACACGACCATCCCGACTGAGAAAAAGCAGACATTCAGCACGGCGGCGGACAACCAGCCGGCGGTCACAGTCCGGGTGTTTCAGGGTGAGCTGAAAATGGCTGTGCATAACCGGCTGCTGGGTGAATTCAACCTGGATGGCATTCCCCCCGCACCACGGGGGGTGCCACAGATTGAAGTTACTTTTGATATCGACCAGAACGGCATCCTGAACGTGTCGGCATCCGATGTCGGTACCGGCAAGGAAGCCTCGGTGAAAATTGATGAATCGGCGGGACTTTCGGACGACGAAATCGAAAAGATGCGGTGCGATGCCGAGGAACATGCGGACGAGGACAAGCGGATGTTTGAGCTCGTGGAAGCTCGGAACCAGGCGGAACACATGTGTTACCAGCTGGAAAAGATGATTGCCGAGCAGGGCGACAAAATGGCGGACGACGATCGGCAGCCGATCGAGTCGGCCATGGAAAAGGTTCGCGAAACTGCCAAGCAGGATGATCCCGAAGCCATCAAGTCCGCGGTCTCGGACCTGGAGGAAATCGCTCAGGCATTCAGCAAGTCGCTCTACGAGAAGGGCGCGTCAGGTGGGGATGAGGAGACCGGGAGCGGGGAAGAGGACGCCGACGACGAAGACGCGATCGACGCGGAGTTTGAAGTCCAGGAGTAGGGGGCGTTGGATCCACGAAGGACGAAGAGAGGGAGAGGTGCGCCATGACCAAACACGATGAACAACCGGGCACTCCATGCAAGGCGATGGACCGTTATGGGATGGACCTGGTGGCGAGGGCCCGCGAGGGAAAACTGGATCCGGTGATTGGGCGGGATGCCGAGGTTCGCCGCGTGATCCAGGTGCTTTCACGGCGGCGGAAGAATAATCCCGTGTTGATCGGAGAACCCGGCGTCGGGAAGACAGCGATCGCCGAGGGCCTGGCCCAGAGAATCGCCGATGGCGATGTTCCGGTGGGGCTGGCAGGAAGGAAAGTGGTCGCGTTGGACATGGGGGCCATCGTGGCCGGTGCGACATTCCGCGGCGAATTTGAGGAACGGTTAAAAGCGGTCCTGCAGGATGTCGAGGATGCCGATGGCCAGGTCGTCCTGTTTATTGACGAGCTGCACACCGTGGTCGGGGCAGGTTCTGGCGAGGGAGCCGCGGATGCGGCCAACCTGCTTAAACCCGCGCTTGCTCGCGGGGACCTGCGGTGTGTCGGTGCGACGACACTCGATGAATACCGGCGGCATATAGAAAAAGATGCTGCCCTGGAGCGACGGTTCCAGCCTATCCATGTCAAGGAACCCACGGTGGACGATACCGTGGCGATTTTGCGGGGCCTCAAGTCGCGATATGAAGTGCATCACGGGATCAAGATTCGCGACAGGGCATTGCTGGCCGCGGCTCGTCTCTCGGCGCGATATATCGCGGACCGCTTCCTGCCGGACAAGGCAATTGACCTGGTCGATGAGGCCTGCAGCCGCTTGGCAGTGGAACGCGATAGCGTCCCGGTGGAAATTGACCAGGTGCAGCGGGAGATTACCGGCCTGGAATTGGCTGCTCGCCAGCTGGCGGAAGAAGAAGACGATGATTGTCGGCAACGGATGGAAGAGGTCCAGCAAAAGATCGAGAAACTCAAGGTTCGGGAAGAGCGATTGCTGTGCCAGTGGAATCATGAAAAACTCGAGATGGTGGGTAGCCGACAACTCCTGGAACAACTGGAAAGTTCCAACCGGGATTTTCAGAAACTGGACACAAAAATCCAGGAAAAGCGTGGGCTCCAGGAGCCGGTAACGGAATCTGAATACCAGCAGCTTCTGGAAATCGAGGACCGCAGAAGCGGCCTGCGGAAACAACTGGAGCAGGCGGAGGAATTGGGAGAACCGGAGAAGGGCCTTTCACGGCTTCTGCGAGAGGAGGTCGGTGAAGAGGAGATCGCCGAGGTCGTCAGTACCTGGACCGGGATTCCCGTCCAGCGGATGGTCGAGGGGGAGCGGTGCAAATTGGTGGTCCTTGAAGAGCGGCTGCATCAACGGGTGGTGGGGCAGCATGAAGCGGTGGAGGCAGTGGCACATGCGGTCCGCCGGAGCCGAAGTGGGCTGCAGGAACCGCATCGGCCGATTGGGACGTTTCTCTTCGTGGGACCGAGCGGCGTGGGAAAGACCGAACTTTGCAAGGCCCTGGCGGAAACGATCTTCGGAGATGAGAGCGCCCTGCTGCGTGTGGACATGAGCGAGTACATGGAGCGTCATGCTGTCAGTCGGCTGGTGGGGGCGCCTCCCGGGTACGTCGGTTATGAGGATGGAGGAACCCTGACCGAATCGGTTCGCCGGAGACCCTATTCGGTGCTCCTGCTGGATGAACTGGAGAAAGCACATCCGGATGTCTTTAATATTCTCCTGCAACTGCTGGATGATGGACGGCTTACAGATGGTCATGGCAGGGTGGTGGATTTCTCCAACACGCTGGTGGTGATGACGAGCAACTGTGGCAGCCAGCTGGTTCGACACGTTGTGGAAAAGGGGGGAGAGGATTCAGAACTCGAGAAAGCAGTCCAGGAATCACTGCGAGCGGTCTTTCTCCCGGAATTCCTTAACCGGATCGATGAAACGATCATCTTTCGCCCGCTGCAGGCCAGGGAACTGGATAGGGTGGTCACGTTGCAGATAAAACAGCTGTCGAACCGACTGGCGTCGCAGTCCATTGACCTGGAGGTCAATGCCACCGCGGCACTGCAGATCGCCAGGGACGGTTATGACCCTGCCCTCGGAGCGAGGCCACTGAAACGGATAATCCGGAGATGCATTGAGAACCCACTTGCCAACCGGATTTTGCAGGGTGACGTTTCTGCCGGCGATCTCGTCCAGGTCGGGTGGGAGGACGGAGAGTTCACCTTTGAGCAGCAGGCGGCGAGAGAGAAATCCGAACGCGCCTCGTCGTGAGACGTTACTTTTCGTCCAGCCCGAGATTGGCAAGGATCTGATCGGCACCCGGTGTCAGGGACCGTATTTTTTCAACGATCTCAGCTGTGGTGGACGTATTCGCGGATTCGAGCTTGCGGCGAAGCAGCGTGAGCTTTTTCTTGCGATGCCGGCGGCGCTTGAGTTCCTTGCGTCGTTCGTTGCTGCGTGGCACGTGCCGTTTCTCCTCGTTGGTTTCACCAGGACCCGGTTTCCGAGCGTGCCTGTCTTGTAACACGTCCCCCCGGGAAGGTCAACGCGGTGTCACGCAGGTTGTTCGAATTTGGGCGTTATGGTAGAAAAGCGAGCTTCCCCGTGGCCGTTTTGTCCTGTCGGTATGGTGCCGGCGTCGGCTCGAAATAAGGGAACTTCATCACTCTTTTTTACAGGTCCGCGTGCCTGCTTGATGGCACCCAACGGACCGGCTCCCACCGGTATCTCCGGTGAACCGACTGGTGTATTTCTCACGGGAGCTTGCTGGATGAAACCATGGTAGACCGCAGCCTAATTCGCAATCTTGAAGACGACACGCTTGCCCAGGAACTGGAGGCACTTTTCGAGGGTGGGCCCAATCCTCTTGATGACCGCCTGGAAACGGAAGCCGATTTCACGGTCAACAATGTCGTTGAAGGGACCATTATCCGGGTCGATGACGAATTTGCCGTCGTGGACGTGGGCTTCAAGAGCGAGGGGACCATTCACGTCAATGAATGGGATTCGGATGAAGATCCGCCCGAAGCAGGTCAGACACTCCAGGTTCTCATCGAGGAACTCGAAGACGAGTTTGGCAGGACCGGCGACCAGTACGGGATGGTGTCGCTGAGCAAGCGGAAGGCTGCCAAGATACTGGCCTGGACGGAGATGATGCAGCATGTCGAGGAAGGGCAGATCGTGAAGGGCCTGGTCAACCGCAAGATCAAGGGCGGCCTGCTTGTCGATATCGGAGTCAATGTGTTTCTCCCGGCAAGCCAGGTGGATATCCGTCGGCCGAATGATATCGGTGATTTCATTGGACAGGAAGTGGAATGTGAAGTACTCAAGATTGACGAGGCTCGAAGGAATATCGTCGTCAGCAGGCGTTCCCTTATAGAAAAACAACGAAAGGAAGATCGTGACGCACTGCTCTCCACGCTGGAGGTCAAGCAGATCCGCAAGGGTGTGGTAAAGAACATTGCCGACTTTGGTGCCTTTGTGGATCTCGGGGGCCTCGATGGCCTGCTGCATATCACGGACATGAGCTGGGAGCGGATAGGCCATCCTTCGGAGATGGTCTCGATTGACCAGGAGATTGAAGTCATGGTCTTGAATATCGACCGCGAAAACGAGAAGGTCGCGCTGGGCCTGAAACAGCAGCAGTCTAATCCCTGGGACGGAGTGGAAGAGAAATACCCGGTTGATTCCCGTGTGACGGGCGAGGTTGTTAACGTGATGTCCTACGGGGCGTTCGTCAAGCTGGAGCCGGGTATCGAGGGCCTGGTCCATATCAGTGAACTGTCCTGGACGCGACGGATCAATCATCCCAATGAACTTGCCAGATCGGTGACGAGGTTGAGGTCGTGGTGCTCGCGGTCAACCCGGAAAAACAGCAGATGTCCATGGGTATCAAGCAGACGCAGGAAAATCCGTGGGACAAGGTGTTTGAGAAATATCCCACCGATGCGGTGGTGAACGGTACCGTTCGAAATCTGACCAATTACGGGGCGTTTATCGAACTTGAGGAAGGGATTGACGGACTACTGCATGTCTCGGACATGTCCTGGACACGGAAGATCGGCCATCCGAGTGAGGTTCTCGAGAAGAGCCAGGAAATCACCTGCAAGGTGATTTCCGTGGACGAGGACCGTCAGCGAATTGCACTCGGACTGAAGCAAATGGATGATGACCCGTGGACCAACGAGATTCCGAAGAAATATCAGCCCGGCCAGGTGATTACCGGGACGGTGACCAAGATCACGAATTTTGGCGTCTTCGTTGGCCTCGAAGATGGGCTGGAAGGCCTGCTTCATATCTCGGAATTGGCCGATGAAAAGGTGGAAAACCCCGAGGAGGTCGTCAG
Organism: uncultured Pirellulaceae bacterium; assembly: GCA_964476375.1. Taxonomy (GTDB): domain Bacteria; phylum Planctomycetota; class Planctomycetia; order Pirellulales; family Pirellulaceae; genus SAT2750. Next base: position 5,149 of record CAYYZW010000242.1, read on the forward strand.
TCCGGGTGAAGAGATCGAAGTCAAGGTATTGCGAGTGGATACCGAAGATCGAAAGATCGGCCTTTCCCGGAAGCGAGTGGAATGGGCGGAGGAGGATGAAGCG